>JAALKD010000001.1:84911-140483 GCA_011088215.1 Sphingomonadales bacterium | reverse complement strand
GACAAGGAAGCAATGCCGATAGGCATGCGCACCTAAAATCCTACTCCCGCAACCAAACGCAGAGACCCGCCCTTGTGGCGGGTCTTTTGCGTTTAGATTACGGTCGTAGTTGTGTTGAAACCTACTGTTCGGACCAAGAGCGATAGCTCGTAGGTCAACACGAGGAGTGCGCAGCACCCGTAGTGGTAAACCCCATGAGAGATACCAATACGATAAAAAGGGTCCCATTAGGTGGGCTAAAACTCATACGCTAATGTAATGCCATATGTTCGAGGTGCAGCATAACGGGGCTGTGCAGCAAGAGCTAGATATTCCTGACCAGGAACAGTGGTTTGGGTTGCCCAGAAAGATCCCCAAAAATCCTGGCCGTGTAGAACAATATTTTCGTTGGTGAGGTTTTTCACCCAGGCTGAGACAGTAATATTGTTTAGGAACTCAAATCCAGCGTTTAAATTGATCAACGCATCTGTTTTGGATCTGAATTGTGGCGGCCTTTCGAGTTCCAGGAAATGTTCACTTTTGTGAGTAAAGTCAGCTCGGGCAAAGAAAGTCCCTTTCTTTGTTTCTTTGACAAAATCCAGACCCAGAATAAGCGTGTTCTTGGGTGTTTGGCCTGGAACTTCACCGTCTGGGATCAAAACGCTACCATCTACTGGACTAAGGGCACCAGTTATTTCCCCGTCTTGGTAGGCATAACCGGCGTTAAATGTAAGTTCAGTAGTCAGGGCAAAATCAAAGTGAGCTTCTATGCCTTTAACTCTTGACCTACCGGCGTTTGTGTTAATGCCGCCACCTCCGAAGTTGATGAAGAATTGTAGGTCTTTGTAGGTGGACTGGAAGGCCGCCACGTTGAGTTGTGCGCGGTCTCCAAAAAACCGACTTTTGAGTCCGAGTTCATAACTTGTGACCGTTTCTGGGTCTACTGCCGTTGTGAGGGCATCGATCCCTAAAAACGCAGATGTTGTGAGGTAATCATGTGCGCCGCTGCGATAGCCCGTGGATGTAGAGCCGTACAAAAGAACGTCGTCAGAAACCTGCCAATTAAGGGCGAAGCGATAAGTCCATTCACTCCAAGAATCTTCCGCCGTTGTTCCTTGTGGAATATTGGCGCCCTCTCCTGAAGTGGAGAAGTTGTTCCAGAACAAATCAGGATCTCCTTCCGAGAAACCTGTTGTCTCTTTTTTATCATAGGTGAAGCGCACACCGGCAGTCGCTGTTAGTGTTTCGGTTAAATCATAAGTGCCTTGAGCAAACGCAGCGATACTGGTGGTTTCGGTTTCCTGAAACACTCTGAAATTGTTCGGATCATAGAGCGAGGGGTCGGATGCGACGCACTCTGGGTTAGGCAGGAAGCCTGGGTCTGCGGCCCCACCCCCGATAAACTCGTCTCCCGGTGCAACATTTGGGCTGCTGCATCCAAAGAAAAAGGTTTGAAAACCTGAGAAGCGTGTATTTTCTTCCCAATAGGTTTGATAGCGGCCATCACGGCTTTCCGTTGAATTTAGGAAATAGAGCCCGCCGACCCAGTTAAATCGACCCTCATATTCCGATACATAGCGAAACTCCTGTGTAAATGTTTGAACATCGCGGGGTTCCGCAATTGAGAAAATCGGGATTGGTGCGCCAGCGAGGGAGTTGGGGTCTTCCTCGGTTTCCATGTTGCGATATGTTGTAATCGACATCAGCGCTGCGTTATCGAGCTGTTTCGTCATATGCAGGCTGCCCGTGTATTGGGTCAAACGGTAACCACCATCCGTAAATTGCTGAACGGTTCTGGGGTCGCCGTCTGGAACAAAGTTGGCCAGCCCAGGGTCTTGATTATCGAATGGCACAAAGGGGCCTGGCAAGGTGAAATCTCGGGCGACGCCGGTTTCGTCAATGGTATTGAAACCCGCACCAATTTTTACTTCGAATGTGTCACTAACATCCCAGACAATTTTGGCTCTCAAAGATGAACGACCAAGATCGTCTACATCGTTGCCGGTGACACTGTTAAAGGATGTGCCGTCGCGGCTTGTTGAGGTGAAGGCGATTGAAGCGGCTACATTATTGGTAAGTGGACCGCTCACGAATCCGCGGACTTGAAGAAATTCATAGTCACCGACCGAAACTTCGAATTTTCCAAGCTGTTCCTGGCCAGGGTCGCGGGTTACAACATTCACTGCACCCGCTGTTGTGTTGCGTCCGAACAATGTGCCTTGTGGGCCATGCAAAACTTCAATTCTCTCAACATCAAACAGGTCTACTTCGAAGTCACCCGGGCCACTGAAATAAGTATCATCAATATATAGGCCAACAGCTGAATCCGCGCCTGGACCAGTCAACAAACTGCTCCCACCACGAATTGTCGGGGTGAATCGAGACTTTGAGAATGACACAGAGCCGAAGCCTGGAATTTTGTTGCCAAGATCACCGAAGTCCTGAATGCGCATCTTCTCGATTCTATTGGCCGAAAAGGCAGTGACTTAAATAGGAACCTTTTGAACCGATTCTTCTTTCCTTTGCGCAGTTACGACAATCTCTTCAAGCTGGATATCTTGTGCGCTTGCTAAAGTCGATGGTGCGCACATGGCTATAACCAGAAGTGAAACGCTGACGGGTTTGATATTGTGTGAATTTAGCATTTTTCTCTCCCCAGAAAATACCATGATTTCCCCCAAGAAGGTCATGGAATCGTGCCCACTTCTTTCGCGGACTACGTAAAATAGTGACGTACACTAAAACATATCAATAATAGATCAATTAGTTATTGATATATTATATGTTCAGTTTTTATCGTTTGTCAACTAGGATAAATGTGTGATTTTCGATTGGTAGAGGGAAACACTTAACGCGTATGAAATGTTGATTTCGCTAAATGCTCGATTGCTGGATGTAATTCTTGACAAGGCTGCGTAACTATACTGTTTCGCAGCTGAATTGGTGGAAAACGCCAACTTCTTCCACCAAATGTATTCCGACTACAAGCGACCTCAGTCGCTAAGGGGTGTTTTTGTGCAAGTGCCCGTCTTTCATGATGATTTCGAGGCTGGTGTGATCTTGCAGAACTTTGATATCGGAAAGTGGGTCACCGTTTACCAAAAGTATATCGGCCAGATATCCTTCTTTTATGAGGCCGAGATCGCCGGGGCGCCTCATAATTTCGCCGCCCAACTTGGTCGTGGAAACAATTGCCTCCATCGGTGTCATGCCAAGCAGGTCAACAAAATATTCAAGATCTTTCGCGTTGGTACCGTGCGGCGTCCAAGCGAATCCGTAATCACCCCCAGGCACGATCCGAATGCCGCGTTTGTGCATTTTCTTCATGGCCTCAATGGCAGCCTCCAACTCGCGTGCATAGGCTTGGGCAAGCTCGCTTTCAGGTGGAATGCCCCAGTCGGATGCGCCGTAAGCAGTTTGAACCAGCCACGCTAGGCCCGGCCCAACAAAAATTTGGTCCTTTTGTTGTTCCAGCAGATCGAGGCATTCTTCATCGGCATAGGATGCGTGATAGATAACTTCGACACCATGTCTCAGGCATTGTTTAATCGAGTCTGCCGAACGCGCATGCGCGCAGGCTCTCAAGCCATAGGGCTGGATTGTTTCCATCGCCATCGCGACTTCTTCATCCGACATTGGTGTAGTTTGGGCGGCTACGGGGGTAATTTCTTCGCCCGATAGGTTCAGTTTTATTGCATCCACACCGTATTTAATAAACATTCGAACAGATTTTCGCATTTCCTCGGGCCCCGAAACTCGCCATCCAAAAGAAAGGTCCTGAACGTCCATATGAACGGGTGACGTGTCGCCAAGGCCGCCCATTGTGCAAATTTCCTGGCCATTAGCCAGATATCGAGGGCCGACAATGTCGCCGTTGTTGATGGCGTTGCGTAAAATACAATCAAATCTGGGGCGTGCGGCAGCAGCGCCAACCCCTGATGTAAATCCGGCGTCCAAAACTTTCCGTGCAACATTAATGGAATGAATAAGGTGCTCTTCGGGTGGCATCATCGTAATATGTTCAAGAGTGGGCTGATCATTCCAGGTTAAATGCAGGTGCGCGTCACACATCCCCGGCATCAGGGTTTTACTATGGCTATCAATCATTGTCGCGCCCGGGACGGCCTTATCTGTTGGGCCTTTGATAATTTTTTTGATAGCGTTGCCCTCGACAATCACTGAGCCTATATAGGGGGCCGCCCCGGACCCATCGAGAATGTTTGCGTTTGCGAAAACAGTTTTGATATTTTCCATGACAATTTCTCTCCAATTTTGTCGCGAAGGCTGACAACCGGTCTAGGATGCTTGGTAAAAGTCGCGTAGGACTTTGTTGACTTCCTCAGGTTTTTCAGTCGGGGTCCAGTGTCCGCAATTGTCGAGCACATGTATAGCAGATCGAGCCAATTTATCTTTCATTGCCATCACATTTTCAGCGGGTGCGACACCGTCCTCATCGCCGGTAATGAGAACGCTCCTACAGGTTACCCTAGAGAGGTCGGTCCCATTTGCCATGGCCAATGCATCGCAGCTTTGGGCGTAGCCTTCAGGGCTTTGTCGCCCAATCATTTCCCGAACGAAGCCCTGAATATTGCCGTTGTTGGCTTTTGATGCTTTTGACAATGCAGCATTGCCAATCGCATCCGCGATGCCATTCATGCCATTTTCTCGTGCCGATTTTGCGCGTTCCTTCAGGGCGCTTCTGGCACCGCTAGGGGGCTCGTGAATCGGGCCCAGCAACGCCAGGTCGATAATTCTATCAGGGATTGCCGTTGCCATATGCTGGCACGTGATGGTTCCCATTGAATGGCCCATCAAATGAGCCTTTTCTATTCCCAATTGGTCTAGCAGCGCCACCATATCGGCAACGATGCTTTCAATTGATAAATTGGGATCGTTGTCGGACCTTGCCGATCCCGGCATATCCGGATTAATAATATGGAAACGTTCCGAAAACGCATTGATGACCGGCCACCAGAAATTGCCCGAACCTCCGAGACCGTGCACCAGTAGCATCGGTTCTCCTTCGCCGAACTGATCAATTTCAATATTTCTGTTGTGTATCTGCACGGTCTCAACTCCTGGTGATCATTGTTTCTGGCTTATTAGACGACGGTATTTTCTATTGTGCCTACGTTGCTGATTGAGATTTTCACGACATCCCCTGATTCGAGGAACTTTGGCGGTTTAAACCCTATTCCCACGCCCGCCGGAGTGCCGGTTGCGATAATGTCACCAGGCGAGAGGGTCATGCTTGCAGAGGTTGTTTCGATCAGGCTGGGGATATCAAAAATAAAGTCCCTGGTGTTGCCGCTCTGCCTTAATTCGCCATTAACCAGGCATGTTACGTCTAGGTTTTCGGGGGTTACTTCGTCGGTGGTTACAATCCACGGGCCGATAGGGCAAAATGTATCAATTGATTTGCCTAGATGCCATTGTTTGTGCTGCGCTTGTAAGTCGCGCGCTGTTACGTCGTTTATGACCGTGTATCCGAAAATATGATCATAGGCGTCTGCGGCGTTGATTGACCGCCCTCCTTTGCCGATGATGACGCCCAGTTCCGCCTCATAGTCCAATTCAGACGTCAGATCCCAGGGAACAATAATGTCAGAGTGAGCCCCTATCATGGTGCAGGCGGCCTTGCTGAATATAATCGGAGCATCGGGGACAATATCGTCTTTATTTGACATCGAAGAATCGTAGCCGCTGCCAGCAAATTCAATTGCATGTTCAGTATAATTTTTGCCGACGCAAATGATATTTTTGCTGGGTTGACGAATGGGTGGCAGAAACTCGATATCGTCAAAGCTTGCCTCAATTGCGCTGTAATCGATGACCTCACGTTGATTTAAGGTGTGGATCAAATCAATAACTGGATCCGTAAGGCCAGTGTCTCTCGCAATCAATCGAACCTTTTGGTTAGCTTCATCAACGGAACCTGCCCACACAATACCATCATATTTTACTCTGGTGATTTTCATAAGGGTCTTTCCTGATCACTAAATCGAACACGCCGCCACCGCGAGTATTTCTTGTTTGAACTATAAATCAATAACAGATCTTTAGCAGATATTATATATATCTTTATTATATCAATATGGATTTACTTGCAACTGCAAATCGGAATTTTTGCCAAGCTATTGACATGCTGTGCTGTGCACTGCTCAAATAAGGCGGCTGTTTACTGGACCTTTGTCTTTTGAATCTGTCTTAATTTTTGGAGACACCATTGTGAATGTGAGGGAAAGTTCCCGACAAAAAACGAACGAGATAATTTCGTATGTTTTGGAACGGATTGAAAATGAGGAATGGGAAGACGGATTTAGGCTGCCGACGGAAAAACTGTTAACGGAACAATTTCAAGCAGCACGCAACACAGTAAGAAAGGCGATGGCGCAACTGGAGGCGGACGGGATGATTAAGCGTCATGTCGGCCGTGGTACCTTTGTGCAGCGCAACAATATGGAGGACCCGCCAACTGGTGCTGGTCTCAATATTGTAAAATTCGGGGATGCCAGCCCAGCGGAAATAAATGAAATTCGTGTAATACTAGAACCAGCGGCGGCGGATCAGATTGTGTCGAGAGCCACACGATCCGAGATCGAATATGCTAGATTATGCCTCGCCAATACCTACAAAGCCAAAAACACCGAAGAGTACGAGCATTGGGATTCGGAACTGCATTCTACAATCATCAAGGCCGCTAAAAACAATTTGCTGACATGTCTCTACCAGGAAATCCGATTTATTCGACAGCAAAGCGAGTGGCATGAGATTAAACGTCGGTCACTGAATAATGCGCGACGGAAAAACTATGACGAGGATCACAAGAAGATTGTCGATGCTCTTGTTAAGCGCGATGCTAAGGGCCTTTGCAGTGCCATGAAGCAACATTTGCAAAGCGTCAGCGAAAACATGTTGTCATCGGCGGATGGTTAAGTTCAGTAAACTTTTGTTTTATTTCAACAATATTGGTTGCTAGATAATTTGAGATAATGCGGAACGGTCAAGCAGGTGTGCTGATTGACCTAAGCAACAGTGTTAACGAGTTTGTTGTTCGCCTCAGGGTGATCGGATTGAAAGCCAGCGTTGTGAATTGTAGAAGGCTGTATAGGTTTTTCCGCTGAATTACTAGGATACTCAGCTTGAGGCGCACTGTAGTAAAATATAGAATTTCGCGCTTGAAGGGCCTTAGAATGAGTTTTGGCAGAGTTAGAGTTTTCACAGTTTCTATCACATTATTTTCAAAAAATTAATTATATAATAAAATCAATAATTTAGAGACCTGTCAATCAGGCTCATAACCTGAAGGTCGTAGGTTCAAATCCTACTCCCGCAACCAATTAAAGGGTCGTCCACCATCAGGTGGGTGGCCCTTTAACTTTGTTGGCTGGATCGAGGCTTTGCTCCTTGTAAAACGTGCCGATTTGATTAAGGCCGAATGGCGATTTCGATCCGAGTTTGAATGTATTTTATGCTCTATTGGGCGGATGTACTATCACGTGAAGAAGGCGAAAGAACCGACCGGCAGCATTGACCTTGGCTTCGAGGGTGGTAACCTCAGGTAATTCAACTGCTCAATAGATCGCATTACTTATGCTTCTGACACACTTTTCATTGATAAGCCTGTCAAGCTTGCTGCTCTTAGGTGCAGCATTTGTTGAAGTGTTTCGATCGACAACAAATCGCCCAATTCGAATCAGAATGCTTTTCTATCTTGCCAGTGCTTCCCTCTTTATAATCGCGCTGATACTCGACCATTCTCTCTATACTCTTGGCTCCCGCCCTTTCTTTATCGCTCAATACCCCGCAGCAGTTTTAATGACTATTAGTTTTGCGGAAATGTGCAGGATCATTGCAGGAATCGACAACCGCCAGTTCATGAGGCTCTATTGGGGCACGTTTTTGATAGCAGCAGTGGTTTGGACCTATTGCTTCTATGTGGCAGTGTCACAGGGGGAAGCCTTTCAAAGCCCCGCATACAGCATGCTACTTTTCTTGCCGATAGGTGCTCTTTGCGCTGCATTATTTATGCTCGCCTACAGCCTGTATCAACGAACAAGTATTTTCCCCGTGTTTCTGTTTGCCTGCTGGCGAGCATTGGACAAACATGACGATGCGGGAAAAGCTATTTTTGGCTATTTTATCACGTCCATCGCATATGTGTTTGGTTCGTTTGCACCAGTTTTAGCCCGTATCAATGATAGCGGTACGGAATTTGTCTACGGCGGCTTTTATATCAATATTCTTGTCATACTGGCCTGCTTGATCGTCACTTACTTTCTTTTTGTCGAACGCCGAGTAAATTTGGCTCAAAAGCTAACCAGCATCCTTGTTGTCATGCTGATGACAACTTTTGTTGCAGTTGTGGTGGCTTTTTATAATGAAGAAGAAGATATGACGGTTGAAGACGCGGCCTTTTTTATCTAACAGTAGTTTGAAGATAGTGGTTTCTCCTTCCGGCCAGTATCAGGCAGAGGCAGTCCCGCGTGAATGGCATGAAGCTGACATGTTAAACCATGCTTCCCAAGACGGAGCTCTGGTTATCGATCTACCGTTTCCGCTAAGTTTCTTCGGTGAAACATACGGATTTTTGAAATACTGCCCGAAGGTCAGGTAATACCTCTGACCGAAAAACAACTCAGGGCGGAGGCTACCAGCGCACATCAATGCATTAGAAACCATTCGGTTATTGCCGTTTTATGTATGCCGGGTTATCCAGGCCAAATCAGTACGTCCTCGTCCGCCGGTCAGCTGGTAGTAACCTGGGCTTCACAAAGTACTGGGATTGACGGGACCACAACAGATACTGCTCAACTGGTTTTGGACAAGTCAGGAGATATGCAGTTTAATTATGGGGCGGTCCGCATGCAGGCGCCAATTATTGAAGAAATTGGCCTTGGTCTAAATCCCGGATTGGGGCTTTCGCTTCAGGGAATGTCATTGGGCTCATTGCCGGTGGTAGTGGACAATAACAAAGCACTGTGGTTTGACCTCGCCGTCGGCAAAAGGATAAACGTTCACAGTCGGTTATGGCCAGTAGCAGTGTTTTTAATCTTTTCTGTTGCCGCGATTGTTTTTGGTTTCAGCGCATTACTCGGATGGATGATTGACCGGCCGCTAGCACGGCTGCGCCTTGGGCTTGGCAGTGTGGACGAAGGCCGCCTCGATGTGCGGCTGGACACGCGCTCGCGCGATCAATTCGAAGACATTGCTGACGGATTTAACAAAATGATACGCTCTCTGGATAACGCTCGTCACCGTTATGACGAACAAGTAGAGTTGATGGAACGCGAGATAACTTTTCGTACAGTTGAAGCGGCTAAAAAAATTGACGCTAAACTTCTGTCAAAGGACCAGGTTTTTGAAACTAAACTGCGAGAGATTGTCACCGACAATATCGGAGACTTTGATTTCCAAGTTTCTGACCTGGCCGACCAGATGGCGGTCAGCACACGGCAGTTGCACCGCCGGGTTGTTGACCTGACTGCTCAAACCCCGGCGTCGCTGGTTCGGTCGCTCCGGTTGGAGCATGCCCACCATCTTTTGCAGGCGGGTGCAGCTAATGTCTCAGGGGCCGCTTATCAGTCCGGTTTCAAAGATGTAAGTTATTTTTCGCAATTATTTCAGAAAAAATACGGTCAGCTGCCGTCGGCAGTGATTCCTCAGTAATTATCTCCAAAGAGTTGAAATAAGTCACTATTTTTGTTTGTTTTTTTTGCGATTCCCCAGTATTTAAAGCATAGGGGTCATTTCTGCCAATCATAGTGGATGTTTCTGCCAAGGCAGGAAAACCCGGGTCTTTGGCAGGATTTTCTCCCTCTATTGTCTCATGATTTCTTCCGGACAGATAAACCGAACAA
Organism: Sphingomonadales bacterium; assembly: GCA_011088215.1. Taxonomy (GTDB): domain Bacteria; phylum Pseudomonadota; class Alphaproteobacteria; order Sphingomonadales; family Kordiimonadaceae; genus Kordiimonas. Next base: position 130,644 of record JAALKD010000001.1, on the reverse strand, counting down.
GTCGTTTGGTTTAATATCGCAGAGGACAGTCATGTTTGAGATGCAGCAATTGACCAAATCAGCTAATAGCTTCAATCGTTCCGATTTAAAGTCTGGTGACATACTGCTCCTGGCCATTAAACAGTATGATAATCCGATCGAAGAGTTTGCCGATTTTCTCGGCTCTGCGCTCAATGCATTGCAAGCATGGCGCGATGGCAAGTCGCCAGAGGAAATCATGGTGGTGGCGGCCAAGATGATCCAGATATCCATCGCCGTATTTGACGGTGACCGATTTTCTCATGTTGCTATTGTGGCATGTCCCGAACAGGGGGGTAGCGATGCTTCGGTTGTAATAGAAGTTGGCCCCGGCGGCATGGCGGTAACCGAGTTGGAAAAATATTTGTCGGTGCACCCAAATCCGGTGGCGGCGGTACGCTACTGCGACCGTGCCGAACAGTTGGACGGCAAGGAATTACCGTTTCGACCAGTGGCCCAAATTGCTAATGATCTCTTGACCGGAGAGCATATCAATTACGGGTTTTCTAATACCTTTGTTCTTGCGGTGATGTGCGCCTGGCGCAAAAGCCGGGGTTTTGTCCTTGAGGAAATCACAGAAAAACTGATCCAGTATTTTGGCAAAAGCCAGCGTGCCGCCATCGAGCTGTTTTTTACGCTATGCGGCGACGACTTACGTAGCCTGTTGGTCGAACTCAGCCACGTGGCTGGTGGTTACCTGAGAAACAGAAAAGAGCTGGTCTGCTCGGAAATGGTGGCAACTTGTTTCAATGACGCTACAAATCCTGAAACCGGCAGGCGGTATGCAATCAGCCTGAATCGTCGTCCTGACATGGCTCGGGCAGCATCTAACGCGCCGCACCCGATCGAAGCCGAAAGCCATTTTGAAATAACAAACAGTCTATCTCGGCTGGCGGAAGAAATTAAAGCCGTAAACTATGTTGCAGACTTGCGAGAGCCCGGCCTGTTTTTCACCGCAAATACCGATGGCGGCGACCAGCCAGCTTGGTGGGGGAATGACCTGTATACTCCTGCAGATCTTTCAAGGTCGATAAACACTTTTTCGTTGGGTGACTGGTCCCGGAAATAATACAGGCCTTTTGTAAACCTTCGACTGGGGGGCCGAAAGAAATGCGGCGAATGGTAAACGCCTAGATGTACCGAAGAAGGCCCGTGCAAATGGCGGTCCTCTAACTAAAAACCTGATGACAGGCGGTTTGGCGTGCTCGCTGAACACAGGAAAACTCTGCCTAACACAAACCAATTCCAACGGGAGACACGTTATGACTGAACTTACACATAGATTTGAAAAGTCAGCGGGTACGGATAAGGAATTACTGATTATCGATGTTGGCGTTGAAGACAGCGATCTGTTAATCGCCGGTCTGGTCCGCCCTATGGAAGTGGTTTTTCTGGAAGCCGGCAAAGAACCGCTTGGACAGATAGCACAAGCGCTGAGTTCTAGGTTTGGCACTCAATCGCTGCATATCCTTGCGCACGGCGAACCGGGTGCGCTGTCGCTGGCTGGAGTTACCGTCGATACTGCATATATACAGGCGCACGCCTTTGCCATGAGCACCATCCGGTTTGCCTTGGCGCAGGCACCTGAGCTTGCACTGTGGGCTTGCTCCGTCGCATCGGGTGCGTCGGGAAAAGCCTTCACCAACGCACTGGCTGCCCATTCGGGTGCAGGAATATTCGCAGCAGGCGGGCCAGTTGGCTCGTCCGTGCTAGGCGGCAGCTGGGATATCGGTACGCCGATGCCATTTCGCCGAGCAGCCGTTGAAATATACCCACATGTCTTGTCTGGCACATTTAGCATGACAGGCGGCACTGTTGCCGCGAATGTCTACACTCAAACTGTCAACATCGACGGCACTGATGTTTTGATGACGATCACCTTGTCCAGTAGCAGCTGGCTCAATTCCGATAGCGGCGGTGTTTCGGGTACATCTGGCGAAACCCTTGCAGCCAGTATAGAAAACCCGAGCTATACGATTACTGTCACCTTCGATACGGCAGTTCGGATTGAAAGCCTGCAGTATTTCGAAGAAGATAGCAGTTTGGCCGGCTTGGTATCCGTTATCTTCGACGACACCAGCGGCAGTGGCACAACGGAAACCCTTCTTGCCAGCACAGGAAGTTTCTTTGATGACAATGGTGACACAGTCACTTTTTCCGATTGGACAAATGTTACATCATTTACAATTACCGCGACCACGGATGGGGAGGGAGGTAACTTCCATCCAGGACTGGATACGATTGTTGTCAGTTTGGCCAACTTCGCGCCGACCTTATCTGGTGCGCCGACTGATATCACCGTAATCGAAGACACGGCGAGTGAAGTGGACTTGTCGGCTTTGACGTTTGCGGACGCTAACGCAGACCCTCTGACGGTTACATTTTCAATTGACTTTGGCACTTTCAGTATGCCCGCAGACGGCGCAACAGTTGGTGCTGGCGTCACCGAAACGCTGGTGAACAACACAACAATCACATTGGCGGGCACAGCGGCTGATATAAACAGTTATCTCGATACAGCATCGAATATTCAATATACCGGTGCATCCAATTCCAGCGGTGACGATGTGGCCACACTGACCATCACGCCTAATGATGGTAGCACTGATGGCACTGCTGCTAGCGTTAATGTCGACATCTCCGCGGTGAATGACGATCCGACGATCAGCGGTCTGGTTACCGACATTTCTGTCACCGAAGATACAGACAGCGATGTAGACCTGTCGGCAAGTGCGTTTGCCGATGTAGACAGCGCTGGGTCTGTAACTGTTACTCTGACCGCTGCGGCTGGCGTGTTGCGGGCGGAAGACGGCGGAAGTGTCACCGTTACCGGTTCGGGTACGGGCACGCTAACGCTGACTGGCACCTTTACCAATATCAATACATTTCTCGATACTGCATCAAACGTGCAATATGTCGGTGTTGCTAACTCGAACGGCAACGATTCAACCACCTTAACAATCACTGCCGATGACGGTGATGGCTCGGGCAGCGTTTCGCTGGACACCGTTAATATTGATATTACCGCTGACAATGACGCACCGACCCTGTCAGGCCTTGCTGCCAACCTCGCCGCCACAGAAGATGTCACAATACTGATCGACAGCGCTGTTACATTTGCAGACATCGAAGGCAATTTTGACGGCGGCACTGTCACGGTTTCAGGGCTGGTCACCGGCGATGTGGTCTCGGTGCAGAATACCGGATCGGGCGCGGGCGAAATCGGTTTTGTCGGGGGCACGGGCGCTGTGAGCTATGAAGGCACCCAGATCGGCACGTTGACAGGCGGTGCGGGTGCAACGGCAACCGTCACCCTCAATGCCAGCGCTACGGCAACCGCTGTAGACGCGCTCCTGCAGGCGCTTACATTCACCGCCACAGCGGGTGACCCGGCTGCCAGCCGCACGCTGACCATCGGCGTCACTGACGCTGACGCGGCCACACTTGATCCGACTACGTCCTATACCCTTGTCGCCGGCTCTGGCAATCCATTGGACATCGGCGAATTCCGCAGGGTCGGCTTTGAAGTTTCCGGTGATTTTGTCGATATCGATAATGACGGTGATCTGGATGCTTTTTTTGGTGAAAGCAACGGCAACATCAATTTCTACCGCAACGACGGGACCGCGACCACACCCAATTTCACTGAGATCACCAATAGCGACAATCCGTTTGATGGAGTTGATATCGGCAATGATAGCAAGCCCCGTTTTGTTGACATCGACGGCGATGGTGATCTGGATGTTTTCGTTGGTGACGGTGACGGCGACATCAACTTTTTCCGCAATGACGGTGATGCAACCGCGGCAAACTTCACCGAAGTGACTGGCGCCAGCAACCCATTCGACGGTGTTGACGTGGGTTCTCTCAGCGCGCCGACATTTATCGATATCGACAATGATGGCGACTTCGATGCTTTTGTTGCCGAATTTGACGGCAATATCAATTTTTTCCGCAATGACGGCAATGCCAATGTGGCCAGTTTCACCGAAGTGACTGGCGTGACCAACCCGTTCGACGGTGTTGATGTAGGCAGTTTCGCCGCTATCGATTTCGCTGACATTGACGGCGACGGCGATTTTGACGCGATCCTCGGTGAAAATTTTGGTACATTTATTTACTATCGTAATGATGGCAACGCTGGCATGGCCAGCTTTACCGAGATCACCGGCGCCGATAATCCGTTTAACACCATTGATGTCGGCGACTACAGCACACCTGCCCTTACTGATATCGATAACGATGGTGTTCTGGATGTTTTTCCCGGTGAATTTAACGGTGAAATCAACTTTCTTCGAGGGCCAGTGGGCGACACCGTTGAGGTTGTTATTGCGGTCACCGGGGTGAATGATGACCCTACTGTTTCCGATCTTGCCTCTGACGTGACTGTGACCGAAGATACGGCAAGCGACCTGGACCTGTCGGCAGTGACTTTTACAGACGTTGACAGCGCAGGTGTTGTAACCGTTAACCTGGTAGCGGGTGCTGGCACTATGGCGGCCACCTCCGGCGGCAGCGTCACGGTTGATGGCTCGGGCACAGGAAGCCTGACGCTGACGGGTACGGTTGCCAATATCAACATTTACCTGGATACAGCCTCCAACATTCAATATATCGGCGCAACCGACGCAAACGGCAATGACGCTACAACTGTTAGTGTGACCATCAATGACGGCGAGGGTTCCGGCAATGTGGCTGCGGGTACAGTTAATCTTGACATAACCGCCGTTAATGACGCGCCGACCGCATCTGACAACACGGTTACGATGAATGAGGACACAAGCCGGGTGCTGACGGCGGCAGACTTTAACTTTGTTGACGTGGACAGTGGCAACAGTCTGCAATCAGTGCGCATTGATACACTGACCGTGGGCAGCGGCACACTCCGGTTGTTGGGTACAGATGTGTCAGCGGGTGATGTGATTACCGAGGCTGATATAATGGCTGGCAATTTGGTTTACACGCCCGCCGCCAATGCAAACGGTAATGGCTTGCTTACTTTCATCTTCAGTGTGAATGACGGTTCAGTTTTTGCAGTCTCGACGTCGACCTTTGCAGTCGATGTAACCGATGTGGCTGAAGCGCCTGTCGCGCCGGTGGTGACACCCGTTGACAACGCCAATCCGAGTGGCGGCACCACAAATGGTACCGGCCTCAATGACAGCCTTGGTGGTAGCGGCGGTGACGACACGCTTTCCGGCGGTAATGGTGGAGATACTTTAATTGGCGCCGCCGGCGATGACTTTGTTGCAGGCGGCAATGGGAATGACATCGCGTTTGCTGGTCCAGGAGATGCAGGCAATGACACGGTCCAGGGCAATGCCGGCAACGATGTGATCGGTGGCGGGGCGGGTGATGATATTATCGTTGGCGGTACCTTCAGCACCAGCGTTAGCCAAACCAATGCAGGTAATTCCGGTAGTGACACGCTATTTGGTGGTTCCGGCAATGATTTGATTGTTGGCGGTTCCTACAATAGCGCCACCAATACGGTTGTGAACGGGGGCGGTGGTACCAATACCATTTGGGCCGGAACCGGCAGCGACACTGTGTTTGGTGACGACAATCAGGATATGCTTGGTGGCGGCACCGGCGGTGACCTTCTCGGCGGTGGTTCGGGTGATGACACCATATACGGCGGCACCGGCGATGATACCATTAGTTCAGGCTCGGATAACGATCAGGTCTTCAGCGGTGGTGGCAGTGACAATCTGGACGGCGGTGACGGTGACGACACACTGTTTGGCGGCGGCGGTGATGACACTGTTGTTGGTGGCGCTGGTGTGGATGAGATATGGGCTGGCGCTGGCAATGATGATCTGTCAGGCGGAGTTGGAGCTGACACATTTGTGTTTGGTCGTACCAGCGGCAATGACACAGTCACTGACTTCGATGCAGATGAAGACATTCTGGACCTCCAGTTTGCTAGCGCTGATTTTATGAGTCTTGCGGATGTAATCGCAGCCGCAACCGCGGTGAGCCAAAACGGACAAGCAGGTGTTCACATTGACCTCGGTGACAGCGATAGCGTGTTCGTTGTTGGCATCAGTATCACGGACCTGACCGCAAGCAATGTGAGCTTCTAGGAAGGGAGTTTTTCGTGCCGTGAAACTCACACAAAAATCGCACACAAAATTTTAATTTATCTAAATAGAACAATATTATCATATAGTTATACATATATCTATTAGACTCATAACTTGACGGTCGTAGTTGTGTTGAAACCTAGTGTTCGGACCAAGAGCGTCAGTTCGTAGGGCAAAACGAATTGTAACTAGACTATGAATGTGCGGCGATAAGCTTCTGAGATGGCATCACTTCGACTATCAACATCGAGTTTTTTGAAAATATTCTTAAGATGATATTTCACAGTTTCGGGTGCGACTTTGAGGTTCCTCGCAATAATTTTTGTTGGAAAGCCTTTGGTCAGCTCCACGAGAACATCACTTTCACGGGCAGTAAGAAAGTTTTGAAAAGCCGAATTTTCAATGTGATTTTGCCAAGTGTTCAGAACGCTTGCGACATGCATGAGGACGCCCTCACCCACATCGTCTTTGTTAATCTCTTGCAGCAACGGTATTAAACCGCCGCCAGAATCGATATAAGGCCGAATGGCACCGCCAATGGCGTGGATCGATAGCGCATTGACTAAACATATCTTGGCATTTTTGCTGTCGTTGTTTTGCATATGCGCGAGACTAGCATAGACGTTTGCTAGAGCCACAATGAGCTGACGTCCATGCAGGGCAGCCTTCTTCTGTACTAGCGTAGAAAGGGATAGGGCTTCCTCAAATTGTTCGCAGGCGATAAGCAGAGGAATGTACGCACGAACAAACGCTTCTACATAATTCCAGTCCCAATGGCCATGGGGCTCTTCCTGCTGCCACTTGGAAAACAAACCGTGCTGATCAAATATTTGATTAGCTTCAGTTACATTTCCAGACATTAGCAAAATACTGACTTTGGTACACTGTATGGCCGGAATCATATTGTTCAAACCATACAATTCCCTCTTTTGAAGAGCCTCGTCCAGATGCGCAATGGCATAATCCACGTCGTTACGTCTGAGCAGACAATAAGCATATGTAACATCCTGCGCTTCAATCAGTTCCCGGAATGATGCTTCCAATACACTGCCGATTGCTTTGATATTGGCGATCGAATCTTCGATATGGTTTTGCTCATATAGTACTTTGGCAGCCTGGCTATTACCTAGCTTAATCAGAAGCTCTTCACGTCCTACAAAACGATCCCAATGATGAGTTAAGTTCATTGAAAAAAAATGTAATGCACTCTGAAAGTCAGCCTTGCCGAAAGCAATCATTCCCATATGAGGAGAAATTGATGGCAAGTTCGAAGCATAACCATTGCCGTCACATATTCTCTCGTATTCCAGTACTATTTCTTCAGCTCTTTTCAACGAGCCATAGCGGTATTCAAGAAAAAACCGAAAAGGAAGATAAAATGCCAGAACCCTCGGGTCGGTTGCAGCTTTTCGACGCACGTATATCTCGAGGCTTTCCGATAGGTTGTCTAGACGGTCAATGACCGGTGACCAACAGTCCGAAATGATTAAGACAATGTACTGGGATAATCGATACAGTTCTTCATTGGGAAACGGGGAAATATTGGGTGAGTTTTCAAGTTTTTGATCAATGACGAATGCACTCTCCTGCAATTGGAGGTCGTTTCCATTGACAACAGTTTTAAGTAACCGGATCATCGATAAAGCGGCTCTTCTATCGATCCGCGGGCGCGGCAGATGATCAAGTAATGACCAAATTGCTGCAGGGCCATAGTCCATTATTGCTAGCGGTCCGCCAACCTCCTCAAGAATGTCGCACGAAAGGGACGAATTGCCGGCCGCGGTTGCGTGTTCTATTGCTTTAAAGGGCTCTTTGTTTTTGGCATAATATTGTGCCACCGAGACGTTAAGTTGTGCTGTAATTGACGCCCCCATATTTGCCAACGACATGAGAAGATACTCTCTCAGCACTGGGTGTAACCGGATTGTTAAAGGAGAGTTCAGTTCCACATTGACCAACGGCTGGAGGCGGACAATTTCTGATAGAACTGAATGTGCTTTGTCATTGTCGGTTAATACTCGAGCTATATCTGGGTTCACAGCATCAACGATCGAACATTTGGTGAGCAGGTCCCGCTGTTCGGCCGTCAAACTTGAGAGAACTTCATTGGCGAGGAAACCAAAAACCTCAGAATTTGGCCGAAGGATAGAAGCTAATAACTTACTGTCGTTAGTTTCGTGTTCGGCCTTGATCCGCGCTAGCTGGATCACAACAGGCCACCCTTCCGCTACATCCGTTAATCGCTCAATTGTTTCGGTTGTGCAGTAAGGGGCGAGGAGGGAGGCAATTTCTGGCGGTTTGAAAGTAAGCGCCTCCGCATCAATAATTTTTGCGGTTCCCTCCAAAACCAGTTTAGCAATTTTGGCTTCATCCGTGGAGCGCGTACCAATCAGCAGTTGGCAATTACGGGGAAAGTTGGATACTAGAAGTTCAATAATGCCGTCTGCTTTTGACGATACGAGCGCATCATAATCATCGAAAATTATAGTTATTGGTGATGTGCTTTTGTTTATGGCCTCAATTATTGCCCCGAGACTTCGGGAACAGGTCCTAAAAGTGTCAGCAGCAGAAGCAAGGGCTTGTTGCAAATTTGAGAATAGAATTTCTGGCTCGCGGTCAATTGTGCCGCAGTTCATCCAGGCCACAATTTCTTTGTCGTGGACCAACTTTGCGTGCGTTTGCAGTAAAATTGTGCTTTTGCCGTATCCGGCAGGGGCTTGAATAATAGTCAGAGGAGTATGAGGAGACGCCAAGACTTTCTCCACCACATCGGGCCGCTCTACCTGGTAGGCTAGATGTTTAGTTGGCTGAAATTTTCTCAAGTCTGTCTGCATGCTGTAACCATGTGTGTAGAGCCAAACCCTAAAATCACGCTAATTTCTCCAGACCGATAATCGTTGAGTTCATTTCATTCTGCAACGATTGGGTCGAAAAATACATTGTGAGATTAGTCCCCCCCATTTTTTGCATGCCTCCCCCCCTCTGGTTTGGGTGACGATAGACTGCCAGCGATGGTAAATCTTTTCTCGAACTATGATTGAAGCGAGGATTACAGGATTTTATATGGAGTTGCCCACACCATCTGTTGTTGTTCTATTTTTGTTGGCTCTTTTGGCCAATATCGGTGCGTTGTCTGTCCTGCCTTTAACCCAAGGGTTTTCTCGCCTCCTGCCGACGCTGATCTGCATTTCGCTGTTTATTGTAAACATTTTCTTTTTAGCCCGGCTCATTCATTCTGGAACTCTTTTATCAGGATTGGTGCCACTGATGAGCGGACTGATACCACTCAGCATGATTCTGGTAGGTGTGTTTTTTTACGGAGAAAGCGGCTCTCCTTTGCGTGTGGCATTGCTTGTCGGCGCTTGTGCTCTGGTTTTTGTCGCTTCCACAATCGAAAACCAAAATTCAACTAATGAATCTTATGATGCCACCAGAGGCGAAAAAGGGCCGGAGAAATAGTGACGGCTTAATAAAATGTCGCCCAAAGTGGCGGCCCCAGGGGAGGAATGAAGTTATGATATTTGGTAAAATAACCAAAGAATGTTTGATGTTTTCGTCAGCTTTAATGAGCTGCGCGACGTTTTTGTCGGCGATGGCACATGCCCAAGAGCCAGAAAATGAAGATGATGCCTTTGAGCTTGAGACAATTGTTGTAACGGCACAAAGGCGCTCGGAAAACCTGCAGGATGTTCCAGCACAAGTCACGGCCTTTACAGCCCAGACCATTGCAAATGCCAACATCAAGTCCACTCAGGACTTTATCAATCTAACGCCCAATGTATCGCTGGATAGCTCAGACACCTACAATAACACATTCGTTGTTGTTAGAGGTGTAACCCAAATCAATAATGCCGATGCGCCGGTCGCCATTATCATTGACGGCGTTCCTCAAAATAACCAGAAGCAATTTAACCAAAATCTGTTTGATATTGAACGCATCGAAGTATTGAAGGGGCCGCAGGGTGCACTATATGGGCGCAACGCCATTGGCGGTGCCATCAATATTGTCACCAAGTCTCCAACAGAGGAGCTTACAGGCTTTCTCAACGCAAGTTATGGCCGTGGAGACGCAATTAATCTGTCTGCAGGCATTTCAGGTCCTATTGTTGAGGATAAGGCGAGCTTCCGGCTAGCGGGCAGTTATGTTCAGGATGATGGGCGTATCACCAATACATTCGCAAATGTGAAACAGGATTTCGTTGATCATGACTATTCTATTCGTGGCCGTATATCTGTTGCAGCAAACGATTGGCTGGATCTGGATTTACGTGGCTCGTTCAGGGATTTTCGCGCAGGCAGTCAGTTTGACTCTGTCGTGTTCAGCGGCAACGCGAATGATTTTGTGTCGCCGCAGCTTAATTTAATCGGTGAAACATTTGGTGATCAAGCCGAGCTGACGTTTAAGTTTGATGCCGATTTGAACTTTGCAAAGCTGACGGGCATAACTGGTTATACCGATCTCACGGAAATCAACAGAGGTGACCTTGATTTCCGAAACCCTGTTGATAGCCCAGGTGGCTTCTTGGGGCTTGGCATTCAAGTTGGTCAAGGACAGGATTTGTTTGTTGAGATGGTCAGCCAGGAATTGAGGCTGACGTCGCCTGACGACCAGCGCCTTCGTTGGATTGCGGGCCTTTATTACATTCATACAGTTTATTACATTCATACAGACAGGGCGCTGAGAACGCGCGGCTTCTTTGATTTTGACGGCACGTTTGATCAGATAGACAATCCTGCGTTGCTCTTGATTGATCGTCGGGAAGACAATAGTAACAACGCCTACGCTCTGTTCGGGCAACTTGATTATGATCTCGCAGATAACTTTGTTTTGTCCTTCGGCCTTCGGTACGATAAAGACGAGCGCGATCAAACTGATTTGGCGGCGAATACATCAAGAGAAAACAGCTTCGACTCCGTGCAGCCGAAGGTAACGCTGACCTACAATGTTGATGATGATAAACTCGTCTATGCCACATACAGCACAGGCTTTCGCTCTGGCGGATTTAATGCCCCCGGTGTTGTGATTGACGAGTTTGCCGATGAAACCCTGCAAAATTTCGAAGTTGGCTTTAAAGCAACCTTGGCCGACAGACGACTTGTTTTAAACGGTGCTGCTTATCTATCTAATGTGGATGATTTTCAGTTCTTTTTCGTCGAAGCGGCAACAGCTTCTCAGGTTATAACAAACATTGACGAAGTACAGATCTATGGTTTTGAGCTTGAAGCGCAGGCACTTTTGACACCGGATTTTCTTTTCTTTGGTGCCTTCGGAACCACGAACAGCGAGATAGAGCGTATTTCTGCATTCCCTGGAAACGAAGGCAACAAATCGCCGAAAACAACCGAGTTCAGCATCAATACCGGTTTTCAATATACACCCAAGGTCACAGATGCCATCGAAGGTATTGTGAGGGTTGACTACGAACACAGAGGTGACCGGTATTGGCAAGTGGACAATGTGGATGTTCAGGGGCCGCTCAATCTACTAAATTTCCGGGTCGGCATCCAAACAGATCAGTGGGGTGTTTACCTCTGGGGTAAAAATATTACCGGAGAAAGATATTTCACTGACTTTAACCCGCGAGAATTCTCCGGTCTGGACATTGACATCGGATTTCTCGCACAGCCGTCGACATACGGCGTGGAAGCAAGTTTCCGCTTCTAAACACTCAGAGTGCTAGCCTCTGAGTCGCGGTAGCATACCCCAAGGTGCTACCGCCCCGTTCCCGCCTTTTGATGATCGCAGATTGTGGAATACCAATGAATAGCGGCAAAATTGTTTTTACAGGATGCGCTTTGTTTGATGGGTATGACTTATACCCAGCTCTGGACAATGTTGTTGTTGTTGAAGGTGCCAAGGTTATTGAAGTCTGTACTGGCGGATACCCTGATAAAAAGGGTGAACAGGTCATAGACCTGCAGGGAAAAACCCTGATGCCTGGGTTGATTGATGCCCATTTTCATTGCAACAGCCCAAGCTTAGATGTGGGGTCTATTGATGGACTGTTTCCGTCACATCTTGCGCAACATGCGCGTGCCTATCTGGAGGAAACTTTAAGTCGGGGGTTTACAACGGTTCGTGACGCAGGTGGTGCCGACAGTGGTCTTGTCGATGCGACAGAGGCAGGTATAATAAAAGGGCCTCGACTATTCATCAGTGGTAAAGCGTTGTCGCAAACTGGTGGTCACGGAGATATGCGCAAACCTGCACCGTTTGACGTGTGCGGGTGCAGTTACAAGGGTGCGCTTTCTAAAGTGGTGGATGGAGCGGATTCAGTTCGGCGCGCTGTTCGTAATGAGCTGCATAACGGTGCTCATCAGATAAAAATCTTTGTCTCCGGTGGCGTATTGTCGCCGACCGACCCTATCTGGATGAATCAATTCACTGACGGTGAGATACTTGCTGCGGTTGAGGAGGCCGCATCAAGACGTACATACGTAATGGCACACGCCCACACAGCTGAAGCCGCAATGCGTTGCTCGCGCCTGGGTGTGCGGTCAATTGAGCACGGGACAATGATAGATGCCTTGTCGGCTGCCGCCGTTGCAGAGAACGAAACTTTTGTTGTGCCAACGCTGACGGTTGTTGAAGCATTGATAAGTGGGAATGTAGATTTGCCCGCGGGTGCTTACGACAAGCTTGCGGCAGTATCAGATTATGCCTATGCCGCCGTTGAGCACTGTGAACAAGCCGGTGTAAAACTAGGATTGGGGACCGACCTGTTCGGAGGTCTGCACGGTCAGGAACTTTGGGAACTCGTTCTACGAGCAAGGATAAGCGGTGCCCTTGAAACGCTAAGGTCAGCGACCTCTGTCAACGGCGAACTCCTTCAGAGAAAGGATAAATTGGGTGTAGTCAAACCGGGTGCATTGGCAGACCTGATTGTTGTCGATGGCAACCCCATCCAGAATGTCGAGCTCTTTTTGGAGCCAGCTAAAAACATTCAACTCATCATGAAAAACGGTGACATCGAAAAAGACATCACGAGTGAAACGAAGCCTCACGCTGGTCAAGGAGTATAAAGTGCACAAGAACAAACCAGAAAATCCGGTATTTCGATTGGGAATTGACGTTGGAGGAACCAATACCGACGCTGCTCTCATGCATGGCAAAGCCGTCATTGCCACCAACAAAAGTGCGACGACCGATGATATTGGATCGGGAGTGGTTGAGGCGCTTTCAAGTATTCTTGAGAAAGCCAATATTAGCTCAGACGAAGTCTCGAACTTGATGATCGGGACGACGCAGTTTATCAATGCTTTCATCCAAAGAAAACACTTGGCCAAAACGGCCATCATTCGTATTGGGCTGCCCAAATCAGACGGCGTGCCGCCAGCTATTGGTTGGCCCGCTGACCTGCTAGAGGCTATCGGGCATCATATATATATGGTGAGTGGCGGCTCTTTATACAGTGGCCTTGAATATGCATCGCTTGACGTGAGCGAATTGGAGAAAATTGCAAAGGATATTGCCCATAAGGGCATCAATTCAGTCGCCATCTGTTCCGTTTTTGCGCCGGTAAGGACGGATATTGAAGAACGCGCTGCAGATATCATTAAAAGTCACAATCCGGCTATTCATATTACCCAGTCTGCAGATATTGGTGGCGTGGGGTTAATTGAACGCGAAAACGCGACCATTGTAAACGCCAGCATGGTGCCATTTGCTGAAATGGTCGTTGAATCCATCCAGCGTGCCTCTCGATCAGTTGGCGTGAATATCAAGCCGTTGTTCAGTCAAAATGACGGGACTCTGATCAACGAAAAATATGTGCGCGCATTTCCAATCATAACCTGTTCTGCCGGTCCGACCAACTCCATTCGAGGAGCTGGTTTTTTAACCGGAGAAAAAGATGCCGTTGTTGTCGATGTAGGTGGCACCACAACCGATATTGGTTTCTTGAAAAATGGGTTTCCCAGGGAGACATCAAGCGAAAGCTATGTTGGCGGTGTACGCACCAATTTCAGAATGCCAGATGTACTCTCAATCGGGCTTGGCGGAGGTACCGTTATCGACACCGCAGACGATCGAATTAAGATTGGACCCCAGTCTGTCGGGAATCATCTGCAGACGGAGGCAAAAGTGTTCGGCGGCAACACATTGACTGCAACAGACTTTGCTGTTGCAGGCGAAAAGGTTGATATCGGAAATCCATCGTTGGTTGCTCACCTCGATAGAGGGCTTGTAGATCGAGTAGATAGCAAAATCCATAATCTGATTGAAGAAGCTATCGATCAAATGAGAACGAGCGCGCAGGACGTTCAAGTCATTATGGTGGGCGGCGGTAGTGTTCTTGTGGATCGAAATTTAAAGGGCGCAGCCAAGACCCATCGGCCTAAACATGCTGGGGTCGCAAACGCTATTGGTGCTGCGATAGGCCAGGTTGGTGGTCGTATCGATAAACTTTTTGATTTTGCTGACGGAGGTAGAGAAGAAGCCTTAAAGCGGGCGAAAGAAGCAGCGATTCAAAAGGCGGTTCTGGCCGGGGCCGACCATGAAACCATAGAGTTAATTGAGATTGAAGAACTTCCGATGACACACATGCAAACATCGGCGGTGCGCGTAAAAGTGAATGTAGTCGGCGATCTGGCTTAGAAATTGAGGCACTTATGATTAAGACACAAACAGATATTAAAGACATGGCTCGCGGCGCTGTATTTTTGGGCGCGGGCGGCGGCGGCGATCCCTATGTCGGTGAATTGTTTTTGCAAAACCAGCTCGCGCAGGGGAGAACACCAAATATCGTTCCAGCACGCGAACTAGATGATGATGACTTCGTGATATCGATCGCCGGGATCGGTGCACCAACTGTACTGGTCGAATATCTGGTTAGCGAGACACATTTGGTCAAGTTGCTTGAGCAAGCTGAAACATTTTATGGCCGGAAAGTAAACGCCCTTATCAGTGCTGAAATAGGGGGAGCCAACTCAATGTTCCCACTGGCTCTGGGAGCAATTACTGGTCTACCGGTTATTGACGGTGATGGTATGGGTCGCGCATTCCCTCATCTCGAAATGACAACATTTTCTGTCTACGGTGCGCGTGCGACGCCGACAATTTTCAGCGATGAACTCGGGAATGTCATTACGATGGACCTGCTGAGTGACCGATTAGCAGAAGAGGCAATTCGTCCTGTTGTAAGTGCATTGGGGGCCATGGCTTTTTCGGGTATTTATCCTATGAAGGGTAGGCATGTGAAAGACTACGCTGTTCATAATACAATCAGCCAGACTTTGGAAATTGGGCGTGCAATTCGAAATGGTCGTGAGGAAAGTGACGATGTTTTTGCCAGGTTAATTAATTGCCTTAATTGCCCGGAAGAAAATCGCAGCGCACGTATTCTCTTTGACGGCAAAATTGTGGATGTAACACATGAAACAAGGGATGGCTGGCATTGGGGCAGCGCCGTTTTGAAACCTATCGATAACTCCTCAGACGAATTGATAATCGACATTCAAAACGAATACATTGTAGCTCGGTTGAACGGTGAAACTGTGACCATAGTTCCGGACTTAATTTGCATTCTTGATCGGGAAACCGGAGAACCGATGACGGCCGAGATGCTGCGTTACGGTTTGCGTGTCAAAGTTATTGGATATAGCGCTGCCCCAATTATGCGTAGGCAGGAATGTCTCGAAGTATGGGGACCAAAGTGCTTTGGCATTGATGAAGTTTTTAAACCGGTTGAAACATTGGGATAAAGCTAAAGAGACTGATATGACGCGCAAGAACAAGTTTGGTTTCTAGGGCCTATAATACTTACCAATGAAGCTTGAGAAGCCTTGGAATAAATTTTTCGGGTCATGAAACTCACACAAAAATTGCACACAAAAACTCTAAAGAACTAAATATATTAATTAAATCAAATAGTTGCTGATATATCTATCAAACTCATAACCTGAGAGTCGTAAGTTCATAGCGAAGCTGATGAGGCGCGTAGCGACGAAGCTAATCCTACTCTAGCAACCAATACGTATAAAGGGTCTCCCAATAGGGGCTCTTTTGTACGTATGTGGGCTGTAAAGAAAATAAATGGGCATACTGGTTTGGGCAGAAAATGCTAATTGTTGGACTGAACTAAACTCAGTAACGTTTGTTCAATTGCATCGGGGTCAACTGGCTTGTGAAAATACTGGAAACCACATTTTTCTAATACCTGCAAGTCCTCTGGGGCAGTGGCGCCAGTGATGATGATGGCGGGAGTGTCGGCGCACTTTTCTTTGATGGCCGAGATAACATCTAGCCCCGTTACATGAGGCGCAAGATAGTAGTCGGTAATGATAAGGTCCGGTGGACCCAAGTCATTAAGAGTGTCCACCGCAGCCTCAAGTGACGCAACACCGCGAGCAGCGTGGCCCCATCCCCTGAACATTTCAACAATTGCCTCTCTTGCATCTTCAGTATCGTCCACAACAAGTATAACAAGTCTTTTTTGGGGTATCGACGGCTCCTTGCCTGTTCTTGCGGTTATTGCAATGGCAGGTGTTGGCGGCACAACTGGTAAGACCGAAATCGAGAAAAGTGTGCCTTTATTAACTTCAGATTCCAACACAACTTTCATATCCATTAAGTTACAAAGTTCTCGAACGATTGTAAGCCCAAGACCAAGGCCACCTTGCCGGGATTTTTTGGTATTCTCCAACTGCACGTAACGATCAAAAACACTTGATACTTCATTGGCAGGAATACCATGCCCGTTGTCCGCAACGATGAGTTTTAGAGAGTTCCCCTGTCGCTTCGCCCCCACTAAAACACGACCACTATTCGAAGCTTTAATTGCGTTTGCAATAAGATTACTCAAGACACGTTTGAGATACTTTGCGTCGGCCCAAATGTGCTGGGAGCAGGAGGTAAAACGGAGGTCCACGTTGTTTTGAAGAGCGATAGGCTGGAATGTCTGTTTTAGCTCATCGAAAATAGCCACTAAAGAGATGGCACTCATTGTTACATTGAGTGTTTTCGCCTCCAAGCGAGATGCTTCCAACATGGTTTCTAAAATATCAGACAAAGAGCCTATTAATTGCTGTTGTTTATCAGCAATGACAGCCAGTTCACCATTCGTGTTGGCTGATTTTTTTAAATTCTGATTAAATATACTCAATGCTTGTACTGGCTGTCTCAAATCATGGCTGGCAGCGGACATGAAGTTTATTTTCTCGCGCGCACTCTTTTCAGCAGCAATCTTCGACGCCGTTGCTTCTAGGGTGCGCTCTTGAACGCGCTCATCTAAAGACACATTGAGTTCTTGCAAGCTCTCAGCAAGAGTTAAAGACTTTTTGTGCAATGCGCGTGCACGTGTGCTTAGTGCGATCGCATGACCAATTGAAATAAGCAGGAAGCCAAAAGGCATTAAGTCTGAGAACGATGAAGGCCTGAGATTGAAGGCATGGAGGTAATGCAGCGCATCATTAACCGCCGTTGCAAGAAAGAAAGCGGTGAAAACCACAATAGCGCCAGCACCGCTGCGCTTATTCCGCCATGCTTTGAAAATAGCAAATTGATTATACGCCAGTATCAACATCGCAAAGACAATGAAGACATCCTGTAGTCCAGTGAAAATGTGAACTGGCAAGAGAAGCACACTCAAGATAAAGGGCGCGGACCCCCAATAAGTAATACGGCGAATATATTTGGGGAACTCGTCAGGGAAGATACACGCAAGAAATGCAAGGTATGCGGTTGAGGCAGAATAGAGCGTAAAATAGACAAGAGTTTTGTCACTGAACTCAGGAAAACCCGGGAAAACTCTAAATAATATAGTGTTTAATGTGGCCAGTCTTACGATAACAATTGTGACCAGCACACAGTACCAAAACAGAGACCAGTCTTGTGTGCCATTAAATCCCTGAGAAAAATAGGCTAGATGGAATATAAGAAGTGCGCTTAAAGCGCCCAATACAAACAGGTATGACAAGTCATAAGCGCGGGCCTCTTGTTCCATCGCCGCCGTTGTTTCAACAAGCGGTGGGCGTAAAATCCCTCCAGCAGCATGCTCAAAATTAGAAACAATCAAGACAAGAGTAACTTCGGCCGCTTGGGGCAAGCGAACGCGCCGTTCCAGATAGAAAGCTCTTGCACCTTCTGGCTGCTCAGATATTTGCCCATTTGACGCAACAAGCTCACCGTTGATCCATAATTCATGTGCGGAATACGGCGTCTGTAACCTGAGGCTAAGTGGTGGACCGGATAGAGGTAGCAAAAGCTTTAGCCGATATGAGGCGACTCCGTAGCCCATAGGCCAGCTGTTTTTTTCTGCACCGGCGTTTTTTTTGTCGTGCCAGCGATCGGGAAACTGGGTCACTTCTCCGGTGTAGTGATCGTCAAATTGCTCTGGGCGTACAATCTTGTCGCGGATGACTTGCCATGGTCCGTCCAATGATGCTTTGGGGCTGTTGGTAGGAACCACTAAACTCACGAACGTATCGTTTTGACCTGGTATAGTCTCGGCTGCAGACGAGGAACGCGTCGTTTGCACAACACTCAACAGCAAGAGTACAATAGCTATCCATTTACTGCCCTCAAAACAGGAAAACCTGCGGAGGCTAGCCTTTCCTCGCTGCTGTGATATGCTCAAAAAAGTCATATTAGAAAGCAATGGCCATTAATAGGATTTCCCAAAACAAAGTTCTGTGTAATATAGTCAGCTAGCTTGCTGATTTTAAAGATGTTTTGAGACCTCGTGTTTAAGTGTTCGTGTATGGTTGTAAAGTCTAAAAATGTTGTTGTTGCAGACGACCACGCCCTTATTCGTGAGGGCATGGTATCGTTACTGGGGAAGTTCGACAATGTAGCTTCCGTTTTTGGTGCTGTAGACGGCAAGCAAGCAATTGACTTCTTGCTTGACCAAACAATTGATATTGCAATATTGGATATTTTTCTGCCGGGCCTTTCAGGCGTTGATGTGGTACGTGAAATCCGCAAGAGGCAATTACCGACCAGCATTATCTTGATGACCGGCGAAGTCTCTGAAGAGGATGCCGCCAGCCTTGTAGAAGAGTTGTCCCTGGATGCTTTTTTGTTTAAGACCGCAAATATGCACCAATTTGAGCAAGCCGTCAGAGCGGTGTTAGACGGAGAGAGTTTTTTTCCACCAGATATAGCGAATGCAGTTGCAAGGCATGACAATGTGGCCGCGCAACTGAGCACTCGCGAAATACAAGTGGTCAGGATGATTGGCGAAGGACACACTTCTGAATCTGCTGCAAATGTTCTTGGCATAAGTCCTCATACTGTTCGCAAGCACCGTGAAAATATAAAAAGAAAGCTTGGCCTAGGCACGGTGGCAGAACTGTCATCGTACGCCCACCGCAATCAGCTTTTATAATCCAATGGCCTCATCCAATGATATTGGTTTCAAATCGTAAATACGCACTTCTGCGTATGTATTTTCCATGCACTTTTTCATCTTCTGTTGCCTGACTGGAATTGGCTTGTGGCCTTTTAGGTTCTGACACGCTTCGCAATAGAAAATTGGATTGAGCTATGCCTGATATCGTGATTACACCATCACTCACTTCGCCCAGCAATGAATTTACTGTGAATAGCGAAACATCGCTTGATCAAGTTAATTCAAAAGCGGTCGCGCTTGAAGGCGGTGGCTTTGTTGTCGTTTGGTACAGTAGCGATAATGACGTTGATGGCAGTGGGCGTGGGGTCGCCGCTCGGGTTTATGATGCCAACGGCGTTGCTCTTGGCAACGAATTTACCGTTAACACACTGGCAAGCGGTGACCAGCTTCACGCCGATGTTGAAGCACTGTCTGGCGGTGGTTTCATTGTGGTTTGGCACAGCGCAGACCCGGCAGTGGATGGTAGTGGCTCTGGTATAGCTGCACAGATGTTCGATGCTGCTGGCACAAAAGTAGGCGTTGAATTTACAGTTAATACAGAGGTTGCGGGTAACCAAAGCTTGCCCGAAGTCACAGCTCTCACTAACGGAGGCATAGTAGTCACCTGGGAATCAGCTGACGTTGACGTGGATGGAAACGGCACGAGAATTTCTGGTCAACTTTACAACTCTAGCGGCGCTAAAGTTGGCGGCGAGTTCACTGTTAATACTAATGCGGTAGGAAATCAGTCATTTGCAACAAGCGCTGCACTCGAAGGCGGCGGTTTTGTGGTGACTTGGTATAGCGCTGATCCAGCAGTAGATGGCAGCGGCTTTGGTATTGCAGCGCAGGTTTTTTCAAACGACGGCACCAAAGTTGGTAGCGAATTTACCGTTAATACCAATTCAGCGGGTGACCAGCTTATACCGCACGTAGCTGCGTTGGATGGAGGCGGTTTTGTTGTCGTTTGGTACGGTGGAAATTCACCTTCTGATGCAAACGGTCAAGGCATATCTGGTCAGAGGTTTGATGCAAATGCTACGAAGGTTGGCAGTGAATTTACAATTAATACTAATACTACAGGCGACCAATTCTTTCCTAAGGCCGCGCCGCTGGATGGAGGTGGCTTTGTTGTCACATGGCGTAGCGACTCTGCGCCAGGCGACGCTAGTTCTTCCGGCGTATCTGGTCAAATCTTCGATTCCACTGACGCAAAGGTGGACGGGGAATTTTTGGTCAACACAAACACGTCAAATGGCCAGTTCAATAGGGGTTTAGCCTCGCTTGGCGACCATCAGTTTGTTGTCGCGTTTCAAAGCAGCGATACTAGCGTTGACGGTTCCGGCTCAGGTATTGCTGCACGGGTTTTTAATGTGAGTGCAAGTGCGCTAAATGTGGCATCGCAAAGCGCAGACGGTACACTCACAACAACTGAAGACACGCCGTTTACGTTCGCCGCTAGCAACTTCACTTTTACCGATTCCGATGCGGGTAATTCTTTGCAATCGGTACGCATTGATACCCTGCCCAGCAATGCTGCGGGTGAACTTCAGCTTTCCGGTATGGCCGTCACTGCGGGCCAGGTGATTACACTAGCGAATATTCCAAACCTGACATTTGTTCCGGCCGCGGATGTAAACGGTACGGGGGCAGCCAGCTTCACCTTTAGCGTAAGTGATGGCACCGAGTTTGATGCCACGCCTAACACCATAACTTTCAATATTACTGGCGCAAACGATGCGCCGACGTCGGCCGGTTCTCCAGCGACGGTCACCGTAGTCGAAGACACAGCCAGTGGTTTCGATCTGTCGACTATTAATATAGCTGATGTTGACGGAGATAGTTTGACGGTCACTATAGTGATCAGCGCGGGTAGTTTTGCTACGCCAGTTGACGGTGCAGGTGTTGGTGCAGGCGTGTCTGCAACACTTGTAAATGCTACCACCATTACACTTGCCGGCAGTGTCGCAGATATTAATACATACCTCGATACAGGCTCCAACATTCAATACATCGGGGCGTTAAACGCAAATGGCACAAGTGCCGCGACGTACACGGTCAACGCAAATGATGACGTTCTTAACCCTCAAATAGCCAGTGGTAACATTGACATAACCGCAGTTAATGATGCGCCGACTGGTGCCAATCACACGGAAAGTCTAGCGGCTAATACACCCGAATCTTTTGGAACAGCCGTTTATACTGTCAGGTTAACTGATTTTGGTTTCAGCGATATTGACGGCGATAGTTTTAGCAGTGTTCGCATTGATACACTCAATTTGGCAATAGGTGATACGTTTACCAATGATAATGTTCCCATACAGGTGGGCGACATCATTACTCTGAAAGATATTGATGACGGCGATATAAAATATACGCCTGTTGACGATGGTTTTGGAGTGGGGCGAACAACTTTCACTTTTTCAGTGAATGATGGCACCAGTTTTGCCGCAACGCCATCCACGTTTAGTTTTGACGTCGCGCAAGGCAATCAGTCACCCGCGAGTAGTAATAGTTCAGTGAGCACCGCAGAAGACGCCACTTATGTTTTCTCCGCTTCTGATTTTAATTTCAGCGATCCCGATATGGGTGACACGCTGGGTGTTGTTACCATCAGTAATCTCAACTTAGCTGCGGGCGATCAATTGCTCTATTTTGGCAGTGCCGTAACAAATGGTGAGGCGATAAGTCTAGCAGAGCTCACAAATGGTGATTTTACCTATATACCCGCGGCAGGTACCAGCGGCGCGGCTCGGTCGAGCTTTGACTTCAGTGTCACTGACAACCACAATCGGCCTGCAGCAGCAGGGTCAACCCTCACATTGAACGTAACAGCGACATCTGTTGCGACACCCACAACACCAATTGTAACACCCGTTGACAATGCCAATACCGATGGTGGCCAGCAAAGCGGCACAGGCATGAATGACAGCCTTGGTGGTAGCGGTGGTGACGACACACTGTCTGGCGGAAATGGTGGTGATACCTTGATTGGAGGCCAGGGCGCTGACTTTATTGCAGGCGGCAATGGCAACGATACTTCCTTTGCAGGACCCGGTGATACCGGCAACGACACAGTGCAGGGCAATGCTGGCAATGATGTTATTGGCGGCGGCGGCGGAGACGATATCATTGTTGGCGGAACGTTGAGTACCAGTGCAAGCCAGTCCAACACTGGCAACAGTGGTAATGACACATTGTTTGGTGGTGCTGGTAATGATCTGATTGTTGCAGGTTCATACAACAGCGCCTCCATGACAGTCGTCAACACGGGCCAGGGTGTGAATACTGCATGGGCGGGCACCGGAGATGACACAGTATACGGCGATGACAACCAGGACATGCTTGGTGGTGGTTCTGGCGGGGACAGCCTCGATGGTGGGTCGGGTGACGACACTATTTTTGGTGGATCCGGGAATGACAGTATTAATGCAGGTGGGGACAATGACACCACTTTCAGCGGCGCAGGCAATGACAGTCTGGACGGTGGCGACGGTGACGACACCCTGTTTGGCGGCGGCGGCGATGACACTGTCGCAGGAGGGGCTGGTGCCGATGAGATATGGGCAGGTGCTGGTAACGATGATTTGTCTGGCGGCGCGGGCGCTGATACCTTCGTGTTTGGTAATACAAGCGGTAATGACACGGTCACGGACTTCGATGCCAGCGAAGATATTCTCTACCTAGAGTTTGCCAGCACTGACTTCACTAGCCTCGCTGATGTGACATCAGCAGCAACTGCCATGACCCAAAACGGGCAGGCCGGTGTGTTGATTGATCTGGGTGAAAGCGACAGCGTGTTTGTCATCGGCATCAGCATTGCTGACCTAACCGCAAATAATGTGAGCTTCTAGGAAGGATGTTTAATGGCAATTGTCTAATATCAGTAATTGTAAGCTGTTTCGAGTTTATGGGCCAAAATTCAACGGTTGAAGTCTCATGGTCATTAAAATGAGCTTTTCGGAGTATGAATTTATCACATTATTTTTCACTAATATTTTTTATATAATAAAATCAATAGCTTAATTATATCTGCATCAGGCTCATGACTTGGAGATCGTAGGTTCAAATCCTACTCCCGTAACCATTAAATCAGGTTGATTAATTTTACCAGCAATCATTCTCATGTTGGGGGTTGTTCAAAGTGTTCCTGATGGTGGACCATATACCAATCGGCAATTTCCTCGCGGGTTGCCCACCAAACATCCTCAAGGCTTTTTGCGTATTCCAAAAATTCCTTCAAGGAACGGTTTCTATAGGCACGCCCTGAAACATGCGGATGCAGTCCAACATTCATGATGCGACAAGATTGTGCTCCCTCTTCATACAGAACAGAAAGTTCTTCTTTTAAAATTGCAGAAACTTCATCTGTTGTATGCCCACGGCGCGTAATCAAAGTAAAATCATTGGTTTCGTTGGAGTAGGGAACTGATACTATTGGACCTTTCCCTGTATTTATGAGGTAGGGCTGGTCATCATTCATTAAGTCACAGTAAAACTTGCAGTTGTTTTCGACGAGAATTTGCGGCGTATTTACAGTGCCGCGCAGCGATGATGACAGCCACCCGGCTGCTTTGCGGCCAACGGTCTGTTCATAAACACCTAAGGTCTTTTTGATCACTTGTCGCTCTGCATCTATGTCATTGGCATGCTTCCACAGCAATTCGCCTTGCTCATAATTATGGGCCACAAGTTCGCAGCCGCGATCCATCGCAGCCTCCACCATTTCAAAACGGCGTTCGCAAGTCACAGCGTTCAACGTGCACGAAGGAAGAACATCAAAAGAGTCACAAGCATCAAACATGCGGAAAATACCGACTCGCTGACCGTACTCGCGCCATGAGTAATTAGGAAAGTCGGCTACATTTCCCGGTAACAAATTCGGCAGGATTGCGGGCCCTCCGGCATAATAGGGCGCATCACTGTCTTTAACCATGTCCCATGTTTCCAGATTGAAAGTGACAACCACCGCCACACGCTTGCTTCCAGGAAACATCAGCGGGTGCCGCTTTGGCATGGGCGTGTATGTGTATTCTAGCATGTTTGTCCTTATTACGGGGCTATGGTTTGAGCTCTATATATCACAAAAACGGATAGCATAATCTATCCTTGGACCAGACATTACCTTTCCATTTATTCGTTAGGCGAACAACATGGATTTGACCTGCGGTGAATTGTGACAGGAGGTGATAGTTGATGATGCAGCACAATCACATTTGTAAGTTAAGTTATGACAACAGCAGAAGTAATTATCGTTGGCGCCGGACCGGTCGGGACCGTCGCAGCTTATTATCTTGCTCGGCAGGGCATTGAAGTAATTCTGCTGGAGGCGACGCCGAACTGCATGGCAGACATGCGGGCGTCAACCATACACCCGCCAACATTAGAAATGATGCGTGACCTCGATATTGCGGATGAGCTAGTTAAT
Source organism: Sphingomonadales bacterium (assembly GCA_011088215.1). Taxonomy (GTDB): domain Bacteria; phylum Pseudomonadota; class Alphaproteobacteria; order Sphingomonadales; family Kordiimonadaceae; genus Kordiimonas. Next base: position 105,784 of record JAALKD010000001.1, on the reverse strand, counting down.
CAAGGACTGAAGGCCCCGATATATCAATATCGCGACCGCGATACCGATGAGTATATTGAATTCGACCTTAGCGAACTTGATAAACATACGACCTTTCCGTATCGCCTCCAGTGTGAGCAGTTCAAGATTGCCAGATTGTTATCGGCTCGTTTGGATGCCTGTCCGAATGCGGATGTGCGTTTCAACAATCGTGTACTCGGCGTTCGTCAGGACGAAGATAAAGTGGTTGTTGACGTGGAAACCCGCGTTGCCGTCGAGCAAGTTAGTGCCAAGTATCTCGTTGCGGCTGACGGAGCCAATAGTATCATCCGTAAATGGTTGGCGTTGGAGTTTGATGGCTTTACTTATCCGGAAAATTTTCTAACGCTCTCGACTGATACTCCGATTGAAAAATATATAGATAATTTATGCTACGTGAACTACATCGCACACCCAAAAGAGTGGGTGGTTTTGCTTCGGGTTCCTACCGCCTGGCGTATTCTTGTACCAGCAAACGGGGATGAAGAACGCCTGCTTTCAGATGGGTATAAAACGGAACTGTTCGAGCGGTTGATCGGTTTTGGCGACAACGTTGTTACCAATCATCGTACGCTTTATCGCGTTCACCAACGTGTTGTGAAGAAATACAACCATGGCCGTATCTTGCTTGTCGGTGACGCAGCTCACCTAAACAACCCTCTTGGTGGATTTGGTATGAACAGCGGCATTCATGATGCATGGTGTGTCGGTGGAAAATTGGTTGATATTCTGAAAAACGGCGCACAGGCCGCTTCATTGCTTGAAGCTTTTGATGCAGAACGTCGAGCGATTATGCTGGAATTTATCCAGACGCAAACCATCAGAAACAAGAAAATGATGGAAACGCCGCCAGAGGAAGCAGTAGGCAACCATCTCGCGGAATTACGAGAAATCAAGCAAGATGATAATCGCCGGGTCGAGTATCTCCTCAAACAGGCAATGCTGGGTGGTCGGTTGGAGCAAGGATAAACCATATTATTCGGGAGAAGTCGCATGACCGATGTGCTGGGTGTGAGGAAACTGTTGGGTGTTATTGGTCCATCGACAAATACCATTGTGCAACCTGAATTCGAGGCAATGAGACCCCCGGGCATTACCAACCACTACAGCCGTATATATACCGAAAATGCCAAAGCGCTTAGCAATGATAGTTTCATGGCGGGCGTCCATGCCATTGGTGAAAATGTGGTTGATGCGGTTAAAAGCGTGATGACATGTGAACCTGACTACTTGGTCATGGGCATGTCAGCAGTGACATTTTTTGGCGGCGCTGCAGGCGCGGAGAAATATTGTAAAGACATGGAAGCCATTGCTGGTGTGGGAGCCAGCACTGGTGCCCTGTCCACTGCGGCAGCTCTTAAGGCCTATGGGGGAATAAAGAGGATTGCTTTCGTATCTCCTTACTACCCGGTTATGAACCAGCAAGTTGCGGCTTTTTTTGCAGACCACGGCTTTGAAACAGTGAGAGACTGCGCATTGGAGTGTCCCACGTGGCTTGATATTGCCCGGGTGGGTGAAAAACAGCTTCATGATGTCGTCGTAAATCAACTGAATGGCCCTGATGTGGATGCAATTGTGCAGGTTGGCACCAATTTATGTATGGCACGCTTCGCAGGCGAGGCCGAACGTTGGCTGAACAAACCAGTCATCGCGATTAATACGGCTACATACTGGCATGGGCTTCGTCGTATAGGCGTTGAAGATAAAGTTGAAGGCTTCGGTCGTCTGTTAACAGACTTCTAAGCTGCCTGAAACCAGGGGTTAGTTGCTGTTCTTGGAATCAGCCATAGCCCATTTTTTGTCAAAATCTTTGATGTCATCAAGCCCAATTAGGCTGCCAAACTTTTTGAAATCATATAGACCGGGCATCCCGCCTCCAAATGCAGTTCCACCTTTTAATGCAAGGAGGGCGCTTTCCATGGCTGCCAAGGCAGACAATGGTGCGAGAGAAGGATAAATAGCTAAGGCGCAACCGATATCAGCAAGGTTACTGGGGTGCATAACCGGAGTTGCCCCCCCATGGGCCATGTTCACCATGATGGGGGCTGTCAAACGCTTAACACATTGGCGCAATTCATCTTCCCCCGTTACTGCTTCAGGCAACACAATATCGGCGCCAGCGTCGCTGTAGGCCTGTAATCGATGGATCATGGCGTCAAAACCTTCCGTTTGCCGTGCGTCACAGCGGGCAATGACGAGCATCTCATCGCGGGTATTAACCGCAACATGAATTTTTTGCACCATTTCGTCGGTGGAAATGATCTTCTTGGCACCTTCCTGTCCGCAGGTTTTTGGGAACTCCTGATCTTCAAGTTGGATAGCTGCAACACCGCACTGTTCATAGCCTTTTACCGTTTCACGCACATTCAATAGGCCACCGTATCCGGTATCTCCATCTGCGATCAGCGTTGCCTTGCATCGTCGGGTTAAAGTCTCCACACGGTCATGCATCTGGGTGTAAGTGGCGATACCTGCGTCAGGAAGTCCATATGCAGAAGCTGTCAGCCAATAGCCAGTAGCATATATGATTTCAAAACCGAGATGATCAGCAAGAGTAGCTGTCATTAAATCCTGCACGCCGGGAGCAACAATAAACTTTCGCTTGGAAAGTTTGTCCTTTAATTTTGTTGCGTCACTCATAGTTCGGTTGGCGCGTCAAATTTCGGATAGGGCCCCAGAGGCAAGAGCAACATTGAGCTAAATATAAAGAGCCCGGCAGTAACGAAAAAAATCGGCGTGTAAGAGTCTGTGGTATCAAAGATGGCGCCAAATACAGCCGGTGCTGCGGCCGCACCGATTGAGAAAGCAGCAAAAAGTGAACTGTATATTTTGCTATAGTGACGAAGGCCAAAGTACCGCGAGGCGAGATAGGCAATAATGTCAAACTCTGCGCCGGCCGCAAACCCGATCAGGATTGTTGCGATGTAGGCGGCAATAAGATTATCTGCGTAAAGTGCTAGTAGTAAACAAGCGACGGCGGGTGTTGCCATAAGTATTGCAGCGACCATAGGAGCCCAAAACCGGTCAAGCATAAAGCCGGTGACAAGGCGTCCAACAATGACTGAAACCCCAATCATGGAGAGAATGGATGCAGCCCTTGTCGGGCTCATTCCAACACCAGTGAAAAGGGCAAAGAGATTTGGAATCGCCCCGCCGATGCCGAAGGAAATCATCAGGAAAGCGAAAGCTATTAACCAAAAACGGCGATCATGTAGAGCGTCGCTGTAACTTGCGCCGAAACTCGGTATTTTAACGTCAGATTCGATGGTGGGGTTTGCTCTTTCCTTGAACAAAAAGAAAATGATGGGAAAAGCAACCATCCCAGATAGCAATGCCAGCCCCAGATAAGCAGTGCGCCAATCAGAAGTTTCAATTAACCAAGTTGCATAAAAAGGGGCAAAAAAAGCCGTTGCACCTGAGCCCATCAATGCAAAACCAAGCGCAAGCCCCCGGTGTTTTTCAAAAGTCCCATTGATCGCTCTTGTCCAGGTGATGGGCATGGTTCCGGCCCCTACTACCCCAAGTAAAAATGCCATAGAATAATAATGAATGATTGACGACGTCATCGTGGAAAACAGGGCAAATACTATCGCAAATAACAGCATAGATATAAGAGCTACGGGGCGCACACCAAAGCGATCGCCAGCCCAACCTACCATGGGCAATATCATGAGAAATCCGATGGTCTGGAAAAGAAGAGGTGCTTGAACTTCTCCTCGTGTCCAGCCAAACTCATTTTGTAAACTCGTTGCAAAAACACCGTAAGTATAAAATGGCAGTGCCGTCAGTCCAAGAGCAACGCCAGCAAATGAAGCAACAACGATATGCCACCCCTGCGAGAACTCGTGAAGGTCAAACCGTTTTGTCTTCACTCCAGCTTCGATCGATTGCATGTGTAGTCTTTCATTGTGGTCTGAAGTCGCTCGTTTACCCTCGTGAATAAAAATTAAGTAGCTCCACCGCACCTAAAATATGCAATTTTATCCGTACAGCGGATAAATAGCACATCAAGAGTTAAAATAATCGCTGACCGGATAATACTCATGGCAGGAGAATTTCATGTCACAGGACACAGAGCAAAGGATGCAGGGTATCAATACGTCCGTATCAACGGGACAGGAAAATTGCCCAGATACGATTAGGGCTATAAGTCGTGGCATTGCGGTTCTTAAGTTCATTAATCGTGCGGGCTCGGCCAATCTGACAACAATTAGCAGATCAACCAATATCCCTTATCCGACGGTTTGTCGGATTGTGAATACATTGCTTGAAGAAGCGTTGATTGAACGAGAAGAAAATCGGCCCTGTTACAAGCCAACTTTGATGGTTCAGTCACTTGCCACAGGGTATAAATTTGAAAACCATCTTGTAACTACTGCGAGGCCGCTGATGGAAAAGTTGTGTCAGGAGATCGTCTGGCCAGTCGCCCTCGCATCACGTATTGGTAGTTGTATGGTGTTGCTTGACTCTACGCATGCCATGACAACTCTTACGTTTGACAATTACTACCCTGGACATACGATGCCAATTTCTGATTGCGCGACGGGCAAAGCCTATTTAGCCTTTACGGACAAGAATACCCGGAGCCAGATACTGCAAAATCTTACAGAGATTGATTTTGGTTGGTCGAGACAACTACCAATAGAAGTGTGTGCAGATGATGATTTTTGGGAGAAAATCCGAAAAACTGGATACGCAATCCAGCCAGTCAATACCCATTCTTCTGAACCCGGGCGTACAGCCTCTATTGCGGCACCGATCATGGTTCAGGGCAACGTCGTCGCGTCGTTGGGGGCTATTTTCTTTAGAAAAACCATGAAGCTTAGCGACGCACAGGAACAATTTGCAGACAAGCTGGTGGAAACCGCTGAAGCCATTGCCCGAAGCCTTTAATCTGTGTTTGGCAAAAGAAGCGCGAATACAAGCAAACTCTTCGCCTAAGGTTTTTAGTGCAGGTTCGTCTAATGGCCGAAAATACAAATTTATCCTGTCCCCGAACGCAGTTCATGGGTAAATCGCAAAATATGTGACTCGTTGTTTCGTTTTGAGCTGAGGAACAAAAAATTCGTTATATTAATGACTTATTTTTTTCGAGACTAAATTTTGACGTCTATTTGAAGACTGATGTGCAGGTAGTTTCTCGCTAGGCGAGAACTACTCGAAAAGCATTCAACAAATATTATTGCACCCCATAAAATGGCGAGACAGAAATTAGACGGCACAAGCTGGGCCAACTAGTCGATGGGGAAGCAGTCCATAGATACCTTTAAGACAAAGATCATTTAGATTTAGTAATTGTTGATAAAGAAACTCGGGAGGAGTTGGGAATGAAACATAATCATCTGCATATAGCTTTGTTAGCAGGAAGCGCACATATGGCTTTGGTGCCAACAGCTTTTGCCCAGGATGGAGCCGAAGTCTCCGATTTAATGCTAGAAGAAATCACGGTTACTGCCCGGAAAAAAGATGAATCCTACATCAAGGTTCCCGTTTCCATCACAGCACTCGATGCGGCTGCTATCGAAAAATCAAACGTCAGAGATATTCGTGACTTTGTTTTGTTGGCGCCCAGCTTGAACTACAATGCTGCGGCTTCTATCGGCGGCGGTGGACGAGTAAACCCAAACACCACATTCCGGGGAATGCAAAATGGAACGCCGGTTCCGCAAGAACAGGTCGGGTCAACCTTTGTTGACGGCATTTTTGTAACGGGTGGCCCTCAGGCAATTAGTTCAGTGGATGTTGAACGAATTGAAGTATTGAAAGGCCCGCAAAGCGTTTATTTTGGGCGTAGCACTTTTGGAGGTGCGATCAACTTTATTACCAAAACTCCAGGCAATGAAATGCAGGGTGAGGTCAATGTGGATATTGCGACATATAATAGCCACCGTGCTAGTGTGGCTCTTGAAGGGCCATTAATTAACGACAAGCTTTTTTACCGTATTTCTGGTTCATCTTATGGCAAGGGGGCAATGTATCATTCATCCACTGATGGCGGTGACCTAGGTAGAGAATCGACACAAAGCGGAGCTCTTACTTTATATGCAACACCCTCGGACAGAACCGAGTTCAAGTTCCGCATAAGTTACCAAGAAGATGGCGACAGTAGTGCGGCTATTTCAATTTTGAGCGGTACCCAAGCTGCTTGTAACGGGTTTTCTTTCGAAACAGATGCAGGAACTATATCAACTCCAGCCGGACTTAGTTATTTTTGCGGACAGACTGTTCCGTCCCTCGGAGATCTTGGTGAAGATGTCCTCTCCGCCAATACCTCGTTGGATAACATATACACACCCAATGGACAGACCCTAAGGGAGGTTTTTGTTGATAACAGCCTTGGGGACCCCTTCATCGGAGGTGATTTCCCAACGTTAGACCGGTTCGGCCTTAAGCGCGAGGCACTGCGCCTTAGTTTGCAGGGTTCTCATGAATTTTCCAACGACATCACTATGGATGGTAGCATTGCGTATAATGATTCAGTGGCCGCTGCGATAATTGACATTGACGGCAATGGCAGTCCCGATTCCTTTGGTTATGTTCCTATCAGGTTTGAAGATTTTTCAGCTGAATTTCGCCTAAGAGGACCGCAGGACAATAAGTTTCGTTGGCTACTTGGCGCGAACTATTATGACGGTGAAATATGCTGCGAGTTCACAGGTTCCACCAGAAATATATATTTCATAGGTTTTGGGCCCGGCTCAAATGGTCGCCAAAGTAATTTGGAAACCATTGGTGTTTTTGGATCCCTTGAATATGACGTTTCAGATAAACTTACGCTGACGTTGGAAGGGCGATATCAAGAGGACGAAAACGAGGCCGTGCGATCGGGTACAAAAACTACTTTCACTGATTTTATCCCCCGGGCCATCTTAAGCTGGTCGCCGTCTGCCGACACTAGTGTATACGCTAGTTATTCAGTGGGTGTTTTACCTGGTCAGATCAATACTAATTTCATTGGTCGGCCTGACTTTCAACAGGAGCAAATCCGTCAGCAAGTGGGGGACGTGAGCGATATTGTTGATTCTGATCGTCTGGATAACTACGAAATTGGCCTCAAACATAAATTTTGGGGCGGACGCGGGCGCTTGGCATTGACGGTTTATTATGCTGAATGGAGCCGTAAGAAAGTATCGCAAAATATTCAGGTTTCTGATGTACCGGGAGGAGCTTTAGCGCCAGCAAACTCTGTTGTTATTGAAGGTGATCAAGAGCTTTACGGTATAGAATTTGAAAGTAGTGTACTGTTGAGTGAAAATTGGCAGCTCAACGGCAGCCTAGCTTACAATAAAACCAACTACACGAAGTTCTTCAATGGTGCTTTACAGAATGTATTTAATGCTCAAGATTTTGCTGGCAACTCTGAGCCTCAAAATCCAGAATGGTCTGGCCACGCGGACATTACTTATTCCGCTGACCTTTCGAATGACTGGAGCTGGTATTCCCGAGTAAGCGGCGCCTACAAAGGTAAAACATACTTATCCGCCGCGAACATTGCTGAACTCAATGACTATGTTAATGTAAATACAAGCATTGGTTTTGAGAAAGATGGTCTAAAGATCGAACTTTATGTCAGAAATCTCTTTGATCAAAAGAATTGGGTTAGTGGCGGTAACATCGTAGAAATCGGGGGCTTGCCTAACGGGCTCGGTGATTTGATCTCTGGCCGATTCCAGGGAGCTTTGGTACAAGCGCCGGATAAGAGACAGTTCGGTTTAAGGGCAGGATATGCGTTCTAGAAAAGCGTCCATATCTGAATAAAACCTGTGTCTGAATGAAGTCGATATAACGAAGATAGAAGGCAACTTTCTATGGTCACGCGGAGAGACTTCCTTGCCACAGGCACATTTGCACTTACTGCCTGTGGCTCCTTTGCCGCTTCAGATACAAATGTCAAAAAGAGGAAACAAGCTAATGAGGGCGTGGTTAAAGCTCCGCCCTTAATAGATCGACGCAGTTTGATTAATTATGAACGCGCTTATGCGGTTATGGATTCGGAAGGTGTTGACGGTCTAATCGCATTTAACCCCCTCAATGTTTTTTATTTGGGTAATCATCTAGGTTACAAATCAAAAATGGGCGCGCAATACCCCGGTTTTGCAATTTTATCTCGTGATGAAAAAACCCCTCCTGTGCACGTGTTAAGCGTTGTTGATCAATGGCATATTTCAAATGATGACCGGTATTTCCCTGAAATCATTCCTTATACCGGCCCGGTAAATTGGCAAGAGTTTGCTGGAAGTTCTGAAGATTGGAGCACCTCCCCTGTTGCTGGTGGCGGCATCAAATGGGCGATAAATCAAGAAAACCTAAGTGAAATAGAAAAACGCTGGCTTGCAATGGATGCCGATCAAAAGGATGCATATGCGGCCTCTTCTGGCTGGGCGCTTGTTAAAGCGTTGGAACAAACTGGACTGAGTAAAAGCCGTGTAGCTGTTGATGATATGCGAGTGGATACCCTGCTCACACGACTAGGTGCAGAAGATATTACCTGCGTAGAGGGCGACAATATTTTCCGTAAAATTCGTATGGTAAAGTCTCCGGTTGAAATAGAATTTATGAGAGCTGCCGCCATAGCCAATCAAGCAGCGGCGCGCAACGCGCTGGGGCAAATTATGCCCGGCGCGACTGTTGCGGACATTGAATATATATTCCGCATAGAAGCCGCAAAACTGGGTGCGGAAATGGACCAAATTAGTGTTGGTACATATGGCGGCTTGCGCAATGGTGAGGTTATCAGAGGCGAGCCTTTGATGATTGATGCGGTGAGCAAGGTTAACGGCTATTGCGGTGATTATGGCAGGTCGTTTGTTTACGGATCTCCTTCTACTAGGGTTGAAAAACGCGTGGGGCAGCTTGATGCCGCACGCAGTGCCGTTTTTGAAATGCTCAAACCTGGCGTGCGCTATTCGGAAATTCAGGCTGTCGCCAGCAAAGCAATGGCCGGGGCAGGGTTGCCAAGCGATGTTATCGCCAGGGCAACCCCGCATTCGGTTGGTCTAACTCATACAGATGAGGCCATGCGGGATAATTTACCCTTCGCTGTCAAGGATGACATAACCCTTCAGGAAGGTATGGTCATTACCGTGGATTTACCTTGTTATGAACTGGGGTGGGGAAGCACGCACCTTGAAGACACCACATTGATTACGAAAGACGGTGCTGAAGTTTTAGCAACTGCAGATGCTCCTATCATCGTTGGATCATAAAGGGGTCATAATTGGAGACTGCCTGGTTAACTAGAGTTAAGAGCTTCAACTGGCTAAATGGTTAAGCTTAAGGCACCAGTAATTTGATGAGTTTTGCATAAGGAAATTAGAAGCATTATTACGAAATAACAATGAAAGTTGTTTAGGGGTAAATGTGAGTAAAATACGGAGTATGAGGCCTGGTGAGGCTTAAAACGAGTTTTTGAATCGCGAGACTCACACAAAATTTGCACACAAAAATTTACTCGATTTAAATATACTAATGAAACCATATGGTTAATAACATATCAATCAAGCTCATAACCTGAAGGCAGTAGGTTCAAACCCTACTCCGGCAACCAAACGTCAGAAACCCGCCCTTGTGGCGGGTTTTTGCGTTTAGATTACGGTCGTAGTTGTATTGAAACCTACTGTTCGGACCGACGAACGGAGTGAGGAAGGGCAATAGCGCAAAGCGAAGCGTCTGCTGGTAAATCCTACGAGGGAAACCAATTAAAATAGACCCTCGTGGCGGGCCTTTTGCGTTTGGGTCGCAACAGTAGTTGTGTTGAAACTGCTGCTCGGGTAAAGGACATTAGCTCGGGTGTCAACACGAGGAGTGCTCCGCCGTCTCAAATGGCACTACAATTTTTCCAGCTTGTTGTCCTTCATGCACATAGTGGATTGCGTCTATGGCTTCGTTACAAGCAAACACTCGGTCGACCAAGCTAGTGTGGCGGCGAGGCTAGTGGTGATTAAATTACAATAAAGGCCCATTAACCGATGAGCCTCTACTGTAATTGTTTATGGTCTTCTTTAGCTAATTCGAGAAATTCTAGTGGTATCGCTTAAAGCTAGAATTTGAACCCGAATGTTGCACCAAATTGCCGTGGTGGTTTGTAAGTGATGTTTTCTGGACCTCCACCACCAGGCGTATCCAGGAAGCCGATGTCGCGAAATACGTTGCCAATCTGGACGGTATTGAACGCGTTTGTCAGATATGCTTCCAGTGAATAACGATCATCTTCGCTATACCAGAACACGCGGAAGTTAGCGTTGGTATACCCTTCTGCAAAATCCGACCCTCCTGGGTCAGTGAATCCGCCGTTGCGGTTAAAGGCCGTGTAGAAGATGCTTGAGGTGTGGTTGATCTCAGCGCGGGCGCGTATGCGGCCGTTACCGCCGTCCAATTCCCAATTGCCTGTTAAACCAGCGTTGTAGGTAAATTCAGGAGTTCTTTGAACGCGATTTCCACCCAATTGCACCCCCTGAACGATCTGGTTATCGAACTTGGCGTCGGCATAGCCCAAGGAGCCATCAAACTGCAACCATTCGTTCAAAAGCGACACAATCTCAACTTCAATACCTTGCACTGTAGCACCGGAAGCATTGAAAGCCTCTGGGCCAGAAAGTCCAAATACCTGGAATTGCAAATCGTCATACTCGTTACGATAAATCGATGTATTGAATTGCAGTCTGCCATCCGCGAGGCGTGACTTCAGGCCTACCTCAAGTGCCTTAACAGTTTCAGGAGCGAAAACCGGGTTCGTTAAAGCCGGTATTGCAACCTGGTTGATGCCGCCTGATTTGTAGCCGGTTGAGAAACTACCGAACAACAATACGTCATCAGATACGTTATAATCCAATGCAAGTCGGTAGGTAAATTTGTCAAATTCGGCGTTTACATCGCCTGAGTAGGGGAACGCAAACTGGAACCCGCTATTGATGCCGTCTTTGGTGTCGTTGGTGTAACGAACGCCACCGGTGAAAGCTAAACGCTCGTTGATGTCATAAGTGCCTTGAGTGAAGAAGGCGTACGATTCGGAGGTAACGCTGCCGCCAACATCGAACCCGCTTGGAATGTTAGTGCCTGTTGCTGCGCTTGCGCCGGCTGCAATAATATCATAGCGGCTACCAAAGAATTGTGATTGGCGCGTGGCGTCTTCATGGAAGTAAAATGCGCCTAAAATCCAATTGAATGGCCCATCATTGTTTGACAGAAGTTGAAGCTCTTCTGAGAATTGCTCAGATGATTCCTGAAGCCGAAGTTCCGCAAGCGGAAGCGGCGAGTAATCCTGGTCGGTGAGCGAGTCAAAACTTGTTTCAACATAGCCAGTGATGGACTTCAGCGTCACATTCCCAAAGTCATATTCCAAAGTGGCTGACAGCAACAATAAGGTCGTATCTTGGGATTGATCGGTATTTTCCGCTTCAATAAATGGTCTCAGGTCATTAACCAGCGGACTGCCATTAACGATATAGTTGTTGGTGCCCGGAATTGGAGGCCCTGCCAGGTTTTGCCCTGTTGTTGACCCAGGGAAAGGTTCTCTAAGTTCCGGCGCACTTCCTACTCCGCCGCTTTCAGTATAGTTGACCGAAAGAAGCGCACTGAAATCACTTGAAGGTTCAAACGCAAGATGGCCGCGGATGCCAAAGTTATCGGCATCATTCGCATTTTTACCGCCCGCAAAAGTGTTTTCAGTGAAGCCATCACGGTCCTCCCAAAAACCAACCACTCGGGTTGAGACCGTGTCACTCAACGGAATATTTGCTGAAAGTCGGATGCGTTTGCGATCATAATCGCCGTAGGTTAAGTCGCCTTCGAATGCAGCCTCGTCCGTTGGTTTTTTGGTAATATAATTGATAGACCCACCGGTAGCGTTACGTCCGTATAGTGTTCCTTGTGGGCCACGCAGTACTTCTACGCGTTCGGTATCAAAGGCAGTAAACAATGTACCGGCTGGACGGCCAATATATACACCGTCAAAATGCAGCGCAACGCCGGGGTCACCGCCGGCAGTTGTGTTTTCGTTGCCAATGCCGCGCAGCGTCACGAAAGCAATGGGGCCGAAATTGCTGAATTGCAAAGATGGTGAAAGTCTGGTCAAGTCGGCCAGACTTTCAAAACCTGTTGTTTCCAGTGTGCTGCTGCTTAACGCTGTTACCGCAATCGGTACATCCTGAATATTTTCTGCGCGCTTCTGGGCTGTAACCACAATTTCTTCCAATGTGAAACTGTCGTCATCAGCACCCTGCGCAACGACGGAGCCTGTACCGAATACGGTTAGCGAAAGTAAGCTGACGGTGGTTTTCAGCCATCCAATGGAATGGCTTCCTCCCACTCTATGATGTTGATTTGTTACTGGTATCATTGTTCTCTCCCTGAACGTGATATGAGTTTGGGCGATTCAAGATTTTGGGTCTGAACCTGGTCAGCAAGCCCCTCCGGCTGACTGACCTTTTCCATTTTTTATTAGGTCAGTGCAGTATTAGCTCGTATCAACGAGTGGTAATCCATTGTAAATGCTCAGTTTTCCACACCATCATATGTGTCAGAAACCCCAGCGGTATATACGCGCAGATTCTTTTCGTACATTTCTTGCCCGACCATAGTTTTTGCATTTGGAACCAGATCAACGTCCTGAATGAAAGGTGCATCGCCTTCCCATGGGCCTGTATGCACCGCGTATTCAAGGTAATGGCCTTCCGGCGAATTGAAATAAACTGACTTGCAGAACAGGTGGTCAACAACCTCGGATGTTTCTATGCCGTGGCTATTTAGATGTTCTTTGGCTCTGATAAGGTCATCAAGCGACGCAACGCCCATTGCTACGTGGTGGGCAAAACCTGAGTGCATTGAATTTGGAACAATTTCTTGTTCACCTATATCAAAGAAGGCCACAGAATCGCCGTTGCCAATATCAAAGAAGTAGTGACGGCTACCGGACAAATCACCAAATGGTTCGCCCCATGTATTGTCGGCATAAGGATCAGGGTCAGGCAATTTCAGCATAACCCGCATCTTGCAGCCAAGTACGCCGGACCAAAATTTAACCGTGTCATCCATATTGCGCGTTACCAACGCCATATGGTGCATTCCTGTAGATTTGAATGGCACCTCTGGATATGAAACGCCGTTGTTTGTGGTTCCCATAGTAGATTCACTTTCGTTAATGGCAATTGTTTACAAATGTCGCTTTGCGAACTAATTGTGCGCATAACGAACACATGTGCGCACAATAGCGATAATTTCAAATATACGCAAGCGGGAACCTTTCACGCCAAAATGGCGAGTTGTGTAGGCCGATAGAATAGAGAGACGGGTGGTTAGTTAGGAAGGTCTCGCGTAATGTTGCGCGATGTTTCTAGCAGAATGGCCAGATATTTATTCTGTTGCCCTTGTGCATTTAGTCGGGTTGTTGGCCCGTCGAAGCTAATCGCAGCCAGCACATTATGTGCACGATCGTAGATCGGTACAGCAACAGCTGAGAGATCTATCTCAAGCTCGTCCTTTACAAAACAATGTCCTTCGTTACGTACATGCTTGAGTATTTGCTTAAGAGCATTGGTTTGCGTGACCGTATGCGGGGTGAAAAGCTGTAAATCAGTTTCTTCAAGCACACTGTCTATCTTGTCTTCATCCAGTTGCGCCAACAAGACACGGCCGGGCGCAGTTGCGTAGGCGGGTAGGCGAGTTCCAATACTGATGGCTGAGGATACAAGTCGGGCGTTGGGTACGCGTGCATTCACAATGATTTCGGTGCCGCTGAGCACTGACATAGCAGCTGATTCGCCGCTTCGTTGGCCGGCGGTTTGCAGATGAGCCTGGGCCGTTTCCAAAAGGCGGTTTGAGGACAAGAAGGCGTAACCCAGATCAAGTACTTTACCAGTTAACCTGAACCGTCTCCGATCCTGAGCAACATACTCGAGGCTCTCAAGCGTTAGCAGAATCCTGCGTGCCGTTGCGCGCGTGAGTCCCGTGATTTCTGCAACTTCCGATAATGTCATTGCTTCACGGTTGCGCCCGAAGCAGCGAATAACAGAAAAACAACGGGCAATGGAATTGATGAAATCTTTAGATTCAGACTTTGCTTGATCGGCTATCATAGTCACGAATGCTTTCCCTAGTAATTACAGGCAAAAATAGATGTTTTGGAGAAGATTACAAGCTTTCTTGTGCGCTATTCGCACAAAAAATAGTTGATTTGTCTAGTAACCCACTCCAAGTTTTTTCTCACATATTTGCCGCTTTGTGCGTATAACGCATTTATGTACGCTACATAATATATCGATTGTCTTGGTTGGACTTGATTACAGTCAAGTGAGCTTAAAAAGGAAGCAATGGGATGGACAGGCGTTGGGTTTTCAAATGGATGAGAAGTGTCATACTGTTTGGGGCTGCATTCTTCTGGGTTTGTTTCCCTCAAGCTAGCATGGCTGAGGAAAGCGCCGAAATGCGCATTACGTTGTTGGGTACAGGCACGCCGCCCGTAAGCACCACTCAATTTGGAGCCGCCACTCTCATCGAGGCAGGCGGCCATGCATTACTATTTGATTGTGGAAGAGGCTGCGGCATTCGCTTGATGCAAGCACGTCCCAAGCTATACAAAAAAATAAACAGACTTTTCCTTACCCATATGCACTCTGATCACATGGTCGGTGTGCCGGATATCTATATGAATGGCTGGTTGTTAGGACGCACGTCACCGTTTTATGCATACGGGCCAGTGGGCACAGGGCATTTTATGACGGGACTTAAGAAGGCTTTTCAGCCCGACGTGTATACGCGCAACGAGTTAGAAAAATTGCCACCAAATACCGAGGGACTTGAATTAAAAATACAGGAAAACCCCGCTGCCGGCGGTGTTGTTTTTGAGGAAGGAGGCGTAAAAGTTACAGCTTTTTTGGTAGATCACGCAGCTGCCAAGCCAGCATATGGCTATCGCATTGACTATAATGGACGTAGTGCGATGTTGACTGGCGATACTAAAACAACCAAAACCCTTGAGGGCTACGGCAGAGGCGTGGATGTGATTGTTCATGAGGTGGTACCAACGGCCCTAATCAATAAACTGAAGACCATTTATCCGCCTGCACAGGTACAAAGCATTGTTGATCATCATATGCTTGCCGCGGATGTGGGGCGCTTGCTTGTCGAAACAAAACCGCGCCTGGGTGTGTTTTCCCATTATCTCAGTACACCGGAGTCAAATGCCCAATTATTGTCGGAAACCCGAAATTATTGGCGTGGAGCGATTGAGGCCGGCGCTGATTTAATGCAAATTATTGTCAGGGCAGATGAAATACAGGTCTGCCCCGACTCAATGGTTTGTAGATTAGTGAAGGGTGTTCACTAGGGTCGAACTAGAGTTCAGGCCCTAGTTCAAGCTTGATGCCGTTGTGGTTGGCGTCAAGATTGATCAAACAACTCAGTCTGGAACTTCCTTCTTTGTAGTCGCCTGTGCCGTCCAGCATTTCTACCTCGATCGAGGTTGCGGGACCGGTCACTGCGTAAGCTGCCGGAGAAAGCATGACGTGGCATGTAGCGCATATTTGCATGCCGCCGCACTCTGCACGCACCAGGCCATTGTCGCGCAGCACTTCCATCAGTTTGTCGCCGTTATCGTAGGAAAGCGTTTGTTCAACGCTGTTATAATCAGTTACCAGAATCTGTCCCATGATTTGCCTCTTTCTCTCTTAATGTCGTTTTGGGCTATGTTAGTCTACTATTGAGCGATCAGATGATCAGACAAATAGCGGGAGAATATCTCCTCATCAGCAATGGATGAACGGAACGCGATGTAACCGTCGGGTCGCACCAGATAAAGTCGCCCGGCAGCGCTGCTGCCATACACGTCTGCAACACTTGCCGCGTTCTCAGTTTCAATAATTTCGGCCTTGATGAAAGCTCCGTACTTTTCAGTTACCTGATCCGCAATTTTTTCCGCGTCAGCAGTGTCCTTTTCACCTGGCATAAGCAAAAGTGTATAGCCTGTATGACCAAAAAATGAGAATAGGCGACGATTGCCTGTAAGAATAACGTCTGGAGCTCTGTCGCCCGCTTCCGGGCCACCTTCCAGCGAGGAAAGGCCTGATACAGCTTCCATATGGGCACGGTAGGTATACGAAATACCTGCCACTAGTTCAGTCACAGATGTTTGCCAGCCGGGGGTTTCAGTTAATTCCATTCGATCAGTCATGGCACGTCCATGCGCCATAATGATATCGTGCATAGCATCGGTGCCATCGATTACTTGCTGTGCAATTGGCTTGCGCTCAATCTCATATGTATCAAGCAGGTCAGCCTTTGCTTCGCCGCGCAGCACCATCGCCAGTTTCCAAGCCAGATTCCAAGCGTCCTGAATGCAGCTATTCATGCCTTGTCCGCCAGACGGTGAATGCACGTGGGCGCTGTCGCCGCACAAAAATACATCGCCTTCTCGATATATGTTGGCAAGACGTTTCCAGATAACCCACTGCGTAATCCACTCAGGTTCAACGACCTTAAAGTCTAATCCGTGCCCGTCGATTACTTGCTGATAGGCCTCAACGCGGGTGCCCTCAGTTTTTGCCGTTTCGCCCATGTCGCTAATCAAGATGCGGTGGTTGCCGTTAGGAAGCGGTGTGGTTAGCAGGAAATTTTTATCCTGCATGAAATACTGGATCCAGTCAGGATCACAGTCGTAACATTCTGTGCTGGTGTCCATCATTTGCATGATCATGCCTTCGTAGGCTTCACCGTCGAATGGCAGGCCCATCGATTTACGCACAAAGCTGTGTATGCCGTCACAACCAATCACATAGGAAGGATCCATTTTCGTGACATCGCCTGTTGTGCGGTCTTTAATTTCAACATGCAGTGTATTGTCATCATCTTTAACAAGGCTTGAAAGCTCGGTATTCCACTCAATTGAAATTCCGTGGTCTTCTTCCAGGTGTTCACGAAGCAACCGCTCTGTTTCGGCTTGGCTATATACCAAAATATAGGGGTAGCGAGAGCGCAGGATGCGAAAATCAAGTACGGGTTTTTTTTCAAGCCCCTCAAAGTTAAACAGGAAGCCAAAGCTTTTGATGCCGGTATCCAGATAACGATCAACAATACCCATTGTCTCGAATATCTCGAGGGTGCGCGCGTGAATAGTAAAAGCGCGGGAACTGGTCGTTGGGCTTTCTTTGCGGTCAATAATGCGGCAAGGCACACTGCGGCGCGTTAGTTCAGCGGCAAGTGTAAGGCCTGTTGGCCCGCTACCAACGATTAGTACAGGTTTAATATTTTCCATCGTATGTCCTCCCGGTTTTAACCTTCAGCGCATCATCGCTGTGGCTGTATTTATACTTGACATACATTCACAGTACCGTACTGTCCAGTACAGTTTTAAAAAACATGTTATTCTGTGATGAAGTGCCTAAGGTGAAACAGGGTCGAACAGTAAGGCTCGTTTGGTTTTATCAATGATTATGTGAGTTAAAATGACAGCAACGTGGTTAAAGTTTGGTGAGGACGACGCAGTGGGACAGGATGTTTCACCCCAGCAAAATCCCATCGTTTCGGTGAAACCAAGTGTTTCGTCTAAAAATAGCCCAAAGCGTCAATCACGCGCCAAGGCCAAGCGCGATGAAATCATCAAGATTGCGCGCCAGCAATTTCTGAAAAATGGTTTTGATGGCACCAGTGTCGACTCGATCGTTGAGATTTTAGGTGGGTCGAAGTCAACTATCTATAGTCACTTTGGCAACAAAGAAGGGCTTTTTGCTGCTGTTATCCGCAACTTTGGCCGCGCATCTAATAGTCTCGATTTCCCTATTAGAAACGGTCGTATACGCGATGAATTGACGGCGTTTGCTCTGGACCGTCAAAGGCGTGTTTTCTCAGATATAAACATCAATATTATGCGAATTGTTATCGCCGAGGCGGCTCGTCAGCCCGGTATAGCAGAACTGTATTTTCGCAATGCACCTGAGCCGACATACGCCGCGCTGCATGAATACCTCCAGCAAGCTACTACATCTGGTGATTTGAAAATTGATGACGTAGGTGCTGCCACTGAAGAGTTTTTAGGCGGCTTGTTACAGCACAACATTCTCGCAAGCTTGTTTGGAGTCGCTGAAAAAACAAGCGACCAGGAAATGGCAGAAAGAGCCGCGCATCTCACCGACAGATTTTTAGCACGCTTTGCGACCGATAAATAACTGTGTGCGCAGCATAAGGTACGACCCAAAAGGAACGAAAGAAGATGAATGCACCTATTACGCCGCAACTTACCTACTCTGACCGTCTACGTGCCGAGCTAAACAAAGCGCCGCGCTTATTCGTTGATGGGGAATGGTCAACATCCAGCCATGATAAAACCGTACCGGTGTATGACCCAGCTACGGCAAAAGTGATTGCGCACATTGCAGATGCGAGCGAAGCCGACGTGAACCGCGCTGTTGCCGCGGCGCGGCGAGCCTTTGATGATGGAAGGTGGACTAGGTTACCGCCTGCAGCACGTCAAAACTATCTTTTAAGGCTTGCTGACCTGGTGGATGCAAATGCAGATGCTCTTGCCGAACTTGAGGCCATTGATAATGGTAAGCCGCTCTCTATTGCTCGTGGTTTTGACATTCCGCGCTGTGCAGAAATTCTCCGCTATATGGCAGGATGGGTCGCTAAAGTTACGGGGGATGCACAAGACCCGCTTAGTGCACCCACGGGTATGTTTCATGCTTATGTGCGCCGTGAACCCATTGGTGTAGCGGCTCAAATTGTACCCTGGAATTTACCTCTATTCATGGCGGTAATGAAAATTGCGCCTGCACTGGCAGCGGGATGCACGGTGGTGCTGAAGCCAGCTGAGCAAACGCCGCTTTCGGCGCTACGTTTGGCAGATCTCATCATTGAGGCCGGGCTTCCGGCTGGTGTTGTAAACATAATTACCGGCCGCGGCGAAACATGTGGAGACCAGCTTGTGCGCCATCCGGATGTGGACAAGGTCGCTTTCACAGGGTCCACGCAAACAGGTAAAATGATTAACCGCGCGGCCACAGATACACTAAAGCGCGTTACGCTGGAGCTGGGCGGCAAGGCACCGCTTATTGTAATGCCCGACGCGGACCTAACGGCCGCCGCAGAAGGGTCGGCAGGCTCGATCTTTTTCAACAGCGGACAAATTTGCATCGCTGGTTCACGGCTTTTTGCGCATCGCTCTGTCTTTGATAAAGTGGTTGAAGGCGTGTCCAAGCAGGCTGCTGGTTGGAAAATGGGGCCATCACTGGCACCTGATAGCCGTATGGGCCCGCTAGTTTCAAACGAGCAGTTTGACCGGGTCATGCTTTATATCGATAGCGGCAGAAAAGATGGCGCTTCTGTCATGGTGGGTGGTGATGCGCCGTCTGCTGACGGTTATTATGTTAGCCCAACCGTGTTGGCAGACGTCTCTCCCGGCATGAAGGTGGTTGACGAAGAAATATTTGGCCCGGTTTTGGTGGCGCAGCGTTTCGATGATTTAGACGATGTTATCAAAGAGGCCAACGCAACGCCGTTTGGCCTAAGTGCGAGCGTATGGACCAAGGACCTTTCAACTATGCACCGACTTGCGGCGGGCATTAAGGCAGGGACTGTTTGGGGTAACTGCAATGCCAAAGTGGACCCAGCGCTGCCGTTTGGTGGTTACAAACAATCTGGATTGGGGCGGGAGCAAGCGCAAGACGGTATCCGTGCCTATATGGAAACTAAAACCGTAATGATCGCGCTTTAGTCGATGAATACATATAGTTAAGAAAGCACATTTATGGCGCTGAAAGTTCTAATCGCAGGTGGCGGTATTGCTGGGTTAACAGCGGCACTCGCCTGCGTCAAAGCAGGATTTGATGTTCAAGTTTTTGAACGCGCAGAAGCTTTGTCTGAAATTGGCGCGGGTATTCAAATTGGGCCAAATGCCGCTCGGGTTATGAATGCTGTCGGCGTTGGCGGTGCTTTGGCGCAAGTGTCATCTGTGCCTGAATACCAGGAGATGCGTCTTGGGCAGATTAACCAGAATATTTTCCGTTCAAAACTTGGTGCTCACGCGACTGAAAAGTACGGGGCGCCTTATTGCCTTATACACAGAGCTGATTTTATCAATGTGCTGGGTGATGCACTACAAGAGCGTTCTCCGAAGGCATTGAATCTCGGAAAGTCTGTTACCGAATATGAGAATACACCGGAAGGCGTGACGTTAGATTTTGCTGATGGCAGCAGTGTAAAAGGCGATGTACTTATCGGCGCAGACGGTATTCATTCCACGCTTAGAGCAGCCATGTTTGGGCCGGAGAAACCCAAGTTTACAGGTAACGTTGTGTGGCGTGCGATGCTGCCGGCCACAGACCAACTTAAACGATTGATCCCCAATTCTATGTGCATTTGGGTTGGGCCGGAAAAACACTGCGTTACATATTGGCTACGGGGCGGCAAAACACTGAATTTTGTTGGTGCGGTTGAGCGTGATGATTGGACCCAAGAAAGCTGGGTTGAGCCGGGACCTAAGGAAGATTTCATGACTGACTTTGGAGGTTGGTGTAATCCAATTTCTGCGGTGGTTGATGCGGCAGAAGATTGTACCCGTTGGGCATTGTTTGACCGTGACCCCATGCCTGAATGGACTGACGCTAACACAGCCCTAATTGGAGATGCCTGTCATCCAATGCTTCCATTTTTAGCGCAAGGTGCGGCGATGGGAATTGAAGATGCATGGGTTATTGCGCAAGCGCTTGCAAGCGCGGGCAGCGATATCCCCGGAGCACTACAACGCTATAAAGAAATGCGACACCCAAGAACATCCAAGGTGCAAGGCGCAGCGCGAGCCCGCATGCACAGCAATCACGAGCGCTCCATGATGGGGCAATTGCGGACCTATGCCCCTATGTGGTGGG
>JAALKD010000001.1:0-84901 GCA_011088215.1 Sphingomonadales bacterium | reverse complement strand
ACACCGGCAAAATTCGATGCGCGCTATGATTGGCTATTTAAAACAGACGTTGTGGCGGAAAGCGCAGCAGGCTTTGAAGAGGTATAGAGATGATTGAATTTGAGTACCAAACGCTGCCATGGAATATTATATTTGGTGCCGGCGCTTTGGCGCGGTTGCCCGGCGAATTGGACAAGTTGGGGATGAAACGTGCGTTGGTTCTAACCACACCTAATCAAACTAAAAGCGGCGAAGATGTGATTGATTTGTTGGAAATTCGGGCCGCTGGCTTGTTTGACCAATGCGTGATGCATGTTCCTCAGCAAACTGTTTCTGCAGCATCGGTGCGTGCCAGAGAACTCGGTGCTGATTGCACAGTCGCGCTGGGCGGCGGTAGCACCACAGGCCTTGGTAAGGCACTTGCTGTTCAGATGGGCTTACCGAACATCGTTATTCCAACCAGTTATGCAGGTTCCGAAATGACAGATATTTGGGCGATTACCGATGAAGGGCGCAAAGTCACTGACCGCAACAATGATGTGGTTCCGACACTGACACTTTATGACCCCACATTAACGCTTAGCTTGCCGCCAAAGTTTGCAGCCGCAAGCGGATTGAACGCAATGGCGCAGGCCGTTGTGAATGTGGCGACCGACAAGATTAATCCAATTGTGTCTTGTCTGGCTTTGGATGCTGTGAAGTCTCTTTATGAGAGTTTGCCGGTTATAATGGACAAACCAGATGACATGGAGGCGAGGTCACAGGCACTATACGGCGCATGTCTTGCGGGCGGCGCGCTGGGCACCGGTGCCACAAGTTTACATCATAAAATTTGCCATACGATGGGTGGCACTTTCAATATGCCTCATGCAGAAACCCATGCGGTTATCCTGCCTCATTCTGTTGCATACAACGCGGCGGCGACCCCGGATGGTTCTGCTCGGCTAGCTGCCGCAATGGGCGCGGCTAATGCCGCCGATGCAATATATAATTTGATGAAAAAACTGTCGCTTCCGCTTGGACTGAAAGACCTTGGCTTTAAAGAAGCTGACCTTGATCAGGCCACTGAAGTCACGCTGGAAAAACCATTTCATAACGCTGAGCCGGTGACGGCTAAACGGCTGAGAGTTTTGTTGCAAAACGCATATGACGGCGTGCGACCACGGCCCATATCTTAGTTGGCCTTCTAAATCCTTTTATTTGTTTGAGATAGATCATGAAAACTGTCCCAGTTATTACGTGCGAACAGGCTGCCGAAAAAGTGCAATCAGGCGATACCATGATTGTCGGCGGTTTCGGTATGACAGGCGCGCCGGTACATTTGCTACATGCGCTTGCGGAGCGCGATGTATCTGGCCTCACATTTGTTGGCAACAACATCGGCGAACCAGGCTTGGGCGGCGGTCGATTGCTTCGTAACAAGCAGATAAAAAGCGCGGTTGGGTCATATTTTACCAGCAACAAAGAAGCCGTTGCAGCAGCTCAATCCGGTGAGATTGATGTAACCTTATTACCCCAAGGCACACTGGCTGAAGCTATCCGCGCTGGCGGCGCTGGCATTGGTGGCTTCTTTACGCCGACGGCCGCTGATACTGCCTTAGCGGAAGGCTGCGAAATTCGCGAAATTAACGGCAAACGGATGATTTTTATAGCACCTATTCGCGGTGAAATTGCTCTGGTTAGGGCGTGGCGCGCAGACACTGCAGGTAACCTGCAATACCGTATGACAGAACGTAACTTTAACGCCGCTGCAGCCACAGCCGCTGACACCGTATTAGTTGAGGTAGAGGAGATTGTGCCCGTGGGTCAGATTGATCCTAACCAGGTGCATACGCCGGGCTGTTTTGTGGATTTTCTGGTTCAAGCAACTGTAACTCTAGAGGACCTAGGTTCATCAGCTTCAATTTCCGCCAGCTCCAAAAAAGTTGATCCAGCACGCGAAAACATGGCCAAGGCCGCTCTTGCAGAATTGACCCGCGGTGACATTGTTAATCTGGGCATTGGAATTCCTACCTTAGTTGCTGATTATATTGAAGCTGATGACGGCATTATTATGCATTCTGAAAACGGCATGTTAGGCGTCGGCCCCGAACCTGAAAGCGGAGGCGCGATGGACTATCCGGTTAACGCAGGCAAAATTCCGGTAACAGCGTTGCCGGGTTCCAGCTATTTCGATAGCGCCGCTTCTTTCGGGATGATTCGGGGCGGGCATGTGGATGTTGCGATCATGGGCGGCCTCGAAGTGGATGCCAGCGGCAATCTGGCAAATTGGGCAGTTCCGGGACGGCCATTATTAGGCGTTGGCGGCGCCATGGATTTGGCATCTGGGGCAAAAAAATTGATTATCACTATGTCCCATACAGCGCGCGACGGTGCATCAAAAGTGGTAAAAAATTGCAATTTGCCGATAACAACCCGAGGGGCCGTCGATGTTTTGATTACCGATTTTGGCGTGTTCAGGTTTGATGATAGTGGCATGATTTTGGTGAAACTGCTCGGCGGTGCCACGCTTGAGACAATAGCTGAAGTTACTGATGCGCCGTATCGCATTGCTCTTGAACAATAGTTAACACTTGCGGTTTGATCGAAGTGTTTGCATATGGGGGTTGTTATGGATGTAGAGAAGGTGGTCATAGTTGGAGGCGGAAACGCCGGATTGCAGATCGCTGATAGTATACGCCGAGGTGGTTTTCAAGGGTCGATTGATATCTTCTGCGACGAAGAGTACCCACCGTATCTGTGACCACCACTTTCGAAGAAGTATCTTGAAGGCACCTTAGATACAGAGCGACTTTTTTACGCTCTGCGAAATTCTATGAAGCTAAACAAATTAATCTGCATATAGGCGAAGTTGTTATCGCGATTAATCGCAGCGCAAAATTCATTACGACTGCTGATGGTAACACGCAAACTTATGATAAACTGGTGCTTGTGTGCGGCCAAAGCCGGAAAGCCAGTTTTTCAAACTATTCGCCTAGAACAGTTTTTATCACATTATTTTCTATAGAATTTATTGTCTATATATTTCAATATCTTATGCATCTGTCAATCGGGCTCGTAACCTGAAGGTCGTAGGTTCAACCGCCGGTGTAGGCGTGCATCAGTACGTCGAAATAGTGCTATGGACAGGGAAGAAACGCCCTTAGGTAAGCGGCCTACAATTCTATCTCCGCAACTATTAACAGCTCGTGATTAAACCAAGACGGTCCCCTGATGGAGGTGGAGAGCCGAGCTATCCGTTCAAGACACGAAACTGAACGGAGATCAAAAAGTGATTGTACGATCTGGATGGATAGATGTTTTGTTCTTTTTTGCGTTGCTTGGCATCTATCTGCCTGCGAGCGCGCAGCCCACTACCATTGCACCGGTATTGTCGGATGAGCGAGACTATGCCGAATATTGGGAGCAGCAGTTTTACTTTGAGACAGGCGCGTTACTTACAAGCCAGTTCCTGATCACGAACCTGCCGATCAGCAAGCATCATGGGTTGATGATTGCCTCGCTCAAGCTGCCAGGCGAACCTGCGGTTATTATAAAAAATGGACGCGGACGGGATGGTTGGACATTTTCCGGCGATGCACCAAATCTCGCGATTTTTCAACACGAGCTTGAGGGAGCTCACCCGGGGTACAAGCTTCGGCTTCACAATACGGCGGCAGAGGTTGATGTGCTCTTCAACGCTAAACATGATTTGATAGAGTTGCTCCCGAAAGATAACGAGTTGAATCTGCCTGAAATCACGCTCTACGCTCCAATAGTGCGATCATTTGCCCGCTGGCGGGCAGGGCCGGAAATTGGCGGGCAAGGCCCGGGCGGCGAATGGCAGCCCCTCGGGCACGGAAAAGGGTATGGCCTGCATGTTATACAGCGCGTTCCACTAGCTCGCACGTTGCGTCGCTGGGTGCGGGCAACACCGATTGAGAGCGAAGGAGAATTTGCGCCGCTCATTCACCACTTTGAAACCCCTTCTGGTGCGACCCAAACCGAGGTCATACTGATACCTCGATTTGGGGCGTCGGAAAAACTCGGCAATGTGGCGGTTCGACTTAATGGCGCGGGCGAACTAGTTTTTGATGGCCGCAAAGCTTCTGGGACAATTACAACCGACATAGAACTTGAAACTTTTCTCATCAAGGACCAACTGAGCGGTGTCGAGAAATTGGTGGCAGGATCATTGGCGGATATATCCCGATTCAGACGACTTGCGAAATACAAGATGATTGTTGAAGTCGACAACGTCACTCATTTAATAAGCGGTACTGCATTACTGGAGGAAATTCTGATTGGAAAAGAACGACGGAATCGCCGCCGTATCAGACGATAGGTCAAAAATCGACCGTGAAGCCGATACCTATCTTTATCTGATCAACTGAGCCGACACCGTTGGCGACTAACGGGCTTTCTATCGCATCACCCAAAAGTCGGCCATAGCTCGCCAAACCAACGAGGCGGGTGCGTTTGTCAATTTGATAGCGACCATACAAACTGACAGATGCTTCTGACACACTTGAACGGGGAGTATATACTTGTAGGCCTGCTGTCGAGTTTGCGGATTGTATTGCTGTGACACCGAAATTCGTTTGCATCGCTGTGCTCGAGAGCCATTTTGCGCTCGCCACTGCAGCAGAAGAAAACTTCCCGGATTTGAAAATACCATGGCCGAAGGTGACGCGTATGCTGTCGCCCTGGTTGGCTCCAAGAGCATGCCGGTATTCAGCGTTAAACAGCACCTTCTTGGTTTTATATTTGGTGAATACGCCGACTTGAAAGGTACTGTCGATGTCGTCCAAGCCTTCCAGAATCGGATTTCGAGTCTCGCGCCTGCCTGATTTTTGTTTGATAAAAGGACCTATTGTCCACCCTTCAACTAAAACTGCATTGAAGCTCAGTCGCCGATTGGATAGCCGCCAGCGTTGGCCATAACGAATATCAATCAAAGGAACGACCTTGGTGCGGTAGTTTTTTGCACCAACATAGTCCGGTAGTGTTCCAATTCCAGCGCCGATACGAACCTTCAGGTCTTTAAGCTTCAAGTCATCGGAAATGAGGAGGTCGAAACCATCTTGGATGTTTTCAATCGCGGCGCTGAGCATTCCAGTGCCGGACTCGTCGCGTGCAAATGATTCAAGTGAAATAGCGGCCAGCGATGTAAGAACCAATAGATTTTTGAAAGCGGTCAGGGGCGCCATGTGAGAAACATCCAATCTTTCCAGTTATGAAAGAAAGACGGAACCGGAGGCGGTTGGCCTCCATTACCTAGTTGAAAAATAGGCTATATTCGGAGCTATACGCTAGAATTTACGTTCGACAAAAATACCGAAAGTCCGGGGTCGTGGTGGGGTCACATGTTCATCCACGTCAATGGTAAAACTGTTGCCGAAAGAGAAGGTATTGGCTTTCGTGTCGGTAAGATTATCCGCATATAAGCCAATTTTCCATATGTCATTGGAGATCTGAAGTGAAGCATTCAAGATGCCGTAATCGCCCATTTGCGGCGACGTATCTTCGTCAAAACGGAGCGCTGAAGCCCCGATATAGGCATAGTTAGCAGCGATTGAACTTCGCCAGTTTGGACCGACGTCAAACTGATAAAGTGCTGCTAAACTGACAGTGTTTTCCGGTATTGTGGGTAACCGGTCGCCAGCATTTGCGCCAAGGAACGGGTTGTCATCCAGTAATTCAGAATCGTTCCAGAAAAAGGATCCGCGCAGTTCAAACCCTTCGAATAAGCGGGTTGTAAATTCAACTTCATAACCGAGATTGCGAGCGTTGCCCACATTGGTAACAAATGGCAGGCCATTGCTGTCAATCTGGTCAGACTGGATGTCAAACCAGTTAACATAGAAGACGGAAAGATTGAGCGAGAGCTTCCGGTCAAACCAATAGGATTTGATGCCAACTTCATAGTTCACCAGCGTATCGGATTGAAAATTGGCTGGGACAACGTTAAAAAAATCCTCATCGGGGTCAGCGGCAATCAATGCACCTAGAGGGGTATCGATATTGATGCCCCCAACCCGATATCCTATTGACACCTGAAAATAGGATTGAACTTCATCAGACCACTCATATCGAAGCGCCCCTTTGGGAATTAACTTATCTGTCGTCCTGCCCGCGTCGACCGCTTGCTCGGTGCTTTCCGGGGCAAACAGCGAGCGATAGTTTAGATTGAGTTTGCTGTGGGAGTAGCGTAGGCCTCCAGTCAGGCTTAACTTATTGTTCAATTTGAAAACGCTCTCGCCAAATAAAGCAAAATCACTAGTGGTCTCGATTCTGTTATCAGCGAAAGCAAACCTTGCGGCTTGATCATCAAATGCGAAGGCAAGAAGACTGGTAGTTGATTGTTTGCGATTTAAGTAAAATAACCCTGCAAGCCATTCAAGTCGCCGCCCAGATTTTGATTGTAGGCGCGTTTCATGGCTGATCGTCCGGATATCATTGCCTGAAAAATACCCTGCGGCGTCGACGGAAAAACTGGCAAAGAAGTCTTTCACGCCGCTGATAGTGGCCAACTCTCCCAATTCGGGTAACTCTGTGGGAAAACTTCCAACATCCTCTAAAAACGGCACGCCTCGCGAAGCGTCCGTTGTCTCTTCAACGGTTCGATCAACAAACGCTGTGGCACTGGTTAAAACGGCAGATCCGAGTTTGCCTTTTAACGTCAGGGATGCCTGCATGAAGTCGTCGCTGTATGGTTCCTGCAGTGTATTTGAACGTTTGTTTCTACCGAGCGACTGCTGGAAATATTGTGAATCATCGTACCGGATGGACTGAATGTTGAAAACACCGTCCAGAGTCCATGTTTCGTCTATTTTCAGGCGCAGCGCTGATCGGGCACCATAAATTTCAAGGTCATTTATGTTGTTTGACCCAAGACCAACATCATCAATGTAACCATCTCGCAAGTCGGCATACCCTGAAAAACGAAACCCCAGCTTGTTCCGGATAATAGGTATATTGAACACAACATCCATGAGCGCGTTTTCTCCGCTGCCTTCAGTATGTGAAGTTGAGGCGCGAAATTTCGCTTCAGTTTCATCCAGAGAAGGCTTGGTCGTGACAATTTTATATATGCCACCAAGCGATCCTGCACCGTAGAGGGTGCCTTGGGGCCCCCTGATGAGTTCAATGCGATCGACATCAAATAGTCGGATATCTGGATTGGTGTCACTGAAGTTGACTGGCGTTTCATCAATATAGATGCCCACCACCGTTTGAGTGCGGTCGGCAAATGGTCCATCTGACAAGCCACGCACAAATATCTTGTTGCGCCCAGGCCCAAGGTTGGTGGTTGATACGCCAGCAAGGTGCGGCACCAGTGTTTGGAAGTCGTATGCCCCAAGGTCTTCAAGAGCTAAAGATGAAACGCCGCTAACACTTACAGGCAGGTCGAAACTTGTTGATGGCCATTTGATGGCAGTAACAACAAGTTCTTCAACGCCCACAGCTTCTTCGGGGCCGGCTTGTCGAGGCGTATTATCGCTGGCAACACGAGCAGCTGGCAACCTGAAGATTTCGACCGTGTTGTTGTCGATAAAGCGAAATCCGAATCCGGTACCTGCCAGCAACTGTCGCATGACAACGCTTTTGGAAACGTTTCGAGAGCTGCCTGCTGATTGAATGCCGGCTAAGTCGAAATTGGAGAAATTAATTGAGAGCTGTGCTTGTTCGGCAAATTCTATGAGTGCGGTCTGAAGCGGTTGACGCTCAATCACAAAAAACCTGGGCTGTGCCCAAACCGACTGGCTCGACGCGCAGATGCAAAGGATTATTGCGGTACCAAAACCCAAAAACTGTCGCCGTTTATTCTCCAGCCCCCGCACAGCCATACTAAGGAAGCAAGAGAATTTCATCGCTGGAAACGACCAGTTTCAAATTCAGGAACATACCGAGCTGCCGCATCATGGCCTCGGATTTGGAAACGACAAGTGTGCCTGAAAATGTCATTTCATGTAATTTCTCATCACCAAGCCGCAATGCCTTTTCTGGGAATATCTGCTGTATGGCGGCAACAACTTCATTAAGTGGCCGATTGTCGAACGATAGTATTCCTTCGGACCATGCTCCGATTGCGGCAGCGGCAACCTCTGCGATATCGGGTGAAGAGTTGCCCGTCTTGTATGTAGCGATGGTGCCTGGTTCTATCAACAATGATTGGATGTCTGCACTCAGTACCGTATCCACAGACACCAACCCTTCATTAACAGCAACTTGTTCAAAATCTACGCCCAGTATGACCTCAAACCGAGTGCCCACGACCGTGATCTGTCGATTACCTGCCAACACAACAAAAGGCTTTGAAGCGTCCTTGGCTACACCAAAGAAGGCGCGGCCTTTTGTCAGCGTAAGCAACCGTTCGTCGTTTTTCATGGTAACTGCAAGCTCGCTACCACCAAAAAGTGATACTGTTGACCCATCTGAAAGTTTGACACTTTCAATTGCATCGTCCGCCGCTGCATAGATTTGAAGCGGGGCAGACGGCTGTAGCAATCCTGACCCGGGCGCCATAATGGTAAATATGAGCGTAGCGGCAACCGCCCCCGCGACTGCCCATTGGGGCCACGACCAGCCTTTCATGAAGCCTTCATCCGCAGCCGCAACACTATCTATCTTGCGTGGTGGTTTGAGATCTTCTGCAAAGGCAGCACGCGCAGCTTGTTCAAACGTTTTGGCGTCGCGCATTGTCGCAGCAACATGCTCAAATGCTTCGGCATGCGCAGGGTCTGCGAGCAGCCAATCCATATGCTGTTCGATGTCATGGTCGGATGCGTCGCCTGTGTTCAGGCGTGCGTGCCATGCCGCTGCGGCGTCCAAAACTTCCAGCGCAATGTCATTTTTTTCATACTTAGCCATGCTCTTCACTCATGCAACTGTGTGGTAAACGGTACGACCCCCATGGCACCTCCGATAATTTTCGGAATAACATCATCGGTATCCTTCCTTCAAAGGCGCAAGTTCCTTGATTGCGCGGATCATATGTTTCTCGATCGTACTTTTAGGAATGCCCGTCTGTTCAGCAATCTCGGCATGGGTTAGACCCTCGAAACGATGCAGCATAAAAATCTTGCGTGTTTTGTCTGGCATGCCTTCCAAAACACATAGGGCTGCTTCAATCTGTTGTTTGGCATCTAGCGTGCGCGCTGGATCGACACCCAAATGAGATTCTGAAAGGTCACCAGAGCCTTCGGTATTGAGTTTGCCCCAGGCATCTTCGCGCGCAGCGCGGGCATCGCGCTCCCGCACTCGGTCAATGACAAGGTTTGTTGCTATACGGGCCAGTAATGCTGACGGCGAGGCTATAATCTCGGCATCGTATTTTCCCTGGAAACGGATAAAAGCTTCCTGGACAATTTCCTCTGCCTCTGCCTCGTTGCGAACTTTAGCCATTGTAAAACGAATTAAAGCAGGGCGCTGCGCGCGAAACAACTCTTCGAGCGTGCGACCGCCTACAGAAGCGTCTGTTGCAGTTGTATTATTTTTTTCAGAACCGTCGAGCATGCTCAAAGAGTAGCTGATACCCGGTAACATGAAAAGCGACATAACGAGTTGGATTTATTTTGATATTTTTTGGAGGGCTTCTTCGCACCATTCCGTCACTCAACTAATGCATATCGTTCGGCTTGGAGAAAAATAATGCCTGAAACCCCTATAAAAACCATCAATGTCGCCGTCATCGGCCTCGGCAATTGCGCCAGCTCGTTAATACAGGGAATTTACTACTACAGTGATGAAAATGATACCGATGCTGCCGGACTGATGCATCATGACCTTGGCGGCTATAAACCGTCAGATATCAGGATTGTCACTGCGTACGACATAGATAAGCGCAAAGTGGGACGTGATGTAGCGGAAGCTGTGTTCGCTGCACCGAACTGCACCACAGTTTTCAATGCGAATATTCCAAAACAGGACGTGATTGTTAAAATGGGCCGCGCGCTGGACGGCTATTCTGATCATATGGCCGCTTACCCTGACGATCGACGTTTTATGCCGGTCAATGCTCCAGAGCCTAATAAGGCGGATGTTGTTCGTGAGTTTAGAGAGGCTGATGTCCATGTTGTGATGAATTACCTGCCAGTTGGTAGCCAGCAGGCATCAGAATTCTACGCGGAATGTGCCCTTGAAGCAGGTGTCGCGTTTGTAAACAATATACCGGTTTTTATTGCGAGCAACCCGGTGTGGGCTGAACGTTTTGAAAAGGCAGGTGTGCCAATTATCGGTGATGACATCAAAGCCCAACTTGGAGCCACGATAGTACACCGCATTCTAACAGACTTGTTCGCTAAACGCGGTGTTGCGATGGACCGTACCTATCAGCTCAATACCGGCGGCAACACTGATTTTCTCAACATGAAAAATCAGGATCGACTTGCCTCAAAGAAAACATCGAAAACCGAGGCGGTTCAGTCGGTTGCGGCTAGCCGCATTGCGGACGAAAATATCCATGTCGGCCCTAGCGACTATGTTGCTTGGCAAAACGATAACAAGGTGTGTTTCCTGCGGATGGAAGGGCGCTTGTTTGGTGACGTGCCGATGAACCTGGAAATGCGGCTGTCGGTTGAAGACTCGCCGAACTCGGCGGGGGTTGCGATTGATACGATCCGCTGCGCGAAAGTTGCGCTTGATCGGGGGCAGAGCGGTGTTATCGAAGGGCCTTCGGCCTTCTTCTGCAAGCACCCACCAGTTCAACATACCGATGAAGAAGCCCGGGTTATGACCGAGGCTTTCATTGAGGGTGTATCCCTCAAGGCAGTGCCCATGAACGATGAGCGGACAAGAATTGCGGTAGCGAGTTAAATTTTGCCCAAACAGAATACTCCAACCCCCACGAACCTCGCAGTCACAAGCAACACTTATATTGCAAGACTGCGGGGTTTTCCGAAATGGTAGGTGGACAGCATGGACCAAGCAATCAATGAATCAGCAGAACGGCCGTCGATATCACTGGAGTATGGGCGGCCGATTGAGATCGAAGAACTGTCCAATCGCGCCCTTATCCACCCTTTGTCTGACAAGGTGGTTCAGTTTGGAATAAAGCTGGGCGTGAGCGCGAATGCTGTATCTTTTGCAGGTCTCGCGTGTGGGCTGTTGGCAGCGGTTGCCTATACACAAGTTCCAAACACCCTATTTGTTTTAGCGGGCTTCCTGTTGATGGTTTGCTGGCACATTCTTGACGGGGCTGATGGACGACTTGCCCGTATAACTGGCACCTCAAGCGCTTTTGGCCGTGTGATCGACGGTATTTGTGACCATCTAGTATATGCTGTAGTTTATATTGCCTTAACGCTGAGCCTTGTCGCAGGAGGATATGATCCTGATATCTGGTGGCTCGCGATTGGTGCTGGTCTTTCGCATGCTGTGCAGGCAGCAGGCTATGAGGAGCGACGGCAAAAATACCAACGCCGCATGAAGGGCGTTGGGCGCGCAGAATCCTCGGAAAGCTTGCTTAAGATAGAAGGGAAAAAGTCTCTGCTTGCAAGCATGTATGATCTTGCTCAGAAATTTGTAGCGGGTCGTGACCATGGTTTCGACGACACTTTAAAACAAATGAAAGACAATACCCAACTTGCGGCCCGCGCTGTTGAGCAAACAGTATCCATGGTAAAAAGTTGGAGTCTTTTGAATGCGAATAACCGAACGCTCCTGATTTTCCTGTTTTGTCTTGCTGGTGAGCCGCAATATTATTTTGTTTTCGAGCTTACTGTGCTCAATCTGGTGCTGATTATCTTGATGTTAGCGGAGTGGCGCTTCGAGAAACAGCTAGTGCATACCTTCAAGCAGCGCTAGGTTCACGGGCTCATGGGAAATATCGACGATATCAGAGACATACTGCGCGGGGCAATTGCATCTCTTGGTGGTTTTGGTGGCCGTATGATTGCCCGTCTGATTTTGATGATTACCGCTGGACAGTTGTACGGAGCAATACCGCTGGGCTTACTTGGCCAGGTTGCAGCCATTACAGAAATACTAGCGGCTGTTGCTGTTCTTGGCCTTAAACGCAGCTTGTTGGATTTGATGAGCGAAGATGAAAAGGAAGGGCGGGATCCTCAACAAACTATAATCGCAGCTCTCGTTGTGTCCTTGGGTCTTGGAGCTGCAATGTCCTTGTTGCTGGCTCTTGTTTGGCCAATCTTGTTTCCTGACTTACAAATGCCCATCCTGCTCTATGGAGCTATCCCAGGTATTGTTTTTGCAGAGGTGGCGGGCGCTGCTATCCGTTTCAGGCGTATCATCCGTTGGGAAGTTGTCGCAAGATGTGTATTGGAGCCGTGGTCTTTCCTTATTGCTGCAGTTCTGTTGTATTTTGCAGACGCTGGCGCAGCGGGGCTTCTATCGGCATACGCTGTCTCTGCATTAGCCGCGGCTGTGGGAATAGTCTTGGGCCTAAACCATGTATTTACGCTCAAAAGCCTCTTTTTTGCAGGGACCAATTGGCGGCGATTGTTGGCGGTCCCGCGCCGAAGTATGGCCGTTGGGATCACAGATGTGGGCACGATGATGTTTAGGCGGCTGGATATTCTGGTGCTTTCACTTGTTGTTGGGCACGGTGCAACAGGTGTTTACTATATGGCGCAGCAGATTGTAACGGTGCCCCACAAAATTCATCAATTGTTCGAGCCAATGCTGTCGCCGGTGCTGGCAAAGTTGCATCATGCTGCAGAAAAGGCGATGATCACTACCAAGCTTGCAAGTATATGTCGGTGGGTTTTCACTTTGCAGCTCGCACTAACCGTGCCATTGCTGATATTTGGCGAGGAGGTACTGAGCCTGTTTGGTCCTGACTTCGCGGTGGGCGCATTGGTCCTGACTTTTCTACTATTGGCCGAACTAATTGATGGTAGTTTTGCACTTACTGAAACACCGCTTGTTTTCGCGCGACCAACTATTCCACCGAAACTTGTTCTGCTAGCCCTCGCTGTTGAAGTGACCGCGATATACAGTTTTGCAACAATGTGGGGTGTGCCCGGCGCTGCACTTGGTTTTCTTGCCGCTATGGCGGCCTTGACCATGATGCGCTTGTTCAATCTCAAACGGCAACTTGCGATCAACGTGCTTAGTTTCAGTTATATATGGCCACTGGTTTTTGCGGGCACCATTGGTGCGAGCCTAGCTGCCATCAAGTCATCTGGTTTGGTGGCCGGATCATGGGAGATAGGGGCGGTAATGATTCTTGCTATTGCATTTAATGTCGTACTGATCAGATTCCTGGCGTTAACACCGATGGACAGGCAGCTATTCAGGCAGCTCCGTTCTGGCTAGAGGCTAACCACTCTGTCGCCAGGCCATGCATTTTCGGGCAATCAACATCAATCCAAAAACTATCGCTAACGTCCACTGCAACTGCTTTGCGTTGAGCTGCGAGAAATTCCATACCTCCGGATATGGAGAAATCGCCGGCTTGTTTGCTGTAATCCTCAATTGCGTCAAAGAGTGCGGGCCCAGCAACAAAAACACCGGTGTCATACCCATTGAAAACCTTCAATTCCTTTCCGATAGACAAAATTCTGTCACCGCGTAGTCGTACTTTGGTAACGTCGTTCAGGTCCACAAAACGGTTGTCGAGGCGGGTATCTACTGCAAGCCCAACTTCATCTTTGGCCAGTGGGTACGTCATCAATTTTGTGTATAATGATGGCTCCACAAAATGGTCACACATTGCGAGGCAAAACCGGCCCTCAATGTGCTCCTTCGCTTTTAGAACGGAAAGCCCGTTCGCCAGTTGATAATCTGGATTCTCTATTACCTGAACGGGCCAATCACGGGTTCGCGATAAACCGTCTAAAAATTCACGCAAAACGGCAGCGTTGTATCCGACAACTATGGTGGCCCGTGTCAGACCTGCGGCAAAAGCAGCCTCCAGGGCATGTTCGATGAGAGGTTTGCCCGCGAGCTCAACCAGCGGCTTTAGGTCCCCCTTAGCTTTTAGACGAGTTCCCTCACCTGCAGCTACGATTAGCAGGTCTCTGATCATGCCAGTGTCGCCTTTCTTGTTGAGGTTCGCTTGGTGGCGTTTGATGGTGAACGCAATTGCAACAGCGCTGGAAGCAGCAGCCATGTCATCACAAGGCAGATACTGAATCCAATTAACGCGAGATATCCCATCGACCTCAATCCACCCATCGAGGCTGTGACTAGGCCGCCAAACCCTATAAGCGTTGTCAGGGTTGTTATCATTGCCGCACGTCCGGTTGTGCCCATGACTTCAGCAATCGGTTCATCGGCATTACGAAAGCGTTCAAAAATATGGATACCATTATCAACTGAGATACCGATCAGCGACGGCAAAATAACCATATTGATGATAGACAGTTTGAGGTCGACAAGTACCATAACAGCCATGGTAATTATTAACCCGGCTAGGGTGGGAGTTAGAATCTGCATTGTTCCAACGACTGAGCGTGTGAAAGCGAAAATCATAGCAGCCGTGACCACCAGAACCAGGACAACAGCCCGCGATGCGTCTGACTTCATAAGCGCCAGCATTTCGACAAAAATGAACGCTTCAGACGCCGGATAATAGCTAGTGCCATTAACGGTAAAAGACGCGGCATCCTCATAAAATTGTCGGGCCAAGCCAGCGTCATCCATAGTGACAGAATTGTAGATATACATCAAATAGCCGGGTTTATCTTCCCTCCCAATAAATACGCGCCGCATCGCGGGTGGCAATTCATCTGGTTTTAATTCATCAATCTGCAGATACCGGGTTTTACCTGCCAGGTCTTTAGGCAGGGCCCCACTTTCGCTCAGGGTTTCCCACATACGACTTATTACCTGCAGGCGTTCAGCTTGCATAGTTGGATTGGGTACAAAGTTTCGAAGGCTAACAATCTTGGAAATAGTTGGTGTTTCAGTATCTTGTAAAACATAATTGTCAAAATAGGCCTCAATCGCTTCGACTTCCTCTAGGGTTTCTACCACCAAAACAGCCCTATCGTGGCCGCCTCTGAAAATGCTTTTTGAAATCGTGGTGGCCCATTGTTGATCTGGCGATTTATCTGCCTGGATGTTGCGAAAATTGTGTTCAAATTCGAGGCCAAAGGCCAGCATCCCAACTACCACCACCAAAAGTAAAACAGCGACTACTGTCGGGAGAGGTTTGTATTTTCCGACCAGCCAACCGGTTTTGCGCAATTTCATCGTCCGTAGGCTGGGTTGCCAGCGAATTTTGCCGTGCAGTAAACACAAGATAGATGGGAACACAGTATACATTGCCAGTAGAATCAATAACACTCCACATCCGGCAATAAATCCGAACTCACGGAAAGCTCGGAATTCGGTCAACAGCAATGACAGAAAACCAAACGATGTTGTCAGTGCTGCATAAAGTGACGCTTTACCAGTATGGCCAATAATCAACGTCAAAGCCTCAATATGATTGAGGCCCCTTCCGCGAGCTTCTGAGTAGCGGCTCATATTATGGATGCCGAAATCTATACCGAGACCAAACAAAATCAGTGCCAAGAAAATGGTAATAAGGTTCAAACCGCCAATGGCAAGCGCCGTTAGGCCGAGTGTCCATATGATACCGCATAGCAGGGGCAGCATAATGAGAGCCACCGCCGACGCACGGCGATAATGAGCTGCCAATAGTAGCATTATCAACCCAATTGACGTGCTCAGGCCAACGGATACATCACGCAGAACAGCATCATACTGGGTGACCTTGTTGCTAATCCGTCCGGCAATTCCCACCCTAAGCCCGTCTTGCGGCGCATTCAGGTCGAGCGCTTGTATTATCTTTGCGATATCAGCAATCATTAATTTCCCATCTGACAGCCCTTCATGTCCAGGCTTTGGCCAAATGATGAGCGCTTGAGCGCGACCGTCCCGCGAGGCAAACAGGCGCTTGGTTTCAATCTTTTCCGAAAGGCTAACGTCCAGGCTGTCGTTCTCCGTGCTCGCGCTGCTGATTGATGCATTGTCGCCGGTTAGGGTTATCCGAATAGGTATCCCGGTATTTTTCTCAAATGCGTTGGCTGTTGCGGCAAGCATTTTCTGCTCCACCGCCATTTCAATCTTCTCAAGCTCACTTACGTCCAGCTGCAGTAGTTTGTGCTGTTCAAGGACCGAGATGTCTTCGTAATACTGGACGCTTTCACTCCACGGAAGTGGGCGAACAACAGCTTCAAGTACGAACAACGCTGATTTGATCGCAACTTTGTCTTCGCCTTCAATCACAATCTGGATTGACGCAAAGCTACCCGCTTTTTCGAGCGCATTATTCAGAGTTGTGATGCTGGCTGCTCCTTCGGGCATCAGCGCTTCCAGTTTGGTGGAGACTTGTAAGCTTTTAGCTGCGATGAGGCTAGTCAGGGTCAGTAATATTGCAACTCCGATCACCGCAAGCCGGTATCGGTCCAGAAAAACTGCAGCCCAATGTGCGAAGCCCATTCTACCGGCCTCCTGACAAGATGTTATTTGCTTACAGAATTGAAAACGGAGTGAGGCGCATACTCCCTCCTTTGTGAAAGCAATATTCCCTGTGAGGAGTTTTTTTGCCGGTGTACTGCAGGCCAAATTGAACGCCCTAAATGCGAAGACAAGCTCCTAACGAGCTCTAAAATGAGTTTTCCGATTCTTGAGACTCACACAAAAATTGCACACAGAAATTTATTTGGGGTAAATATATAATTAAATCAGATGGTTACTGATATATATCAGACTCAAATCCTATTCTAGTAACCCAAACTTCATCGAAGGTATATCTACGGGCAGACTTAAGCCCTAGTTCCAAACTAACGTCAAAACGTCTCACTCACAGAGTTTTTTTATCTACAGGGTTCCGGAATTTTAGTAAGCAAGTTGTTTCGGAGTTTGTGCCAAGCACCTCTATATGTTGGGACAGAGGCAAATTGTAACAAGTTGTTCATGAAATGGATAATAGCCGGCATCTGTAACGGCTTTCTCAAGTTGCTTGGGTGCGGCGAGGCCTCACTGTAGTGATATTTTTGCTACAGGCATATCTTAACCAGATTTTTAAATTGCATTCGAAGTCAAATAGCCATAAGATCAAAAAAATTGCATTCGAAGTCAAAGTTACTTGGAAGCGGTTAGAACCAAGAAATTGAAGATGATCATTTTCGAGAATAGCTGAATTAGGGAGGGACTATCAGTGTTTTCAAAAGAATTAAAAGCAAGGCATATAGCGGCACTTGCCGCGTCAACTGTTCTTATATCGACCAGCGTAGTTGCACAAAACGCACAAAATGACGATGTCGGTATTGAAGAAATCACCGTTACTGCTGAAAAACGATCTGAAAATTTGCAGGATGTCAGCATCTCGGTTTCGGCATTTAATGAAGAGGCTTTAGAGCTTGGCGGTATCGATGATGTATCGCGCCTAGAGCTATTGGTGCCAGGTGTGAATTTCTCGTTCGCAGGTAACGATGCAAAATTCAACGTTCGCGGTGCCAACTCAACCAATACTTTTGGTGACAATAGCTCGATTGTAGGTGCGTTCATTGACGGTGTATATAAAGCACGAGCGTCGCAGCAGACACGAGCGTTTTTCGATATCGGCGGCGTGGAATTTCTTCGCGGCCCGCAAGGCACATTGTATGGCCGGAATACATTTGCTGGCGCGTTGAATGTATACACCAATAAGCCCGACCTCACCGACTTTAGCGCTGGTGTTAATTTGAGTTACCAGCGCTTTGACCGGATTAAAACTGATGCTTTTATCAATGCACCCATTAGTGACACCGTTGCGCTTCGCGTTGCTGGATTCGTTGATAAAAGTGATGGGCACATTGAAAATCTAGCTGGCCCAGATCTTGGCGCTCAAGATGACAAAGGTGTGCGGGTGTCCCTCTTGCTCGAGCCCTCCGAAGACCTCCAGATCATCGCGCGCTACTCCCACATTACTGAAGATGGCAACGAGGCTGGCTTGTTCGGCTATACCTTCCTTTGCCGCAATGAAACGCCCGATGGTCTCACCGATCCGTTTGGCTCAGTCCGCAACTGCGAAAACCCGGTCAGAGGCTCAGGCGGTCGAGGTACAGCGGCCAACGGGCCCGGCGGAGACCCTTGGGTGGTTAGCCAGGATTATGTACGTCCGGTTGACTTGACCGAAGATGTCCTGTCGCTCCATATCGACTATGATCTCGACGGCGTTATCTTCAAGTCGATCACCTCCTATACAGACTTCACAAATGATATCAATTTTGACTTTGATTTCAGCCCTACACAGAATTCTAACGGTGGATATATTGAGGAATCTGAAGGCTGGACGCAGGAGATTCAATTTTCGTCCGACAACGACAGTGCTCTGCAATGGACAACGGGCGCTTACTATTCCGATCTTGAAGATCGCTCAAGCTTCTACATCTACCAACAGACAGTGCGGGACGATTCAACCCGCCCAACCATTACAACCCCGTTGGGCACGTTCACGAGGCTGATCGGTACCGATATCGTTTCGCAGAATACCAATTTGGGCGGCTTTTTCGCTAACAATGTGATCGTAGATACGGAATACTTCGGTATCTTTGGTCAGGCGGAATACTCACTCTCCGATCAGTTTAGAGTTATTGGTGGTCTCCGTTACAATGACGAGTCGAAATCAGCTCGGTGCGGCGGTAGCAACTTTACAGGCGATACCAACGGTGATGGAACTGTTGATCGGGTAGTGAATGTTGTAGACGGCGTTGCGGGCAGTTCGCCTACCGTGCTGCCGGAAAACGCGATTGATTTGTTCACATACAACTGTGACGCCGGTGACGCCATTACGAGTGCCAACGCGTTGCAAAGCAGCGACGCGGCCGACTTTAGTAATTTCACGTGGCGTGCCGGGGTTGAATATGACGTCAGTGACGATGTCATGTTGTATGCAACTGCGGGTACCGGTTACCTCTCGGGATCGGCCAGCACGACGACGTCAACAGACGAACAGAAGTCGAGGGTGATTGAAGGCGGTTTCCGCAGCAGGTTTGCTGAAAACACTGTGCAGTTAAATGGTGCTTTCCATTATACGGAATATACCAACTTGTTGACTCAGCTGCAGCGCAATGAAAACGGTATTGCACAAACCTTCAGTGCAAACGGCGGCGACATTGAAGCCTGGGGTATTGAGATGGATGCTATCTGGCAGCCAACCGTTGAATTTACTCTGTCAGCCAATGTTGCTTATTTGAATTCAGAATTTGGGACATTTGGACAGGGCAATCCATACCAGCTTTACAACGGTGCTATCACGCCGTTTGTTGATCAGGCAGGTAACCGGACACCTTGGTCACCTGAGCTGACTTTCGGAGGAAGTGCGGCTTATAGGGTTGATTTGGGCGGCAAGGGAACACTGACACCGTACGTGCAGTTCTACTATTCAGATGGGTTTAATACATCGAACCTATTTGCAACCGACCCAGCTCATGATCAGGAATCATACACAAAAACCGACATACGGTTGATTTGGGATGCGCCGGACGAAAATTACTCGATCGAAGTCTTCGTAGAGAACATTGAAAACGCTGCAGTTTTGGCTCGGGGCAATAACAACAGTGATGACATTGTTCAAACGTCCTACCTTTACCCTCGTAACTACGGCCTCAAACTCAAGGCTCGTTTCTAACAAAAGACTATGGCTGAAAAGAAAAAAGAGAGGGCATTGCCCTCTCTTTTTTTTGTGGATTTTCAACGAGGCAAACACCGAAAAGCTCCACAACAACCTATATCCAAAATTTAAAAGCGTGATCATTGCTTGATGGGTGTAGGCGGCGATTTCAAAAAACAGGCAATATATGCACCGTGAATTGCGTGAAGATGTACTAGCTCGTCCTATTGACCTTGCGCGAACGTTCCAACACATCCAGACCTTGTTCATAAAGATAGTGCAGAAGGTCAATATAGATCCAGTTTTCGGCCAGCTTGTCCCCATCACGTCGGTATATATCGACAACGCGCATGGGGGCCTGCTTGTCACTGGAGGGTAAACCTAAAAAACCACCTTTGTTTCTGTTATTCAAATTTGGCCAACCAAAGAAACCACAATAGTTGCCTTCGGCAACTCGAGCCACATGGCCATTGTAAACTTTGTCTGCAAGGTTTTCTCTGAATGGATATTGGTGTTGCTGTTGATACCGCTCAATGGTGTAGCTGGCGCCGATACCGGCAGGGCCATACCAGATCATATCCTCATGCCAGGTCCTTGCCAGATATTCTGGTGGGCATAGATCCTCACCCGAGATGTTCAGAGCATTTAAGTCTGCCGCCATCTGGTTAACAAGAGCCATGGTTTTCGCGGTGCCTAGGGGATCGGAATCATTGAAAAGCAACCCATCATGGGTGCGAGGTCCTGGATAAATAAAATGTGCACCAGTCATGGGTGGCAGAGGGTAATGCCCCGCTTGATGCATGACTGATAATATGTCACAAAATAATGCTGTCTCGACTATCTTGTCGTCTTCTACTCGGTGGAATTCCGCATAGCGCAAGAAAGCCATCTTTCCGGTTGAGGGAATGCCTAGCCAATTTTGGTCAAACAACCCCATTAAGTTTCCGGCGCTTACAACCCAAATACTTTGGCCGTTATCACAGTCATTTTTTCCTGCAAAAAAAATATCCTCGCGGCGTTGCAAATGCGTGAAAGCGGTTTGAAATGGTCGCCAGAATGTATCAATAACAGACTGAGCGCCTGTTTGTTCATAAAAAGGATGCATGCCGCGCCAAGGATACTTGTCAGTAGTATATTTTTTTAGCGTCGGGGTTAACTGATCAGTCGCCGCACCGTCAAAATCTTGATAATACCGGCGCACCAGTTGCTTAGCGCTTTGAAAATTGGCCATCTATACTCTGTTCTATAAGGAAATCTTATTTTATCCAAGCGTGCCAAACCAAGCAAGGAATCCGATGGTTGCAAGGAAAAACACCGGCAGGGCCCAGACAATTGGTTCTACTTTACCTGGCACAATATACCAACCATCTGGTTTTGTGTTGAGGTTTTCTTCCCGAAACTTTCTAAGTTGGCCGGGAACACTATGTTCGTGCCAAGCGCTTTGAAAACCAGTTGATACAACGCTGGCACACCAAGCTACGACAATGTTTATTGTGGCACCGATAACAGCAAACCAAGGCCAAGCGATTACCGGGCGTTCTGCACCAGCTGCCGCCCAAAGCGGGTCTACTATCGGCTTTAACTGATCGATGGGAACGATAAACATTAAGCCAATCAAACCAGCAGCGACACCGATTAGCAAACCGCGTTCAGTCGCATGTTTGGAAAAGAAACCCATCCCGAACATGGCGAGTTTTGCGCCGATAACATACGACCCAACGGAAGACATGATCTCGAGAATGGACCCTTTGCTGGACGCAAAGGCGATAGCCAATGGGATAACGGCCACAGCCCAGATAACGGTGAAAATACGGGAGGCCTTCAGATAGTGCTGTTCGTCAGCATCTTTTTTATAGAACATCTGATAAAAATCAGTCACCGAGATGGTAGCTAGTGAATTGAAAGCTGACGATGTGGATGACATGGAAGCTGATAATATTGCAGCACCCAAGATCCCCATCAGACCAGGAATTGCCAAGCTTTCTGCAAATACCAAAATGATTTCGTTGGGCTGTGCAAACGGTTTGCCTTCGAAGTGCACGTAGAGAAGAGCACCAATAAAAAAGAAAATGAAATAAAGGAAGAATGCCGCAAACCCCATCATCATATAGGACTTTTTGGCGTCGCCAATTGTCTTCGCTGCCAGGGCGCGCTGAACCATGAACTGATTGGCACCATATACAGTGATATGGTACAAAGTCATGGCAAATACCCCTGCCCAGATTGTCGGCGGGATTGAAAAGTCCAAATCTGTATTGATCGGGTTTAGTTTCCCGTTTTCTTGCAGAAAGGTCAGCGCCCCACCAATGGGGCTAACCTCTCCAAGCAAATACATCAAAATTATGCCAGCACCCGCAAGCAAGATTATGCCCTGCAATACATCGGTCCAAATAACAGCGTTCATGCCCCCCATCAGGGTGTAAACAAGCACGATACTCGTCATTAACAGGATCGCCGAGGCGGTACTCATTCCGGTTACAAATGTCACGACTATCGCTGTTGCTGTGAGGA
Source organism: Sphingomonadales bacterium (assembly GCA_011088215.1). Lineage (GTDB taxonomy): Bacteria > Pseudomonadota > Alphaproteobacteria > Sphingomonadales > Kordiimonadaceae > Kordiimonas. The sequence continues at coordinate 62,859 of JAALKD010000001.1, read as the reverse complement.
TAGAAGCTGCGCCAATCGCCATGGTGAACATGAAGGTGATGCCCATCACGGCGCGGGATGCCACGCCGAACCGGCGTTCGAGATATTCATAAATTGAAGCAACGCCGCTATTGTAAAAAAACGGAATGAAAAAGACGATGCAAACAAAAATTACGATTGAATAGTTCACATGAATGGCGAGGGCTGCCATGCCGTCACCATATGCCCACGCGGGGCCACCAAGAAAGGACAAGGCGCTAACGTATGTTGCGACTACGGAAATACCAATCGCCCACCAAGGTGCAGAACGGTCACCAAGATAATAATCTTCTGCGCTGCTTACTCTCTTACTCATAATCCAGCCAAGTAGCAGGTTGCCAATCAAATACATAAAGATGATAGACCAATTCAGAATGCCGAAGTCGCTAACAATATTTGACACTTTCACTTCCCCTGTATGTGAACGCCCTGGCAGCACCAGCTTTTCATATCATATTTGTTCGCACATTTTGACTTCGAATGCAATTCGATACTTATGGCTGAGATTACGCTGACTATCGAATAGTTTTTGATAGAGCTTCCCGTCTGCTATTGCCGGAAATGACGAATATCTCGTTCAATCATCAAGCGGTAGCCCTCCGGCGCTGCTGGACCTGAGAACCAAGCATGTGATGATAGACGAAGGCCGTGGTTGTTTTGAGGATAAATATAGAGGCGGCAATCGCCGTTTGCGGCATCGACGCGCTTACACAGGTTTTCATTCCACTCAGGCAAGGAATAAAAATCCTGGTCAGGCACGTGCAGATTGAGCGGCTCTGTGAGATACTGGGCATGCTGGAAAGCGCCGAGGGAGTTCATCAAGTTTAGCACCGTTGGGTCGTGTGAAATGGTAGTTTTGCCGTCAGCGTTTTTGCTGATGTGATATTGTGGTTTATCTACGTCGGTGGTGTAATTGATAAGGGCGTCATACATTTCGTCGAATTTAACAACCAACGCGTCCCCCACATTGGTGCGAAACCAGGTTTTCTTTTGCCACGTCCAATCTTTAACGTGAGGGGTTTCAATCCAGTCCGACGGATAAGCAAATATAAAATTAGGATTGAAGGAACCGTCCGTACCGGCGGCTGTTCCTGTCCATTTTCCATCACCACCAGTAAAGGCTTCGGGTGTAGATTGCATAGGGTAATATGTTTCGGCTTGGGTCATGCGGTCTGGAAATGTGCCAGACCAAATTGATGCGCTTCGAATTTTATTTTTGACTTTTGATCCTTCTCCGGCAACCGCCAGCACATTCAGAGCGACGTCGCCGCCCTGCGAGTGCCCTGCGAGTGATATTCTTTCCAAGTTTACGGTGATTTTGTCTTGTTTGCCAGGCCATTCAAGAGCTTCCAGTGACTGGACACCATCAAGCAGGTTCAAAACATCAATGGCATAGAATATAGGGCTAACATAACTTCCGTTATCCCACTTTTCCATATAGTCGATGCCGTCCGCCTGAATGCCATTCGCAACACCGTGGCCGCGGTAGCCAGGCGTTAACACAACAAATCCGGCGTCGACATAGGCGTCGATCAATTCCGCATACATTGATTTATCAGTGTAGCTGAAATGAAAATTGGGAGCCTCCGCAATTCCTACATAACCATGGGTGAAGATCAGTACGGGGTACCCATTTGCTGGGGCGGGCGATGCCGGGATGTCTACGCGTGTGTACAAACGCAATCCATCAGATCGATATGCTGCAAGGTAACTATTGTATGGCGCGCTTCCATCGCTTGAATAAATTTTGGAATAGTCGCTCTCGCCCCTGTAGGATCCGAGGAGCACTACAGGTTCAAGCCGAGAACCAAATTGGCGTTCTCGGAGTTTTGGCACAGTCAGTTCATACAAAGAAACCTGACCCTGGTTAGAAGAGGAATGAAGGCTACTGCTATCTTTTTGCCACGCCTGCACGGATGGGTGCGACGATACTGTCACCACAGCTATTATTAACATTTTAAATGTGCCCGGCATCATTTCAATCCCTCGACGCTAATGTATTCGTGGTAACAATAATATTGAATGCGAATGCAAATAGTTATACTTATTTCGAAGATCAAGTGCAAATTTTCATCCAGGAACGAGGCGTGTTATGAGCGAGCCATTTGACTTAACAGGAAAAACCGCGCTGGTTACCGGTGCCGGAAAAGGGATAGGCCGAGCTTGTTCGCTTATCCTCGCTGAATACGGTGCACACGTAATCGCGGTTGCCCGAACAGAAGAGGATTTACAGAACCTTTCAAAAGAAAACTCTAACATCGAAGGGTGGGTCTTTGATGTCGCATCCGAAGCGTTTCTGAATAAATTCGAATCATTGGGCGCACTCGATATCCTGGTAAATAATGCTGGAACAAACCGGCCTGAGCCTTTCGAAGAAGTTAGCGTGGAAAACTTGGACGCTGTTCTGGGACTCAATGTTCGAGTGGCATTTTTAGTGGCCCAAGCTGCTGTGCGGGTAATGCTGGACGCAGGCAGTGGCGGTTCTATCGTTCATATGTCTTCCCAAATGGCACATGTTGGTTCCCCCAATCGCACTGTTTACTGTATGACAAAACATGCGATTGAAGGACTGACAAAAGCAATGGCCGTAGAACTGGCACCAAACGGTATCCGGGTCAATTCTGTTGCCCCCACCTTCACCGAAACTCCGATGAAAAACCGATGTTTGAGGAACCTGAGTTTAAGGCTTTTGTCGATCGCATGATTCCGCTCGGGCATGTAGGGAAGCCTGAAGATGTGGCAAATGCTGTCCTTTATCTGGCCAGCCCCGCATCAGCGATGGTCACCGGACACAGCCTGCGCGTCGACGGCGGATGGACCGCTCAGTAGCGGTTTGATGTTCAGTATAAGTCTTCTCTAATTGAATTATTGCATTCGAATGCAAAATATCTTACGTTCGCGCAAATTTAGCGAATCGGCACGCCGCAAAATGGCGGCATGACCATTCGCGCTAAACACAATTTTCAGGAGTCAAAAAGTGATACGCTATCATAAAGAAGGCATTGCCGCGGATGTGGCTGCAGACAATGACGCAAAAGTAAGACAGATCGTAGAAAACACTCTTGCCGACATTGAAAAGCGCGGCGATGCGGCAGTACGTGACTACTCTGAAAAATTTGATAGCTGGTCACCACCTTCGTACCGGCTTACTGCTGAGGAAATAGCCAAATGCTACGACGAGGTATCCAAGCAAGATCAGGATGATATCCGTTTTGCTCAAGAACAGGTTCGCAATTTCGCCCAGGCCCAACGAGACAGCATGAAAGACGTAGAAGTCGAAACCCTGCCCGGTGTAACGCTCGGTCACAAACATATCCCGATGAATTCGGTCGGTTGTTATGTGCCTGGCGGCAAGTATCCGTTGGTGGCTAGTGCTCATATGAGCGTAGTTACAGCCAAGGTAGCTGGTGTGCCGAGGGTGATTGCAGCTGCGCCGCCGTTTGGTGGGCGCCCCTCCCCGGCCATTGTTGTGGCAATGGATATGGCTGGCGCCGACGAAATATATTGTTTTGGCGGCATACAGGCCGTTGGCGCCATGGCGCTTGGTACTGAAAGCATTGCGCCTGTAGATTTCATCGTTGGGCCGGGCAATGCATTTGTTGCCGAGGCTAAACGTCAGTTGTTTGGGCGGGTAGGCATTGATCTGTTTGCCGGGCCAACTGAAACGTTAGTGATTGCCGATGACAGCGTGGACGGCGAGTTGTGCGCTGCCGATTTGCTTGGGCAGGCCGAACACGGCCCTAATTCACCTGCAATTTTGCTGACCAATTCCGAGGCGCTTGCTGAAGATACTGTTAAAGAAGTTGATCGCCAACTCACCATCCTGCCCACAGCTGACATCGCAGGTCAGGCGTGGCGGGAATACGGCCAAATCATTGTTTGTGATACGCTCGAGGAGATGGTGCAGGTCGCTGACGACATTGCATCCGAACACGTCCAAGTCATGACATCAGACCCTGATTATTTTCTGACCAATATGACCAACTACGGGGCGCTGTTCCTTGGCCCCGAAACAAACGTTTCATACGGGGACAAGGTGATCGGTACAAATCACACCTTGCCGACAAAGAAAGCGGCACGTTATACTGGCGGTCTATGGGTCGGTAAGTTCATAAAGACATGCACATATCAGCGTGTTACTGAAAGCGCTTCGGTCCTTGTGGGGGAATATTGTTCTCGGCTGTGCGCCCTCGAAGGTTTCATGGGCCATAAAGAACAGGCCGACATCAGATTGAGGCGATATGGCGGGGAAGAACATAGATAAATCAGATGCGCTGAACGATCCGGATAACGCGCGCGCTGTGACCTCTTATGACGTAGCGCGCGTGGCCGGTGTATCCCAGTCAGCGGTTTCCCGATGCTTCAAGCCGGGCGCTTCCGTTTCTAAAAAAATGCGCGACAAGGTGATGAAGGCCGCCAACAGTCTGGGTTATGAGCCTAACGCTATAGCGCGCAGCCTGCTTACCCGCCGTTCAAATCTAGTCGCCGTGATTATTTCCAATCTAACCAACCTCTATTACCCTGAGGTATTGTCGCAACTCAGCCAGCAGTTTTCAGACCGAGGTATCAGGGTTCTTTTATTTGCCCTTGAGGGTGAAGGTAAAACAGAAGCCGCTCTTCAGCAGATATGGCAGTATCAGGTGGACGGCGTTATCGCTGCAGTGAAACTGACAGATGAACAGCTTGCAGAATTTAACCGGCGCAACAAACCGTTGGTTTTTTACAATCGTTTTTATACCAGTCTAGCTGTTAATGCCGTGTGTTGTGATCAGGCCGAAGGGGCACGCCATCTCGTCAACGATCTGGTGGCTGCCGGGCATAAGAGGTTTGGCATCATTGGAGGTCCGGAAGATTCGGTCGTCGCACATGAACGTATGGCCGCGACCATGGACCGACTGAAGGAACTCGGCATTGCAGACATTACCAGTGTGTCCGGCGACTATTCTTATGAATGCGGCGGTGCCGGTATTGAAGATATCCGCTTAAAACGAGGCGAAATACCTGAAGCAATTATCTGCGTAAATGATCTGTCGGCGATCGGCGCCATCGATGCACTGCGATATAGCCACAGCAAGAAAGTACCAGAAGATGTATCTGTGGTTGGCTTTGACGGTGTTGGCCCGTCAAATTGGTCCAGCTATGATTTGACAACCGTTCGGCAACCGGTTGGGAGAATGACTGATGCTGCAGTTACCATGTTGATGGAGCGCATTGAAAATCCGTCGTTGCCACCGGAAAAACGCGTGTTTTCCGGAATCATGATCGAAGGCACGTCAGCTAAAATATCTGAATAATACATTGAGTATTCGTCCGTTACTGGTGTATATTGCATTCGAAGTACAAATTGGTTGTGCGTGAAAGAAAATGCAAAATTATCCCTTGGTTCTTGTTCCTGGTTTGATGTGTGACCACCGGTTGTGGCAGCCGCAAATTGACGCTTTTTCAAGCCAGCGATCGGTAATCGTTCCAGACCTGTCTTCATGCAACTCCGTACCAGAGATGGCAGCCCGCGCCTTAAATGAGGTAAACGGCGATTTCGTTCTGGCAGGCCTCTCGATGGGAGGTATCGTCGCTTTCGAAATGTGGAGGCACTCATCTGCGCGGATCAAAGGCATTGCGCTGCTTGACACCAACGCAATGAAAGAGTCGAAAGCTCGCAAGTCCGAACGGCTTCATCAAATCGAAGCGGTTCGCAACGGCGACCTGATAAGAATTTTGGTGGAAGAACTAAAGCCTAACTACGTAGCTGCAGTGCATAGGGCAGACAAAAACCTGCTGAATACACTCCGTCAAATGGGCGAGGATCAGGGGGCGGATGTGTTTGAGCGCCACAGCAAGGCCCTGATGGCCAGGCCCGAGAGCCTTGAGACGTTGAAAACAATTACTTGCCCAACATGCGTGCTGTGCGGTCAGGAAGATGAGTTATGCCCGGTGGAGTATCATCAGATGATGGCTTCCCTTATTCCAAATGCTAACCTCACCGTATTGCCGGATTGCGGACACATGTCATCGCTGGAAGCTCCGGCCATCGTCAACAGCATGCTTGCTGATCTTATTGAACGTGTAGAAAAGGCCACCCCATGAAAAAAAGCCTAGATCGAATCCTTACAACTCATGTTGGCAGTTTGCCGCGCTCCAAAGCGGTGAGCGACGGCGTTTTTGCACACGAGCAAGGTAAGTTGGCCGACCCTACTGGCCTCGCCGCAACCATCAAGGAAGCAGTGTCGACCGTCGTTGCACGCCAAGTGAAATCCGGCGTGGACATTGTGTCTGACGGTGAGATGAGCAAAATATCCTATGCTACTTACATCAAAGACCGGATCACTGGTTTTGACGGCGACAGCCCAAGAAAGGCGCCGAAAGACCTGGAAGAATATCCTGGTTTTTTAACTCGGCAGTCGAAGGGGGACGGAACTCCTACGTATCGTCGTCCAATGTGTGTTGGTGAAATTAAAGTCAAAGATAAAAAGCCACTGCAAGCGGATCTTGCCAATCTGGAAGCTGCGGCAGTCCAAAGTAACCCACTAGAATGCTTCATGAATGCGGCGTCGCCGGGTGTTATTGCTCTGTTCCAGCCAAACAATTTTTACAGCACTCAAGAGGCCTATCTTGAAGCGCTGGCCGATGCCATGCGGCACGAATATGAAGCAATCATAACGGCTGGGTTTCTGCTCCAGCTCGATAGCCCCGATATTGGCTTGGGGCGGCATATGATGTTTAAGGACAAGGAAGACGCGGAGTATATTAGGTTAGCAGAGCAGCATATCGAAGCGCTGAACCACGCCACTCGCAATATCCCACCAGAGAAAATGAGGCTTCATGTATGTTGGGGCAACTATGAAGGCCCGCACCACTGCGACGCGGATATGGACTTGGTATTGCCTGTCGCGCTGAAAGCTAGGCCTCAGGCGCTTCTCTTTGAAGCGTCCAATCCACGTCACGCTCACGAATGGACGGTGTTTCGCGATGCCAATATCCCTGACGATAAAATACTCGTGCCGGGTGTGATTGATTCGACAACCAATTTCATCGAGCACCCCAAACTGGTCGCTGAGCGTATCTGCCGGTTTGCAGATATCGTCGGACGGGAACGCGTTATAGCCGGAACGGATTGCGGGTTTTCAACTTTCGCCGGGTTCGGGGCCGTTGATGAAGATATTGTCTACGGTAAACTTCAAGCCATGAGCGAGGGCGCTGCTCTCGCTTCAAAGCAATTATGGGGTACTTTGTGACTTCATTTTCTGACAGAGTTCGCCGTAGCGACGGCTTGATTGGCACCTGGGTAAAAACCCCGTCGTCGGTGGTTTGCGAAATCCTTGCCGTGACAGATTTGGATATGGTGTGCCTGGACGCTGAACATGCCCCGTTCGGACGCAGCGAAATGGATAGTTGTATCGCCGTGCTCAGGGCAATGGGAATGCCTGCACTTGTCCGAGTTCCGTCAGCAGAGCCAAGCCACATACTCAACGCCCTCGACTGCGGAGCAATCGGAATCGTTGCCCCCCATATATGCAGCGGCGATCAGGCAAGAGAATTGGTGAAAGCATGCCACTTCGGCGCTGGCGGGCGCGGCTACGCAGGCTCGACCCGCGCGGCGGGTTTCACCACCACGTCGCTAGCCGACAATCTGAAGGCAGCCCGTCGAGAAACTGTTGTGATTGCACAAATTGAAGACCTGGAAGCTCTCGATAATCTGGACGAAATTACCGCGGTTGACGGAATAGACTGCCTGTTTGTTGGGCGCATCGACCTGACAGTTGCCATGGGCGTCGAATCCCCTATGGACGACAAGGTTCTGTCAGCGGTAGAACAAATATGCGCTGCTGGCAAAAAAGCAGGCAAGCCTGTCGGAATGTTTACACCGTCTATCGCCGAAATACCGCGTTGGAAAGCCGCTGGTGCAAGCCTGTTTATACTTGATAGTGACCAAGGCTTTCTTTTGAAAAGCTCCAAAGCACTAACTGATAATTTCCGACAAAACTGGAACAGTTAAATACGGTAAAAGCTTTTTGCACTACCCGCAAAAACCAACGCCCGGTCTTCTCTACTTGCTCCGTCAGTGAGCATAATTTCATTCACAGCATGGAAAATATCACCATACTTCCGACGAAGGCCATCAACCGGATAATTGGACCCAACCATACAGCGTGCCGGACCAAACATTTCCAGAGACGCTTCCACATAAGGGCGAATGCTCGCGATCGTCCAGTCTTGATCAAACATGGCGAAGCCGGAAAATTTCATCACAACTTTTGGCAACTGCGAAAACCGTTTCATGGCGCTGCACCAATCCCTATAAGCCCACGCATCTTGTTGCCAGGGCGAAGCGAAGTGGCAAATGGCAACCGGCAAATTCGGAACAGTTTCCAACATTCGAACCATTCTCAAATATTGCCCTGCAACTAGTTGCAGATCAAAACTTGCGCCTGTGCTTTCAAGGACCCTCAGTCCCATTCTCCATCGAGGGTCTTCAATCAATGTGTCGGTGCCCGATGCTGCGTCTTCAGTCGGATGGCGGCCAACAATTTGGCGAACACCGCGCACGTTGGGACTTTCAAACTGGAGCGACAAGACATCCTCAATATCGCCTCGGCACAAGTCGGCAAAGGCAACAATGGCACTTGGCAGTTTTTCTTTGCTTTGGTCGGCTTGGCTTTGTAACCACTGCGTCTCCTTGAAGCTGTCCGCTATAGCCGCGCCCACTTGAATGTGAACCGATCCTGACAGCTTGATTGGTGCTGCATCGATACAAAGGTCTTTTGGATAGTAATTTTTTTGGATTGGGGAAGGGTCACCAAAAAATCGCCTCACTCCTTTTGCCATCAGCCACGGGTAAGAAACTTCTCCCAGGTCCCAAAGGTGGTGGTGAGCATCAATAACTACCGGCGGAAGCGAATACATTGTCACTTTGGAAACCGATTTCGGTGGACTTGCCGCAGTACAGCCAGCTCATCAAAAACGGTCCACTCGCTACGAATTCTCCCGTTTATGACTCGCCAATGACTACTGCCCATAATATAAATTGGTTGGTTAGTGGGCGCACCATACATTCCTTCACCAGTGTGTGTGCCAGCCAAAGACCAGCGAACGGCTATGTCTCTCGCACCGCCTAGATAGGGAATATCAGCAACGTGGTCCACCGTCGCTTTAAGATCGGGCATTGCCGAAAAGAAAGACTGGAAATAGCTACCAATTTCAGCAGCCCCGTATAGATTTCTGCCGCTTGGTCCCTCAAAACTCGCGCGGTAGTCATAAAATTCAGGAAGGCTGTCCAGCTGTCGTTGGCACCAAAGTCGCGACACATACGCCTGAGCGAATTGTTCAGCATTGCCTTCAGGCGCTTCAGGTAGCGCGCAATTCTCGGGCGCCCTGGCTATAGTTTGCTCCGCAAGTTGCCTGTGCATTTCCTGAAGTTCAGATCCCGCTTCGAAATCAGCTTTGGCTTGAGTTTGAGCAATAGTATTACCATCCAAACCCATTTGAGAAACAAGGCCGAGATTATCTCGCATCAGCCATTCTTCGATAACCTTGTTTTCCAAACACAGGCAATCAGCAACCGTCCTTACCCTCGCCTTTTTGCCGGTGGCTGAGCCAAATTCACTGGGGCCGGTGTTGGTCATTTGCGAGGTAATTAAATGGGAGGAATAGTAGCCGTCATTTTCATTGCCAGACCAGACAACATTGTCTGCGTCCAGCGTTCTGTCAGGCCAACCCTCCAATGTTTTCCACGTGTTGGCGATCACCGTGTCTACGCCGCTTATTTCCCCGGCCAAAGTGTGAATGATGCCGTCGTCACTATAATAGCGTTTGCACAGGTCAACATTTTTGTCGTCCCATATCCAAGACGTGATACGCACAATATAGTCGGCAATATCGACGAATTCGGGGTCGAAGCCCTTCATTGGCTGACGCCTCCCGGGTGTCGGTTCTATCAGGTCTGAAAAGTCAGTGGTGGCCACCATCGTAATGGGTAGCGTGTTTTTGTCGGTCATTTAGTTGATCCAATTTCGGCAGTTTCGAATTCCTAAGAAAGATATTTGCATTCGAAGTCAAAATATGTCAATAATAATCATGGTTACTGGTTTTGCCCTTCGAAGTAATTCCTATAACTCCTTGTAATATAATTAATTTATTTCGCCTTATCTTTGCAAATAAGTATGAATTCGAAACAAATTTCGATGACATTAATGTAGAGCGGAATTTGCATCAGGACGCACCGTTACTATGGCTAACAATCTGAATACTACAGCATCAGGCATCAAAAACAGGATTATTCGTTTTGACGACCTTGTTCCATGTAAGACCGCATTTATTGATGCAAAGACACCGGGTAGCGATAAAAAGGGAAATTTTTGCCTGATAGGTGGAGGTGTGGCGGAAAACCCTGACCAGCATGTCCATATCAAGATACCGCATGGGTTTGATATTGGTGCTGCCAGACAACCTAAAGGATGCAAAAACTCGCATCACAGCCACGACACCGAGGAAGTCTTTTTTGTCCATAAAGGTTCCTGGAAATTTACATGGGGCCATGATGGCGGCGACGGTGAGGCAGTGCTGGGCGAAGGTGACACCATTTCAATTCCCACCCACACATTTCGCGGGTTCGAAAATGTCGGACCAGATGATGGCTTTCTTTTTGCGACATTGGGCCTATATCCGGACGGTACAGCCGGTCATGTAACCTGGGCGCCCTATGTGTTTGAAGAAGCCAAGTCTTACGGATTGGTTTTGCTGGAAGATGGCCGCCTTATAGACACTACTGGCGGTGAGATTGTACCGGAAGGCGCCAAGGAAATTTCGCCGATGAGCAGCGGCGAGCTCCAAGAATATCAGGTGTTATCCGTCGACGACATGATGAATTGTGTCTTGCAGGATAAGGATTTGTCCAGCGCACCAACTGGCGGATTGACCAGCATTGAAGGTATTCATGAATATGCAGTGGTGGGCGCGGCAAACGACAAGGAAAGGATCGCCGCTGGAAAAATGGGGTGGTCGCATAGTTTTCAACAACGCCGCTTGCGTATGGATGCGGGCGCAAAAACGCCGGAGCATTCGCGCGCCGAAGAGGAAGTACTGTTCGTGCATCGTGGTTCTTTGCAGGTAACGACACCTCAACATAGTTTTACATTAAATCAGGGTGACCTTTTCACGGTTCCTGTTGGGGTTGAGCGCGTCTTCGAGAATGTCAGCGACGCTGTAGCCGACCTGATTGTTGTTCGGGGTGGCAGTGCACCTGAAGCGGCCACAATATGTTGAGCATTGGAATGGCTGACAATATCGCTTGTGTATTCATAGTTCGGGGTGCCTACACGGGATTAAGTGATTGAAAAACCGCTGAACCAAGGAGAGTCATCATGAATCATTTTCAAACAGCCACAGCTTTCTTTCATGCCTGTGAAAGTCTTAAGGGATGGGATGGATGTCGAGGCTTTGTTGAAGTTAACGCCAGCTTTGTTGCGCAGTCGGAACCATTGACGGACATCGTAACCGTTGAGCAATATTGCGAATGGATGGCTGGTTTAGGCAACGGGCCGCTTGCGGGCTGTAGGTACGTTTTACATGCATCATCATACGATGAAGAAAACAGGACTGCTCTGTTTTTCGGCACGTTTATCGGCACACATACAGGCGATGGTGGTCCGGTGGAAGCAACGAACAAAGAAACGAATAGCCACTATGTATATTCCATCGAAATGAGCAACGCCGGCAAAGTCGCTCGTATGACAAAGATATGGAATGCGCCCTGGGCGCTGAAAGAGTTGGGTTGGACCTGAGGGCATTAACTAAAGCGGGAAACGGGAAATGACGATATCAAGACGTGACGTTCTGAAAACAGCGGCAGGAGCGATTACGCTTGCCGGATCAGCAAACACGAACGCTGACCCGACAAAGGAAACAATTTCACCGCAGAAGCGACGAAACGCACCCGCGTGGGCGCCGCGAAATCTCGGGAAAAAACCAAACATTGTTGTTGCGATTTTGGATGATATTGGTTTCGGCGACCTTGGCTGTTTCGGCTCGGAAATAGAAACGGCCTGCATCGACAAGCTTGCGGCCGGCGGCGTGCGGTACAACAACTTCCATGTCACCGCCCTATGCGCGCCCACCCGGGCATGCTTGATGACAGGACAGAATGCCCACAGGGTCGGTGTTGGCAATATTGCTGAATGGGGCAGACCATTGCCTGGTTATCGCGGATATATCCGGGAAGATGTTAAAATGCTCCCGCAGATGCTGAAGGATGAAGGCTACAACACTGTAGCAGTTGGCAAATGGCATATGTCGATGGTGAACGACCAGAATGCCATGGGTCCCTTTAACCACTGGCCGACCGGCCGTGGTTTTGATCATTGGTATGGTTTTCATGGCTCGGCCGTTGATCATTGGCACCCCGAATTATTTCGCAATCAGTCACAGGTCTATCCCGACAAAAAAGACGGATATCATCTAACAGAAGACATGGCAGATCAGTCCATTGCCTACATTGAAGATCATTTGGTTTCATCGCCCGAACAGCCGTTCTTTCTATATGTCGGATTCGGTGCTTGCCACTTCCCTCATCATGCGCCGGCACCTTATATTGAAAAGTACCGCGGACGATATGAAGAGGGGTATGAAACTCTGCGCCCAAGCCGACTGGCAAAACAAAAAGAACTTGGCATAGTGCCAAAAAATACCGAGTTAAGTCCGCGCCCCGCCGATATTCCGGCTTGGGACGACTTACCTGAAGACGAGCGACGGTTCAGCGCCCGAACTCACGAGGCTTTCGCTGGCATGCTAACCCATGCTGATGATCAATTGAATCGGCTAGTTCAAAGGCTTGAAGACCTAGGGCAACTGGATGATACAATCCTTATAGTAATGTCCGACAACGGTGCGGGCGGCGGTTATCACCGAGCTGGTGTCCTGGACGTGCGCCGGGTCGCTTACATAAATCCGGAATCTGTCTCAGAAAAAATGCATGGTTTGGAAGATGTTGGCACAGAGAGAAGCAGCAATTTGTATTCCACCGGTTGGTCATTCCTTGGCAACACGCCCCTTAAGCGACGCAAGGGCGACACCTATGAAGGCGGCACTCGGTCACCATTTATCATCCATTGGCCCAACGGCAACTTGCCATCTGGCGAAATTTGCAATCAGTATCACCACGCTGTTGATCTTGTGCCCACCTTGTTAGAAATGGTGAATTCAAAAGCCAGCCCATCAGAACGATTGGACGGCGTCAGCCTTGCCTACAGTTTGGACCATCCTGGTGCTCTTACACTAAAAGATATCCAGCATTATGAAACAGCAGGGGACCGAGCCATTTGGCACAAGGGTTGGAAAGCAGTAACCCTTCATCAGAAAAATGACGCGTTTGAAGATGATGTTTGGGCCCTATTTCATGCAGATGAGGATTTTTCCGAAATCCACAACCTTGCAGACAAGGAAACTAAACGCCTCGAAGCATTGAAGGTGCTTTGGAACCGCGAAGCAGCAGCTAACAATGTCCTGCCGATCGACGATGACCTCGACGGTCTCTATGCCAAGGTAGCACCCAAACCACGGCCTAGTTATGTCTTTTTTCCGGACAGAACCCGCCTTAACCGGCTGTCGGCACCTGACATTTACCGGTACAATTTCGTTATTGACGCACATGTTACTCTGGACGGTGAGCCTGCTAACGGTGTGCTGCTAGCGTCCGGCGACAGTGCTGCTGGTTATGAGCTGTTTATGAAAGACGGCTATTTGCATTTTATTTATGTTTTTACTCGCGAGCAGAAAACCCAACTTGTTTCAAAATCGCGAATACCGGCAGGGAGCCATGTAGTCGGCTTGAGGGGAAAGTCCTCCGGCAAGGGCCGCAGTGCGATTGATTTGATGGTAGACGGGCAGCCATTGAACAGCACTGTTCTCGACGATATGTGGAAAGTTGAGGCGCTTAATGCAGGGGTGCGGTGTGGTGAAAACCGTGGCGCTCCGATCAGTTTCACTTACAGCGGAAGCTATAAATTTGATCAAGAGCTGGCGCGGGTGGTTGTTTCACTTGAGCTATAGACTTTCAACGAACTACCAAAGAATGATGATTTTTTAGTTTATGCCACAAATGCCTAAAAACAGAGTGTGCTTTGAATTGGAGATCCTGAATGACATCTGCTGAGTTAAAAGCACAGCTAGCGTCCTACCGAGCGGCAACCGCCAACTTCGAAGCCATCTCTGTACGTGCTGCGATGTCGGAGTTGTTTGCGTCAGATGCGGCACTACGGCTTTGTCACCCTTTTGGCGCCCTGAGCGGCCCTGATGCCTTTTATGACACATGCCTTGCCCCATTGCATGTTGCCATGCCTGACCTGGAACGCAGAGATATGATTCTGATGGCGGGAACAACTCCCGAAGGGCAAGATTGGGTGGGGGCGATGGGAAACTATATGGGCACTTTCCTCGCACCGCTTCTGGGCATTCCCCCAACAGGACACCTGGCCCACATGCGGTATCACGAATTTTTCCGTATAGAAGACGGCAGGGTTGCTGAAATGCAGGCGATTTGGGATTTACCTGAGTTGATGATGCAGGCGCGCGCTTGGCCAATGTCACCGCAACTTGGGGCCTATCTATGCACGCCAGCACCAATGAGCGCGGATGGGCTCACGCTAACTGGCAATGGTCAACAGGCTTGTGATCATGTAATCGCCATGCTCACCGACTTGTGCAGCCATCCGGCCAACCCTGACCCAAAGGTGATGCAGCTGGAGAAATACTGGCACCCGCGCTTTAATTGGTACGGTCCTGCCGGCATCGGTACAGCAAGGGGAATTGCGGGGTTTCGTAACTGGCACCAAATTCCGTTCCTGCGCGCGATGCCCGACCGTAAACTTGATGCCATGGGTGAGCTGATGTCTCACTGGGTGGGTGAAGGAAATTATGTATGTGAAACCGGGTGGCCAAACATGCGCCTGTCTCTGTCTGGTGGCGGATGGATGGGAATTGCGCCGGCGGGCAAAGAAGTATTATTGCGGAGCCTGGATTTCTGGCGCATGGAAAATGGTTTAATCCGCGAGAATTGGGTGCTGGTCGACCTTCTAGATCTCTATAGCCAAGTCGGCGTGGATGTCCTGGCACGTATGCAGGAGTTTAACAAAGCCCGCAATTTGGGCGCGATTACTGTGCCAAACGGAATGACGTGATGGAGAGCGGCGAAGCTACACTACCTGACGATTTATTGGCCCTTTTGCGAGAGGTCGATACGCCCACCGTTTGCAACGCTATCGAAGTGGCCGAGGGTCGCCGCGGGTTCAACCGGTTCACGCGGGGCACAATGCAACACTCCAAACCCGGGGACCCACCAATTGTTGGGTTTGCCCGCACTGCAAAAATTGCGGGCCTAACGCCGCCTAAAGAGGCTGCCGAAGTTATTCGTGCGCGAAGGATGGAATACTTCCACTCGATGGCTGCCGGAGTAGGCCCTACGGCTGTTGTGGTTGAAGACATCGATTACCCCAATTGCATTGCCGGTTGGTGGGGCGAAGTTCATGTCGCTGTCCACAAGGGCCTTGGTCTTTCTGGCGCCGTAACTAACGGTGTCATGCGAGACTTGGATGTGATGGACGAAGGTTTCCCAGTGCTGGCGGGTTCAGTTGGTCCCAGTCATGGCTTTGTTCATGTTGTAGAAATAGGCAATCCGGTAAACGTATTTGGACTGAACGTGGTTCAAGGAGAACTTGTCCACGCAGACAGACACGGCGCGCTGGTTGTACCACCTGATGTTATTACTCAGCTTAAAGAAGCTATTGAAACCGTTATCGCAAGTGAGGCAATCGTTCTGGGCCCTGCACGGGCACCGGGGTTCAACATTGAAAAGCTCGAAAAGGTCTGGGCAAAATTCGAAGCGGCAAGGACTTAACCTCGTAGCAGCGGCAGAGAATCTGTATCTAAATCCCGATTGGTCAGATGCGACGCTATGAGTCGTTTTTGGTTCAAAATTACGTTTTTGATTGCGACCAAAATAATTTCGGAAACTAACGTAACTCCGAAACCTGCCCCACTTTATCCCGGACAATCCCGGTATATCCCACTTAACGTAGCTATATTTTAGGTATTTCCTTAGGGGAATATCCTCCGAAGGCAGAGGCCAGAGGTTCGAATCCTCTCGGGTGCACTATTCCAAAACCAGCCATGTTGAAACCCTCTAACACTTTGAATAGAAGGGTAGTTTTTGGAGTTCGAAACCCTTCGTTTCGCTGGTACGCCAATCGCTCAAGAAAGGCCATTCTAAGCATCAGTCTCTTCTCATGTAGGTTGCCCTTTTCCCATATTTTATAATGGTTTGATGGAAAGTGCATGACGAGTTCGAACATTTCCTCAAAGCTGTGCAGTGGTTTGTGGGTTTTTGCCGCCTTTTCTTCGAGTATCAGCTTTTCCCGCTCAAGGGTTGCAGTGCGCTTCTCATAGGCTTTGGCCACGCTGGGGGTTGTTGTTTCCGCAATCCTGTCCGGTAGAGATTCGATTTTCTGTTCCAGCTTTTGAGCATCACGCGTTGCACCGGCCTGCGCGGAAGCGGCACTTTCAAGCCGGAAGTCCCATATTTGTTTCCACATGATATGAGATATCTCTAACAGCTTTCTTGTTGGTTTGAGTGATTTGAGAAACGCAATAAATCCACTCTCAATAGTATCCTGGCGCTTTTTCTCTAAAGCACGTTCTTGGATTGCTTTTTCGGAATTGTAGCTATAGTCGTCGCTCATGCTCCCCCAAATCGTTGCTACAATCATATCCGGAAATGGTTAAAACCAGGCTAAGATTGGGCGCATATCATAGTGTTCAGGGGCTTGGTGCCTTGCTCGTTTTAGGTGGTATGTTCCGGTGTATGAGGGGCAGTTCGGTGTCAGCGTTCGCCTGACA
Organism: Sphingomonadales bacterium; assembly: GCA_011088215.1. Taxonomy (GTDB): domain Bacteria; phylum Pseudomonadota; class Alphaproteobacteria; order Sphingomonadales; family Kordiimonadaceae; genus Kordiimonas. The sequence goes on along the minus strand of JAALKD010000001.1, from coordinate 45,960 downwards.
GACTTTATCTGTTTTTAAAGTTTAGGGCTTCCGCAAGCTATGTGCGTATTACATACGCACGCATGGTCAGTCGCTACCGCTCCCTCTTGGGGTGCTTGCTGCCCCCGTTTCCCCCTCCCCCAGCTAATTGGTTCATAAACCGGAATCGACCCGGATATGAACCGGCAGAACGTAACGCCGTTCACCATTATTATTACAACAAGTATCATTAACATAGCTTACTTAGTCACAATATTATTCTTGTGACATAAATTGCTTACGAGAAATAACTGAATGACCTTGGTTGTGAATGTAAGTTGCAATACGCAGTTTTAATGAAATCATATTTGTATTAACATTATGGCACAACGGACGCATACAATTGCGCGCTATTCGGAAATAAAAACCTACAGGAATGAGAAGCTAAACAATGATGATTTCTATCGTTATCCCATTCTATAATAATCATTCTTATTTGTCTGAATGCCTTAATTCTATTCGCGAAAACATAGAAATTAGTCATGAACTCATAATTATTGACGACGCAAGTAACGACACAAGACTACTCAAGACAATGGTGAATCAACCAGATTGTTCCGTTATCTTCAACAACGAGAGAAAGGGGCCAGCGTATTCGCGCAATATTGGTATTGAAAGAGCGAAGGGAGATTATGTTCTATTTGTAGATAGCGATGATAAGGTCGTTTCTTCCATTTCTCCATTATTTGCTGCTGCAGAGGTTGAGGGAGTGTTCAATACAGGAATAGACCTCTTCGTCGGTGAACGCTGCGACACACCGTTACCTGAAGCCTTTTTCAAATCATCATCAAAGATCTACTCAGTAGAGGAAGAACCACGCTTGGTGCGCTTGAATGAGTTCACAGCACTTCTCTATCGCAGAGACTTTTTAATGAAGCACAATATTCGCTTTGATCCCCAATTGGCAATTAGTGAAGATGTCGTTTTTCTTGCGCAATGTCTATCGCGCGCGCGTTATGTTCTTCTCGCACATGTGCCATTTTATTTTTATCGATTGCGCAATGAATCTCGGTCACAAAAAAGACTCACACACGAAAGTGCGATGGCTAAAATTTCAGGCTTTAAAATAATCACTGAGGCTTATCGTCATTTGCCTGAAGCAATGCTGTTGCGCTGTGTAGTGTTATTCAGCCGCAATTTCATGTTTACACGTCGTGTTATCGCTGAGTTATGCCATGAAGAGATATGTCAATATCTCAATGCATTTGCAGAATGGACACGTGTTTATCTTATTTCAGAGCATCGACTAAAAACTTGTTTAGATAAATATTATATCGATTGGAACGCAACGAAAGATACAGTTTTTAAGGCAATTCTGGCACATAAGCCAGTTGATGACATAGTTCGAATTCTTGAAGCATAATGATCAATTCTCAATGTTTTAGCGAATTACTGAGGTAATACCCCCGAAAATTAGAGGTACTCATAAGTAGAATTTTCTCGTAACAGGAACGCAGGAGATTCATATGAAGAAGTCACGTTATTCGGACAGTCAGATCATCAGTATTTTAAAGCAGGCAGAGGCGGGTGCGCCAATGCCTCCACTTGCCTTGTCTCGTCAGCAAATACTAGATACAATACAATAGAAACAGGCATTTAACCGGAAAAAACAGTGGCAACAAACCAGATTATTATCGAAAAAGAACAGCTGGGATCAGCATTTATATGCGCTGATAGCCCTACTGTACGAACACCATCACGTCCTAAAGAGTTTCGGCAACCTGGTTATGATGAACAATTTGATTATCATTGTTTGTTTTATGATGCTTTTGTTATGGATGGTGGTTCGGAAATACGCTTGGTTGGACCATTGTTGTTGAACTTGGCGGAGTATGTAGAAGCGGGCAATGCTACGGTAACTGATGCGGATACTGATGCCACGGTTCCCGTCACAAACTATTGTCTCAAGCATATGTTTAAAGTATCGGTTTTGGAGTTGAAACTAGCACGACCGTTGGCCCAAGCACATTGCAACCTGGACTTTGGCGCGCTTGGCATTTTCACCCTTTCAGCCGGGGCCAATCAGGCGGCGCTTTTCGCCAGTAAACGCACGGCATTCACTCTATTCAAATATGAGCCTCTTTCATGGCTCGTGGACTGGGCTGAATTTAATATTAAGTACCATGGGGTCAATGCCTTGTTGGTCAATCATAATAATTGTCCGCATGCGTCAACACAGGAAATTATGCGGGCGCTGCAACACCTTACAGGATTGGATACTTTGGTTGTGGGGCACTGGCCTTATCTGTATGGCCCAGCGGCGGGCGGCGGAGGTTATGGTTGGGATTCAGATTTTTGCCAAATTGGACTTTTTGAGCAGGCTCGGCACAAGTTTTTCAGTCAGGCGGAAGGCGTATTAAACGGCGATATTGATGAATTAGTGATCACGGAAGGACATGCCTCAATCTTTGAACTGTTACTTCATGCGCCTGAAGGCTTTATCCGATTTGGAGGGAACTGGATTTCAGGTAATCTGGAACATGAAAATCCAAGTAATTTTCAAAGCCATAAGCACCGGGATTTCCTGTATATTGCGAGTGATTCACAAGATCAAATTTCGACAAAATGGATCGTTGATCCGTCGGTTTGCGGAATCGAGAATCAATGGCGGATCCACGGCGTGAAGGCATTGAAAACGCCGAATGACTTGAGTGCGCAAGTGATAATGTGTCATTTTAAAGATATTAATATGAAATGGAAAAATACGTTCATGGGACCGTTGGTGAAGCCTGTTGAGTATGCAATACTGAAAGAGGCTTTCAGGAAGGTTGGTTGGTTAAAAGAAGTGCGGGAAAGCGTTTAAGGCATTATTCTTCAAGTGTTGTGAGGATCATTTTCAATATGGTTTCGGGGGAGCCGCCATCGCGCATAACTTTTAATATCGTTGAATTCTGTTCCGTCCAAGGCACATAAAACTCATTTAGACATTTTGATATCAATGCGTCATCGGCCAAATTCTCTCGTGCCCAGATTGAAAGCCCTTTTACGAACCATAGTCCCGTATCACGGCCTAACTCAAGTGTGGCACGTTTCGCCATATACATGTTTGTATCGAAAGTGCCAAAGGATCTAAGTAGGTTTGCTTTTGGGAATGATGCCAAGTGACTTGCTGTCAAATTTATCAACAATAATCTGCACTTTACATATTCAGTCGTTAATTTTGAAAATGTGATGGAATTTTCGCGTCGGCGGTAGCTGTAGAAGCCATATGTTTCGACAAAAATGGTTCTTGCCTTGCCAAGTGTTTGCGCAAGGAAAGCAAGATCTCCACCACTGGTTAAAGAAGTTTGGAAGGAAATGGAGTTTTCTTTGAGAAATTCGCGTCGATATAGAAGTGCAAAAAAATAATGTATGCGAGCGAGCCTCGGTTCTGTTTCCAGATTCCCGACAAATGGCGTTTGTTTTGCTATAGCTGCCGCGAAGGGCGTATCTGCTTCTTGTCCAACAAGGATGTCGGCATTCTTGCCATTTGGGTGTGTTTCAGAACGGTTTATGAGTTCAGTTGGATCAGCCACAATAGTGTCATCGCTATCCAAGAATAAAAGATACTTGCCAGTGGCGTGGTTGACCGCCTCGTTTCTGGCTTTTGACGGGCCCTGTTGCCCTTTGAGGTAGAGTATTTTGATCTTTGGTTCGCGTATTGTTTTTAGGAAGCGTCTGTTTGGGCTGCCATCGTCCGCAATAATAATCTCATAACTTGCGGTTACTGTCTTCGCGATGGACTTCAGGCAATCAGGCAAATGCGGATGATTGTTATAAAATGGGATGATTATTGAAAGCGCAGGAGCTTTGTTTTTTCCCCGAACCATATGTCACGAACAGCTATGAATTTGCGCCATAAATTTCTGCGAATTGACCAATGTTTTGTCATGTGACCCGATTGAGTTTGCGTGAATTAGATAGAAGACAGTGACGACGCCACTATGGTTTTTTAACTGAAAACCTTGATGATAAACAATGATAGATTTGAATATTCGGTCGCCGCAACCCCTGAGTGCTGTGCGCTATCGATGTTTCTATAGTTCGGCTTGTTTTGCCAGGCGTTTGCTTCGAAATGCTTTGAGCTTACAATTGGCTTGCCATCGTAAACACGCCCTATTATATAACAAAAGTAACCGAATAATGCTGTGCTAATTTACATTTTTTGTTACGGAACAGGACCGTGTATGACACTCAGATCATTTGTTGTATCGAAAGAAAAACTATCAAGTGTGAGTTTGTGTCCTAACAGCGACTTACAGCGCGTTCCTCCTCGTCCCTTGGATCTTCGTCAAGCAAATTACAATGATATGTTCGATTTCCATACGCTGTTTTTTGACTGCTTTTTTCTACCGTCGGGAGCTTTACGGTTTCTTGGGCCACCGCCGATGAATCTCCGGAAACCGCTTGATGATTGTATGCTTTCTATAGGCGGATCAGTCGACCGGGTGGGAGCCCACGCTGATCTTGCGTTTCGACAAATAAGGAAAACATTCCGGATGGACTGGTCAGGCAAAGGGTCGGCCGCTGATTATAAGCTCTCAATGGAAAATGGAACAATATTTGAGGGGGTAATTAACCCAAACGAATGTGAAATTTTCGATGGCAAACGAGTTTTGTTCACTATGGTGAAGTATGATGCCATCGAATGGATAGTTGATTGGGTGACATTTTATGTTAAGGCGCACGGTGTTGATGCGGTGTTAATCTATAATAACGATGCTCCAGATTTTTCAAGTCAGGATTTAGCCGACGCGCTTGGTGTCATTGAGAGGGTGGATGTAGTAGGTGTTGTTGACTGGTTTTTCCCCTATGGGCCAGGTGAAGGAGAATCGGGACTTTGGGATTCGGCATTTACGCAGCAAAATGGCATGGAACACGCTCGGTTCCGATATTTAGCTAAGGCGCGTTGTGTTGTGAATTCTGATGTGGACGAACTTGTATTCTGTGAAAGACCCAAGGACACAGTTTGCTCTCTTGTTGAACAAGCAAATTCAGGATTTATCCGGTATTTATCTAGTTGGGTGGCAGGTGAGTTTGGCCCCGATCTCTCAGTTCCCAAGGCTGAGCGGCGATACAGAAATAGCTATTACGTCGAGGATGATTGGGAAGAGTGCGGCGCAAAATGGTCTGTTGTACCAGCCAAGTGTCCTGATAACTTAGCATGGGGCGTACATAGTATTAATCAGATGCCAATTGATAGTTCACTTAGTAAACTTGTTGGATACCGTCACATGCCGGAATTTAATGCAAGGTGGAAAAGAGAGAGTAACGCGGACAAATTGAGTTATGTGTCGGATGAAATAATGATTCGCACGTATCGCACTATTGGCTGGTTATAGCGTTGTATGATGAAATACTAGCTAATAAAAAATTTAACCTGTTCTTTGTCAGATCTAACTGGATTGTTGTTTGATGTGTAATTTGGTGTGATTGTTTCCTTGGAGCCATAAAACGAGTTTTAGGAAACATCAAGCTAGCACAGTTTCTATCATATTATTTTAATAATAATTTATTATGTATTAATATCAAAAGCTTAACTATGTATACATCAGGCTGGTAACCTGAAGGCCGTAGGTTCAAATCCTATTCCCGCAACTAACAAGAAAGCGCCTCAGTCCTCCGGACTGGGGCGTTTCTTTTTTGGCTCTGTGATTAAACTTTGAACCTACTGTTCGGACCAAGAGCTTCGCGACAGTGAAACTCGGAGATAACGGAGAGGAGGCGAAGCCCCGCCACTTTTCCGTTTCATTGTTGACTCTGTTCTTACAAACACAGTATTAGAACAAAAGAAGAACAAATAGATTTATCATATGAAGCATCCAACTCATGACAGCAATCAAAATTCAAAACAGGAAAGGTGAAAAAACGCTTCAAAAAATACAAGCAGTGGACTGGGACATTTCAGGTGCAAGTATCCATAGTTTGCCTGAAATTCCTACTTTGCCATTTAATCTCATAAAAAATGGTTCTTTAAGTGAAATCTTGCCAGTCAGTTACCGCGACAGGGTTGCTGCACTGGGCATTACCATGGCCTTCCTTTCTGCAATATTGAGGAAAAACAAGGGATCTATCATTTGGTGTCAATTGCGTGACCCGGACCGTTTGCACCTGCATGCACCGGGATTAGCCGCTTTTGGTATTGATCCATTACGGATCACCAAAGTGACGCTTTCGACAGAGAAAGACCTGTTATGGGCTATGGAAGAAGCGGTCACGTCTAATGCTGTAACGGCAGTTGTCGGGATTCTTTGGTCCGAAAAACTATATGATTTTACCGCAAGCAAGCGGCTGAGGTTGCGCGCGTCTGAAGCTGGTATTCCAGCACTATTGGTACGGTCCCACCGGGCAAATGGAACCACTGCCGTTGATATGCGCTTCTCTGTAGCAAGTCATGCCAGCCAGGCATTATCCACCAAAGAGCGACCGTTTGCGCGGCTCGGCAACCCTGAATGGCAACTTAACCTCACTAAGAGCAGGGGCATAAAGCCGCGCTCTGATCATGTGCGTTGGCACCATGAAACGTTACGTCTCGGTATGGCTGCCGAACTGGGCAATCGAATGTCACAGTCGCCGCACAGGCCAGCCATCCGTCTCCTACAAACAGGGTAACAGCTTAATTCGTCCTTTTGTTCTTGTCGCCCCCGCCCAGGGCGGTATCCGGGTGATGGCTGCAAACCAAATTTCAAAGAATGAAGGGGTCATGGTTGGCCAGTCATTGGCTGATGCGCGTCTGCTGAGCCCAACACTCAAAGTAGCAGATCATGATCCGTTGAATGATGGGGCAGCGTTAAAGAAATTGGCGCATTGGCTAACTCGTTACAGTCCATGGGTCAGCGATGCCCCCCCTGACGGCTTGCTGATTGATATGACAGGTTGTGCACACTTGTTCGGCGATGAAATGGCCTTTGCGGAAGATCTAATGCACCGGCTTCACCGCTTTGGTATTACGAGCCGCGTTGCCATTGCAGGCACAATAGGGGCAGCATGGGCCTTCTGTCGTCACAGCGCAGATCCGCTCACTATCGTCGAGAACGACAAAACAGCACTGGCACTTAAGCCTTACCCCATATCAGCGTTGCGTGTTGATGCAGATACGGCTGCACGGGTCACGCAAGTGGGTCTTAAAACCATAGGTGCCATAACATCAAAGCCGCGTGCACCGCTTGCCGCGCGATATGGCCAATCTTTGATAGCGTGCCTTGACCAAGCACTTGGTCGTAAAAGTGAGATTTTATCCCCCATCACGCCACCACCAGATTACCGGGTATCAACCAGTTTCATTGAGCCGATCCAACATCTGGATGCTGTGGAAGTGAACCTAGACAATTTATGTAGCCCGCTGATCGCCGCACTGGAAAAAGCATCTGTTGGTGCCAGGCGGTTTGATCTGACGCTTTACCGTGTAGACGGCGGCGCTCATACCGTGATGATTAGAACCAGTGCTCTGACAGCCAACAAAACACTGATTAAGCGCTTGTTTGCCGAGAAGCTAAAGGTCTTCGCTGAAACCTATGATGTTGGCTTTGGTATCGATCAGCTTGTTCTTTCCGCTTTTGAGTGTGAGCGTATTGGACAAACTCAATCAAACCTGACGGGTAAAAACGAAAGTGACATGGAAACTGCGCTACAAACGCTGCTGGATCGTTACAGCAACCGTTTTGGCCGTGAGAGTGTTGGATGTTTCATACCACAAGCCAGTTATATTCCGGAGAGGTCAGAACGCTTGGTCCCTGTCGCGGACGCATCGAAGACTGCGCCTAACTGGAATGCCTTTCTTGAGCAATTGCAGGGCGACAATCACTTGGGTCGCCCGGTAGCATTGCTTCCGCGCCCTGAACCCATCACCGCTATTGCTGAAGTGCCTGACGGACCACCTGTGGTGTTTGAGTGGCGACGCCTCAAACATCGTATTGTATGCGCAGAAGGGCCGGAACGCATTGCACCTGAATGGTGGGCAAGACCTGCACAGCACGTTGAACCCACCCGCGACTATTACCGTGTCGAAGACGATGATGGCTACCGTTACTGGCTATACCGCCAAGGTCTTTATGAGCGCGGCGAAAATCCACACTGGTTTATGCATGGATTTTTCGCATGACCGGGTATGCAGAATTCTCTGTTACAAGCAACTTTTCGTTCTTGCGCGGCGCATCGCATCCGGATGAACTGGTGCAGCAAGCTGTACAGCTTGGTTATAAAGCCATCACCATCACAGACAGGAACAGTCTTGCGGGTATTGTGCGCGGCCATGTGGCGGCAACAGAAGCAGGCATTCAGTTTATCGTCGGTGTTAGGCTGGTTCTTACGTGTGGTTTTGAAACGCTTTGTTTTCCACAAAACCGCGCAGCCTACGGTAGGCTGACCAAGTTATTGACCAAAGGCAATCGCCGCGCGGAAAAAGGCAACTGTATCCTCGCCAAAGAAGATCTGCATGGTCTTGATGACGACCATCTCTTCATTGCCGTACCCCCATACAAACTCAGCCTCCAGTTTGAACAAGATTTGGGCTGGCTTGCCAGAGTATTTCCCGGGGCAGTTTATCTGGGTGCAACACGACTGTATCGCAGTAACGACGGCGCAAGGCTCGAAATACTTGAGCAGGTTTCAACACAAACTGAAACACCGCTCGTAGCCATCGGTGATGTGCATTACCATGTGCCAAGTAGACGACCATTACAGGATATTCTCACCTGCATTCGCGAGCACACAACTATTGTGGAAGCAGGGCTGCGTTTAAACGTCAATGCAGAACGGCACCTCAAAAATATCAGTGAAATCACACGTATTTTCAAAGGGTACGAAAGGGCTGTTGCAAACACGCTGGAAGTTGCAAGAAAATGCAAATTTTCACTGGATGAACTTAAATATGAGTACCCAAAGGAACCTGCGGGGGAAAGTGCAACACCGCAGGAAGAATTGGAACGCCTGACATGGGCCGGGGCAAAGCACCGATATCCGAAAGGCATTACAGTAAAAGTAAAAAAGACGATTGCGCATGAACTAAAACTTATCAAAGAGCTGGAGTATGCACCATATTTCCTGACCGTTGATGACATTGTACGCTATGCACGCCAGCAAAATATCCTGTGCCAGGGACGCGGATCTGCGGCCAACTCTGCCGTATGTTACTGCCTTGGCATTACCTCTGTGGACCCCACCCAGATAGACCTGTTGTTTGAGCGTTTTGTTTCTGCTGACCGGGGCGAGCCGCCGGATATTGACGTGGACTTTGAGCACGAGCGCCGTGAAGAGGTTATCCAGTACATCTACGAGAAATACGGACGGCATCGTGCCGGCATTGCGGCAACCGTAATCACCTACCGCGCCCGCAGCGCCATTCGTGAAGTTGGTAAAGCCATGGGCCTCTCGCTGGATACCGTGAGTGCGCTGTCTGGCAATGCATCGGGTTGGAGTAGGGGCGGTCTTGCGGTTGAGCGGGTAACAGAGCTTGGTTTGGATGCGAGCGATCCGACGCTTATGCAGGCAATTAGACTGACACATGAAATTGCAGGGTTTCCGCGGCACCTTTCGCAGCATGTGGGCGGGTTTGTGATGACAGACGGGCCGCTTGAAGAGGTTATCCCCATTGCTAATGCTGCCATGAAAAACCGCACCTATGTAGAATGGGACAAAGATGACCTTGATGCGCTCGGTATTCTCAAAGTTGATGTGTTGGCACTCGGTATGCTCACGGCCATTCGCAAAGCCTTCACTCTCATCAAAGATCATTACGGCAAACCCTACGAGCTTGCGACTGTGCCGATTGAGGACAGCGGCGTTTACGACATGATCTGCAAAGCGGATACCATAGGTGTGTTCCAGATCGAGAGCAGAGCGCAGATGTCGATGTTGCCACGCCTTAAGCCGCGCAACTTTTATGACCTTGTGATCGAAGTAGCGATTGTACGCCCAGGGCCTATTCAGGGCGATATGGTGCATCCGTAACTCAAGCGTCGAAACGGGTTGGAAGAGGTGACATATCCGTCTGAGGCTTTGAGAGAAGTGCTTGATAAAACAAAAGGCGTACCGCTGTTTCAAGAGCAGGCGATGAAAATCGCCATTGTTGGTGCCGGATTTACGCCGGGCGAAGCTGACAAACTGCGCAAAGCCATGGCAACTTTTAAACGCACTGGCCAAATTGGTGACTTTAAGGAGAAGTTCCTGAACGGCATGGTTGGCAATGGCTACGAGTCTGATTTTGCAGAACGGTGTTTCAAGCAAATTGAAGGGTTTTCTGACTACGGTTTTCCGGAAAGCCATTCAGCCAGTTTCGCACTGCTGGCTTACATCTCGTCCTGGATCAAATGCTATTATCCTGATGCATTCACGTGTGCTTTGTTGAACTCGCTACCCATGGGATTTTATTCAAGCTCTTCATTAGTGCGCGACTTCAGAGATCATAAAGGTGAAGTCCGAGCCGTTGATGTCAATCATAGCACGTGGGACCACCTACTCGAGCCAGCTGACAATTTGTCAGCACAAACTCCCGAAGGTGGCGGCATCATGGCACTTAGGCTTGGCTTTCGACAAATCAAAGGTGTGAGCAAACCAGAAGCAGAAATACTCACGCAGGTGAGAACTAGTGGTTTCGACAGTGTAAGAGATTTGTATTTTAGAACAGGGTTGCCGGTCGCCGTGATCGAAAAGCTGGCACGTGCAGATTGTTTTCGTTCACTTGGCCTTGATAGGCGTACCGCATTATGGGCTGTGCAGGGGTTAGGGGCATCAACGGGCGCACGCAGTGCAGTTGAAGACTTGCCATTGTTTGAGCATGCACTTGAAAGCAATGCTGAGGCCATGCAGCGAGAAACGGAAGTAAAACTGCCCACTATGCCGCTTGGTGAACATGTAGTTGAGGATTACACAACGCTTAGACTGTCGCTTAAGGCACATCCGGTTAGCTTTATTCGATCGGACCTTAAAGCGCGCAGCTTCATTACTGCTTCTGAACTCATGGAGCACCCAGCGAACCGCTTGGTGACAGTCGCGGGTTTAGTGCTTGTGCGGCAGCGCCCCGGTACGGCAAGCGGTGTGATTTTCGCGACACTAGAGGATGAGACCGGTGTGATTAACATTATCATCTGGCCAAAACTGTTTGAAGCAGAGCGCCGCACAGTGATTGGCGCGCGTTTCCTGGGGGTGGTTGGTATGCTGCAGCGGGAAGAAACGGTCATGCATGTTGTTGCGCGTCAGCTAGTGGACATGAGTGGTGAGCTTGCATCAATCAGTGATTGTGAAAAGCTGCCTAATCCTTATGAGCCATCAGACGAGGTCAGGAATGGTGGCATGACTGAGCAAATTGTTGGAGCAGAGCATAGCATTCGAAAACCTGGACGCGTATCAGCTATATTACCTAAAGGCCGAAATTTTCATTAAGGGATTACAAATTATATAAACGATAGCAAATGCAGCATATTTAAACGGGGCAATTTGGGCGCTTTCAGTTTACCCGCCAATTGATGACAGGTTTGACGTGTGGCCAGTGACACCGTTCGCCAATTGGTGGTGCGCGGTTTTACCTTTTACTGCGACTAACAAGCGTTCTTTAAGTTCTTCCAGTTGATCGTCCGATTGCAGCAGTGCCCGCAGGGGCACGCCGAATTCGCCGAAAAGACACAAGTGAAGTTTGCCCAGGCTTGAAAACCGAAGCCGGTTACAGCTTTTACAAAAATCTTTGGCGTAGGGCGCGATCAAACCAATGCTGCCTTTATAGTCAGGGTGCACATAATCTTTAGCCGGGCCCGCATCGGCGGCTTTGAGTTTTGGTGTCCAGCCTTCCTGTGCCAGCTTGGCCGAAATATTATCTGTTGGAATGTGGTGCTTCTGGAAGAAGCTGGCATGATCACCAGTTTCCATTAATTCGATAAAACGCACGGATAGAGGCTTGCTCTGCGCTAGTTTAATATAGGCATCGAGTTCCTGATCGTTGATGCCTTTCATATAAACTGCATTGATTTTGACCTGTTCAAAACCTGCTTCCAGCGCAGTATCAATGCCGCGCAATATGTCGTTGCAACGGTTATGCCCGGTGATCTGGTGAAACCGGCCAGGATCAAGGCTGTCCAGGCTGACATTCAGGCCGCGGATGCCGGCACCAAACCAATCGCCCGCCCGTTCTGCCAGCCGGTAGCCATTTGTGGTAAGCGCAAGCTTTTCTACCTGCGGCAGCTGGGCAATGGTGCGGACGATAGTGTCAAAATCTTTGCGAATGGTAGGTTCACCGCCCGTTAGCCGTATTTTGTGAATGCCGAGTTGTGAAAAGGCCGTTGCCGCGCGCCGGATTTCATCCAAATTCAGCGGCTGCGGGCCGGCACATTTCCGGTAGCCGTCCGGGAGGCAATAGCTACAGCGGAAATTGCAGGCTTCAGTAACCGAAAACCTCAAATACTTGAAGCTACGGCCAAATCCATCGCTTAGGTGCATAATTATCTCCTTTCCAAATACGAGAGGCTTGGCGGTTTCCCGGGCAAACCCGGCAGCAATAACGCTGCGGCCATCCAGCCCTATCGCGTGACCGCGACGTAGGCTCCATGGCTTCGGAGTAGTGCACTCAATGGAAGGAGAATTACCCAGGTTCGTGGTTCGGCGTTTGATGCAGGTCAAGCGTCCGGGTGAAAGACCAATTCGGCAAACTCGGGGCGCGGGCAGTTTTCAGAGTCGACTCTGGCGCAGTGGCTGGCGAGTTCAGCATCGCAAAACTGGCAAAGAGCGTTGTTATCCGGCATCTTGATGTGGCCGGTCGCCACTTCAAAGCCGTCTTTTTTGAACTTCTGCAGTGTGCGCGAGAAAGTTTCTGGTCGCATATCCAGATAAGAGGCGATGATAGATTTTTCGTAAGGCAGGAAAATTGTGCCATCGGCGGATTTTTGATTGAGTGAAAGACGCAGTAAGAACCAGCCAACTCGTTCCTGAGCGCTTTTTAGCCGGGACAGTTCAAGTTGCTGGACCAGCCGCTGGGACCGTAGCGATACTGTGTTAAGCATGCTTACAGCTAGCTGTGGACTCGACTGAATGCGCTGGCGGATAACCGGTGCCGGGATTGACAGCATCAGGGTTTTTTCAACCACTTGGGCACTCACTGGGGCTGGCATGTTCAAAAGAACCGACGATTCCAGCAGGGTTTCACCGGCCCCCAGCATCTGCAGGATGGCTTCTTCCCCGGTTTCAAGCCCGTTAAAGGCCTTCACCCAACCGTTCAGTATAATATACATGCGAATTGCAGGCTCATCGCGCAAAAACAGCAGTTTGTCTTTTTCATATTCCCGAATTTGGGCGAAAGACAGTAATTCGTCCAGATCGTCATCATCGAGTGCCGCGAGCAGTGGCAGGGATTTTAGAAATGGTCGATATTCTGCCATTTTTCCAGTGGCCCCAATCGCCTTCTCTGCCTTTGCTCTAGGGTGGTTTGGCGCTGAAACGCCTTCCAACCCAACCACAAGGGCCGCCTCGGCGGCGTGCAGCCCGTCGATCATGCGGGTTAGTAGTTCAAACCAGGTTTCGCCGGAATAATGCTCGATTTCGCCAGGTGATGCGCCGTCTTCCAGCAGTTTGTTTATCTGGCTAAAGGCCTCTAGGTCGGAATCTTTGACCGTGTCCTGTAGCAGAGCAACCTGCGACGGCGAGGCCAACGCCTTGAAGGTGTCAAAATAGGCTTTTTGTTCGGCGACAAGAGCGACAAACCGGTCACAAAATTCCTGATTACGGAAGGAGAAAGTATAAAAGCCTCGGGCTCCTAGTGCTCGTTCCATTCCAACCCGCTCTTTCCACTGAAGAAAGTTTGAATATGCGGAAACAAGTGCGGAATTGTGCTGGGGTTCGCGCTGCGCCAGTTCGATCATGGCGTCGATGGCCGGGATGGTATAATTAAAAGTATAATTGTTTAGTGCTAGCGTGTATCGCACTGCCAATAGGCGAATTTTATCGCGCACGGTTGGCAAGTCAGCAAACTTCCCAAGTAGAAAAGTAAGCCGGGCTTCGAAGCTGGACGGCAGCGCATCTTTGACATCAGGACGGCCGCAATAGGCTCGTAACTCTTCAATCGCACCATCGGTTGTCAGAATTTGCGCTTCATACCGTTTGGTGAATATTTTCCCGAGGCTGTCCAGAAACAGACCTGAGCAACCGCGCTCGCGCTGGATTTGGTGCACCACTTCGCCGAGCTTATGCAGCAGGTCTTGCGCCAGTCTGGTTTTAAACTGTGATGTCTTGTCCATCGCGTTTTTACGGCCTTTGCTTGATGCGTCCAAATATCGCGCTTTTGACCGACAATGCAACAGAAACCGTTGAAAAACCTGCTGCCCCGACGGTCGCCTGTTGTTGCTCCTGCGGTCAAAAATACATCATAACTCACTGAATTCTCCTCACTTGATTTGGGTCAAACGCGTCTTGACGACCCCCGCCCATAGTTGGTGCGATCAAAAGGGCAACTTCTGTCAGGAGAGAACCGTGACGAATACCACAACTACTGTAGGCCAACAACGGCGCGCATTAACCGCCAGTACTTTGTCATTCACTGTGTGTTTCGCTGTCTGGACAATATTTTCAATCATCGGCATCAAAATCAAAGCCGAGCTTGGCCTGAATGATACCCAGTTTGGCATTCTGGTGGCGACGCCAATTTTAACCGGATCGCTTAGCAGGCTGTTTCTTGGTATCTGGACAGACCAATACGGCGGTCGCCTTGTTTACACCCTGCAAATGCTCACAACCGCGGTGGCGGTTTACCTGTTAACGCTTGTTTCCTCATACTCAATGTTTCTGGTCGCGGCTCTCGGCCTCGGCCTGGCAGGCGGTAGTTTTGCTGTCGGCGTGGCTTACGTGTCTAGGTGGTACCCGAAAGAACAACAAGGTACAGCCCTTGGTATTTTCGGTATGGGCAACGTGGGCGCTGCCGTGACAAATTTCGGCGCGCCACTTCTGTTGGTGGCACTTGGCGGTGCATGGCAGGATGTGGCATAAGTTTATGCAATAGCGCTGGCGGCGACTGCTGTTCTGTTTTTCGTCTTTGCCAAAGACGATCCAGTTCATACAGCTCAAAAGGCATCCGGCAAGAAACATCCGAGCTTTGCAGCCCAGTTAGAACCTTTGAAAAACCTGCAGGTTTGGCGCTTCTCGCTCTATTACTTCTTTGTGTTTGGCGCTTATGTGGCGCTGGCACTTTGGTTGCCCCGCTACTATGTGGGGGCCTATGGTCTTGAGCTGGCGACAGCAGGTCTGCTTGCGGCGGCCTACGCGCTGCCAGGTAGCATCTTCAGGGCTTTGGGCGGGTGGCTGTCTGACAAATACGGTGCGCGCGCAGTGATGTATTGGACATTCATCGCCTCTATCGCCTGTTGTTTTATTCTTTCCTATCCCGCGACAGATTATACCGTTGCCGGTATTGACGGGCCAATTGTTTTCAACGTCACAATTCCGCTGGAAATATTTGTGGCGCTTACAATTATTCTTGGCTTCTTCATGTCGCTGGGTAAAGCCGCCGTCTATAAGCATATTCCGGTTTACTACCCGGACCATGTGGGTTCTGTGGGTGGCATGGTCGGCCTGATTGGCGGCTTGGGCGGCTTTTTCCTACCTATCGCCTTCGGGGTTATGAACGACATGATTGGCGTATGGACAAGCTGCTTCATGCTGCTGACAGTTATCACAGCCATTGCGCTTACCTGGATGCATTTCACAATCCAGCGGTCGGAAAAACTGCGTGTGCCCGAATTGCGCGGCCCCCGCAACTTGCCTGAATTGGAAGGTCTTCGCGGTTAAACGGCGAATTTCGGCAGGCCCATTTGAGCCTGCCGCAAACATATTTTGGAACCCCACGGCGCAAGGTTAAGGGGCATCTTCAAGGAGAAGATTAATGAGCGAACAAGTGAAACAGTTGCAAGAAAAGGGGCGAGACCTGTTTGGTTGGAACCCTGACGATGATGTACAATGGGAATCGGCGGGTAAAAAAATTGCAACGCGTAACTTGTGGATTTCGATCCCATCGCTGTTGTGCGGATTTGCTGTTTGGCTTTACTGGGGCATCATCACTGTTCAGATGATGAATCTCGGCTTTAACATTAGCCAGTCCGAGTTGTTCACCCTTGCCGCAATTGCAGGCCTGTCTGGTGCAACACTGCGTATCCCCAGCACCTTCTTCATTCGGATAGCCGGGGGCCGTTACACGCTGTTTTTGACCACAGCCCTGTTGATGATACCAGCTGCGGGTGTTGGCTATATGCTGCAGGACATCAATACACCGCTGTGGCAATTCCAGTTGATGGCGCTGCTGTCTGGCATCGGTGGCGGTAACTTCGCATCTTCCATGTCAAACATCAGTTTCTTCTATCCGAAAAAAATCCAGGGCTATGCGCTGGGGATGAATGCGGGTTTGGGTAACTTTGGTGTTACGACCATGCAAATTCTGGTGCCACTGGTAATGACATTCGCCCTTTTCGGCGGTGACCCCATGACCCTGAAAACCACCTCAGGCACATTGATCGGTAAAATCCCCGCAGGCACAGATGCTTATATATTTAATGCTGGCTGGGTATGGCTGTTGTTCCTGGCGCCGCTTGCTATAGCTATCTGGTTTGGCATGAACACTATCCGTGACGAGCATGTTTCACCTGATGCGAGTTCTGCCCTACCTGCCTTTGCTAAAATTCTCGGCATGCTTCTCATCGGTTTGGCGACAGCTGCGTTTGGTCTGTGGTTGATGTTACCAGAAGCAACCGGTGGCTCTGGCCTTAACCTGAACAAATGGATTGTGCTGCCAATTGTAATTGTTTCAACCCTCGGCCTGATGAAGCTGATCCCTGGGAAAATTCAAACAAACCTCAAGCGTCAGTTTTCAATCTTCGATAATAAGCACACGTGGGCGATGACAGTTATCTATACGATGACATTTGGTAGCTTCATTGGTTTCGCAGCCACCACAGCGTTGGCAATTAAAGTGATTTTTGGCTACCAGCATATTATGGGTGCCGACGGGGTGATGACCCACATTGCAAACCCTAATGGCCCTAGTGCGCTGATGTTTGCTTGGATGGGCCCCTTCATCGGAGCGCTTATTCGGCCGCTTGGTGGTATGTGGGCCGATAAAATGGGCGGTGCCAAAGTTACGCAGATTATCAGCGTTGTGATGGTCGCTTCCGCACTGGGTGTGGCTTATTACATGAAAGCAGCCTACGCCTCGGCAACACCTGAGGAATTTTTCTATCCGTTCCTCATTCTGTTCATCATCTTGTTTGCTGCCACAGGCATTGGAAACGGTTCAACTTTCCGCACAATTGCTATGGTCTTTAACAAAGAACAAGCTGGCCCGGTTCTGGGTTGGACAAGTGCAATCGCGGCTTATGGCGCTTTCATCATTCCCAAGGTATTCGGCGAACAGATCAAAGCTACCACACCTGAGTATGCTCTCTATGGCTTCGCCGTATTCTACGGCATCTGCATTCTGATCAACTGGTGGTTCTATCTGCGCAAGAACGCTTACGTGAAAAACCCATAAACAAACGGCATTCGGAGAAAAATCATGAGCAATTTTATTGACCGGCTCTCTTACTTCACCAAATCGCCCGACACATTCTCGGATGGGCACGGTATTACGACCGACGAAAGCCGGTCCTGGGAAAAGGCCTACCGCGGTCGTTCGTCGCACGACAAGGTTGTGCGCTCGGCCCACGGTGTGAATTGTACCGGGTCTTGTAGTTGGAAAATTTATGTCAAAAACGGCTTGGTAACCTGGGAAACCCAGCAAACAGACTATCCTAAAACCCGGCCCGACCTGCCAAACCACGAGCCGCGTGGGTGTGCCCGCGGTGCCAGTTACAGCTGGTATCTCTATAGTGCTGCTCGGCTGAAGTATCCGTTGGTGCGTGGTAAGCTGTTGGCGTCGTGGCGGCAGGCGAAGGCAGAGTTTCCCGACCCGGTTGATGCTTGGGGTAGTATTGTCTCGGACCCCAAAAAGGCCCGCGAATATAAAAAGGCACGAGGTCTAGGTGGATTTGTTCGCGCCGAATGGGACGAGGTGAACGAGATCACCGCTGCGTCCAATGTTTATACCGCCAAAGAATTTGGCCCTGATCGCATCATTGGCTTTCACCGATCCCGGCCATGTCGATGGTTTCTTACGCTGCCGGCAGCCGTTATCTGTCGTTGATCGGCGGTGTTTGTATGTCCTTTTACGATTGGTACTGCGACCTGCCGCCCAGTTCGCCGCAAACATGGGGTGAGCAAACAGATGTGCCGGAAAGCGCAGACTGGTACAATTCTGGCTATATCATTGCCTGGGGTTCGAACGTGCCGCAAACTCGCACGCCGGACGCGCACTTCTTCACCGAAGTGCGCTACAAAGGCACCAAAACCGTGTCGGTCACACCGGATTACTCTGAAGTCGCGAAACTTACTGATATCTGGCTTAACCCGCGTCAGGGTACCGACAGCGCAATGGCCATGGCGATGGGCCATGTGATTTTGAAAGAGTTTCACACCGCTGGAAAGTCGGAATATTTTGACGACTATTGCCGCATGTACACAGACATGCCGTTTTTGGTGGTGCTCGACGAAAAAGACGGCCAGTTGGTTCCCGGGCGCCTGCTGCGTGCTTCCGATATGGCGGACGGATTAGGCGAAGAAAAGAACGCCGAGTGGAAAGCTGTCATTCTGGACGGTAATTCCGACGAGATTTGTGTGCCTAACGGCACCATCGGGTCTCGCTGGGACGAAAGCAAGAAATGGAATCTTGAGCTTAAGAACGTTGCTGACGGTAGTGAAGTATGGCCAAAGGTTAGTCTGATCGACGGCAGTGATGCAGTTGAAGCTGTTGCCTTTCCATATTTTGGCAATCTGGAAAATGATCAACCGATTTTCAAGCACACCGACCATGCAAGTGTTCTGGAACGCAATGTGCCGATTAAAACCGTTGAGACAAAAGACGGTGCGGTTAAAGTTGCAACAGTGTTTGACCTAATGGCGGCCAATTACGGCGTTGACCGCGGCCTTGGTGGCGGCAATGTGGCGTCATCTTTTGATGACGATGTGCCCTATACACCGGCATGGCAGGAAAAAATCACTGGTGTGGACCGCGCAGGTAATTCAGGTGGCGCGCGAATTTGCCACCAATGCTGACCAAACCCGCGGCCGGTCGATGGTTATTCTCGGCGCGGCGGTGAACCACTGGTATCATATGGATATGATTTACCGGGGCATTATGAACCTGTTGATCATGTGTGGCTGTGTTGGCAAATCTGGCGGTGGCTGGGCGCACTATGTGGGCCAGGAGAAACTGCGGCCACAAACCGGATGGCAACCACTGGCCTTTGGCCTTGATTGGGCCCGGCCGCCTCGGCATATGAATTCCACCAGCTTTTTCTACAACCACTCAAACCAGTGGCGCTATGAGAAGCTGGAGATGGATGAAATCCTGTCGCCGCTGGCGGACAAGGAGAGCTGGAAGAACACCACGTTACTTGATTGCAACGTGCGGTCGGAGCGCATGGGTTGGTTGCCATCTGCACCACAGTTGAACGACAATCCGCTTAAGGTTGCCAAAGCGGCAGATGCCGCGGGCATGAAACCGGCGGACTATGTTGTTGACCAGCTCAAGTCTGGTGATCTCGGTTTTGCCTGTGAAGACCCGGACGATCCGAAAAACTTCCCACGTAATATGTTTATCTGGCGGTCCAATATTCTTGGCTCATCCGTTAAGGGTCACGAATATATGCTCAAGCATCTTTTGGGCACACAAAATGGTCTTTTGGGTAAAGATATGGGGTCAACGGGCGGTCAAAAACCAAGCGAAGTTGTTTGGCATGACGAAGCGCCGGAAGGTAAACTTGATCTTGTTGTCACGCTTGATTTCCGCATGTCCACCACTTGTGTCTATTCCGATATCGTGTTGCCGTCTGCCACCTGGTATGAAAAGAATGACCTGAATACATCAGACATGCATCCTTTCATTCATCCACTAACACGTGCGGTTGACCCGGCATGGGAAAGCCGTAGCGATTGGGACATATACCGAGGTCTCGCCGAGAAATTCTCCGAGCTTTGCGTCGGTCATCTTGGTGTCGAAAAAGACATTGTCACGCTGCCTATCCTGCACGACACGCCGGGTGAAATGGCACAGCCGCTAGGTGTTACAGATTGGAAAAAGGGCGAGTGTGATCCCATTCCGGGTAAGACGATGCCGAGTTTGGTCGAAGTTACGCGGGATTACCCGAATACCTACAAGCGCTTTACCGCGTTGGGCCCCTTGATGAGCAAAGTGGGTAATGGTGGTAAGGGCATCGCATGGAACACCGAAGAAGAAGTTGACCTGCTGGGTCGTCTTAACGGTGTTCACGATGAAGTTGGTGTTAATGAGGGTATGCCCAAAATTGTCACGGACGTAAATGCGGCAGAGACAGTTTTGTCGCTGGCGCCTGAAACCAACGGTCATGTGGCGGTAAAAGCATGGGCTGCACTGGGCGATATTACTGGCCGCGAACACACTCATTTGGCCAAGCCG
Organism: Sphingomonadales bacterium; assembly: GCA_011088215.1. Classification (GTDB taxonomy): domain Bacteria; phylum Pseudomonadota; class Alphaproteobacteria; order Sphingomonadales; family Kordiimonadaceae; genus Kordiimonas. The sequence goes on along the minus strand of JAALKD010000001.1, from coordinate 25,472 downwards.
AAAGAGGATGAAAAAATCCGCTTTCATGACATCAAGGCACAACCTCGTAAGATCATCTCATCGCCAACATGGTCAGGTCTTGAGGACGAGCACGTTAGCTACAACGCTGGTTATACCAACGTGCATGAGCTGATACCCTGGCGAACGCTAACCGGTCGTCAGCATTTCTACCAGGATCATGCTTGGATGCGTGATTTCGGCGAGGGATTCTGTGTCTATAAAGGCCCGGTTAACACCAAAACTGTCGCGCCGGTGATCGATGCGCACGGTGAAGGCACCAAACAGGTAGCTTTGAACTGGATCACTCCCCACCAAAAATGGGGCATCCATTCCACCTATAGTGAAAACCTGTTGATGCTAACCCTCAACCGTGGCGGACCAGTGGTCTGGATGTCGGAAATTGATGCTCGCAAAATCGATGTTGAGGACAATGACTGGATCGAGCTTTACAACGCAAATGGTGCGATTATGGCCCGAGCGGTTGTCTCGCAGCGAGTGCCAGAAGGCATGACCATGATGTATCACGCGCAGGAAAAAACCATCAACACACCGGTTGCCAAAACAACTGGTGGCAGGGGCGGTATTCACAACTCCGTCACCCGCACGGTGGTCAAGCCTACGCATATGATCGGTGGATACGCACAGCTGGCTTACGGTTTCAATTATTACGGCACTGTTGGCTCAAACCGCGATGAATTTGTCGTGGTTCGGAAGGCTGAAAATGTCGAATGGGGTGAAGAGCCCGCAACCCCAGCAGCGGCCGAATAGGAGAGATTTGATGAAAATACGTGCACAAATTGGCATGGTCCTCAATCTGGACAAATGCATCGGCTGTCACACCTGTTCGGTTACTTGCAAGAACGTCTGGACCAGTCGCGAAGGCGTTGAGTATGCTTGGTTCAACAATGTGGAAACCAAGCCTGGTGTGGGCTATCCGAAAAATTGGGAAAATCAGGCAGAATGGAAAGGGGGCTGGGAACGTAAAACCAGTGGTAAAATTCAGCCCAAAATGGGTGGAAAGCTCAGGCTTCTGTCTAAAATATTCGCCAATCCGGACCTGCCGGAAATTGACGATTATTACGAACCTTTTACTTTCGATTATGCCCATCTGCAAAATTCGCCGGAAGTGAACACACCGCCAACGGCACGGGCGCATTCGGTCATCACCGGACAAAAAATGGAAAAGGTCGAATGGGGCCCCAACTGGGAAGAAATACTTGGTGGAGAGTTTGAAAAACGCTCTCAGGATTATAATTTCCAGGACATTGAAAAAGACATCTACGGCCAGTTTGAAAATACATTCATGATGTATTTGCCGCGTCTGTGCGAACATTGCCTCAATCCAACTTGTGTGGCCGCGTGCCCGTCAGGTGCGATCTACAAGCGCGAAGAAGACGGCATAGTTCTCATCGACCAGGACAAATGTCGCGGCTGGCGTATGTGCGTGTCGGGCTGTCCTTACAAGAAAATCTATTTCAACTGGCAGTCTGGAAAATCAGAAAAATGCACATTCTGTTTCCCGCGTATTGAAAACGGTGATCCCACCGTTTGCTCGGAAACCTGCGTTGGACGCATTCGCTATCTGGGTGTGTTGCTTTATGACGCTGACCGCATTGAAGAGGCTGCGTCCACGGACGATGAACGGGACCTGTACCAGGCTCAGTGTGATATTTTCCTCGATCCGCATGACCCTGAAGTTATTGCTCAGGCGAGACGTGACGGCGTACCCGATAGTTGGCTGGAGGCTGCCAAACAGTCACCGGTTTACAAGATGGCGATTGACTGGAAAGTAGCGTTCCCGCTGCACCCAGAATATCGCACCTTGCCGATGGTTTGGTATATCCCGCCGTTGTCGCCGATCCAGAGCGCGTACAATGACGGTAAAACTCCCGGTGATGACATTATGCCTGACGTAAAAAGCTTGCGTATACCGGTGAAATATCTCGCCAATCTGCTCACAGGCGGCAAAGAAGAGCCGGTTGTGCATGCGCTGGAACGCATGATGGCGATGCGTACCTTTATGCGCGGGAAAACTGTCGGTAGTGGCGGTGATAGTGCCGTTCTTGATCGGGTTGGGCTCGACGAACGCACCATAGCTGACATGTATAAAATTATGGCGCTGGCAGATTATGATGACCGTTTTGTCATTCCGACCAACCACCGGGAATATGCCGGAAAAACCCCTTTTGACAATGATATTGCCTTCGAAAGCAGGTCTGCATGCGGCTTCAGCTTTGGCAACGGATGTTCCGGTGGGTCAAACGGTTCCGGCAATTTGTTTGGCGGTCCGACCCATAAAAATACCATGAGCGGCAATGTAAGGAGACCAAAATGATTACTCTGAAACTTCTTGGGTTACTGCTTTCATACCCAACCGAAGAAATGCAGCAGCATATGGGCGAAATCAAAGAGGCAATTGAGCAGGAAGGGCTGGTGCCGACTAAGCTCAGAAAGCCTTTGTTTGCCCTCATGGATGATCTTGAACGCCGAAGCATTCTTCGTATTCAGGAAGACTATGTGGCTCTGTTTGACCGCTCGCGTGCGAATTCACTTTATCTGTTTGAGCATGTGCACGGCGAAAGCCGGGACCGTGGTCAGGCCATGGTGGACCTGATGGGCATATATAAGAACCACGGCTTCAAATTGGCCAAGCGAGAGCTGCCTGATTATCTGCCACTTTTTCTGGAGTACCTATCGGTTCGTCCTTTTGCGGAAGCGCAGGAAATGCTGGCGGAAACGGCTCATATTCTGGCGGCGGTTGGCGCGAAGCTGAAGGTCAAGAAAAGCCCCTATCAGCATATTTTCCGTATTCTCGCCGACCTTACTGACGTTGAGGTGGATCCCAAGGTGATTGAGCAAGCAACCCTTGATGCAGGCCGCGAGGACCAAAGCCTGGAGGCATTGGACCGAGAATGGGAAGAGGCTCCGGCCTTTGATGGAACAGGCGGCGCTGCCGACTGCGCCGTATGCCCGCAAGCAACACGCCCTGAGGCGAAACCAGCGGCGCCTGCCGCACCAATTGGATAGGAGAGGACATGACTGCGTATCTCAATGATTTTTTCTTCGGGATTTATCCCTATCTGGCCGTGGCGGTTTTGGTGCTCGGCTCGGTGCTGCGCTACGATCAGGATCCATACAGTTGGAAAGCTGGCTCAAGCCAGCTTCTGCGGTCCAAAGGAATGCGGATTGGCAGCAACCTGTTTCATGTTGGTATCATTCTGCTGTTCTTTGGCCACCTTGTAGGTTTGTTGACGCCTGAACCGGTTTACCATCTGTTGATGAGTGCACCAACCAAACAGCTTATGGCGATGGTGGCTGGGGGCATATTTGGTACGATCTGCTTTATTGGTATGACCGTCCTGATTATTCGGAGGCTGACAGACCCCCGTATACGCGCAACCAGCAGTTTCGCCGACATCATGATCCTTCTGGTTTTGTACGTGCAGTTGATTTTGGGTTTGGCTACCATTCCGGCCTCTGCCCAGCACCCGGACGGTAGTTCGATGATTGCACTGGCCAATTGGGCCCAGCATATAGTGACCTTTCGGTCTGGCGCAGCGGAATTTGTTCTGCATGAACCTGCTATTTTTAAGGCGCATATTGTGCTGGGGTTGACCATCTTTGTGTTGTTCCCTTTTACGCGTCTTGTGCATGTGCTGTCAGCGCCAGTGAAATATCTGTTCCGCTCCGGTTATCAAATCGTCCGAAAGAGGGGCTAGGTCATGCCGATATATGTGAACAAAGTTGAAATTGATGATGATGCGGTTTTCAAGGAGATGCAGTTTCACCCTGCGCCTAACCGGGAAGCAGCGCGCGACGAAGCGGCAAAAGCACTGGTAATTCAGGAGTTACTGCGCCAACAGGCGGTTGAAGGTGGCATGCTGAAGGAAAGTGCTGAGCCAGATGCGATTGAAGCGGCGGCGTTGCAGTTGCTGGAAACCGAGGTCACGACACCTGCCGCCGACAGCACCGCCTGTCGTCGTTACTATGACCAGAATATTGAGCGCTTTAACGTTGCCAAGGGCAGCAAATTGCCGCTGCCTTTTGAAAAGGTTGAAGATCGTATCCGCGATTATCTGCATACCAGGAGTACTCGCCATGGAATTCAGTCTTACTTGCTGGATCTGGCTGGAAAAGCGAAGATTGCGGGCTTTGATCTCGCGGCTAGCCTCTAAATCAAAGGTCTCGTTGGCGGAGCATTGCGATGGACGCCTATGAAGAGTTGATCAGGGGTTACAAGGTTTTCCGGAAAGAATATCTGGACAGTAAATTCGAGGCTTACCGAAATTGGGCCTCGAAGGGCCAGAAACCCAAAACCCTGATCATTGGCTGTTCGGACAGCCGGGTAAATCCGGCAATTCTGACGCAAGCGGGGCTGGGCGAGGTTTTTGCGGTTAATAATGTCGCTAATATTGTGCCGCCGTACGAGAAAGGTCTATCGCACCATAAATCTCTGGGCGCGGCTATCCAATATGCAGTGAACCATGTAGGAGTGGAGCATATCATCGTGATGGGCCATAGCGATTGCGGTGGCATCGCCGCTTTAATGGCAAGCGATGACAATACCCCGCGTTTCGACGCTGGCGAAGATGACTATATCGCCGATTGGGTGTCAATTCTTGAACCAGCGAAGCGGGCTGTTCTTGAAAACAGCGGCGGTAGCAGCAGGGAAGAATGTTGTCGGCTTGCCGAGATGGAGGGGGCTTTGCTTTCGATCCAAAATTTGGCAGGTTACCCTTGGGTGCGACAGGCAGTTGCCGAAAAATCGCTGACATTGCACGCTTGGTATTTTCATGTTGATAGCGGCGAGCTCTTGTCTTATCGGCCTGAAGAAGGTCGGTTTCGCCGGCTTTGCCCCTGAGGTTCTTCCGTTTGCGACTCGGTGGTTGGCCCTTTGCAGTATCGCATCAAAAAAAGTGACAAATTCACCTCAAAAAACTCCTTGACTTGACTTGGGTCAGCTTGCTTTGACCAAAGCGGTCTAAAAACAGATTGTCGAATGGTTTTAAGGAGTTGAACAATGAGAAAAACATCCCCATTTTTTTCAGTTAGTGCTCTTGCACTGATGGCGGCAATGCCGGCTGCAGCGCAGGATGCAGCAGATGACACAAATTTTTTCACAGGTGGTGATGCCGGTCTGGATTTGCGTTATCGTCTCGAACTGGTTGATCAGGAAGGCTTCAACAGGAATGCCACTGCCTCAACACTGCTGACCAAGTTATGGTTTAAATCCAAGGAAGTGAACGGGTTTAGTGCGTATGTTGAAGGTACCAATGTTCTTGTGATTGGCAAAGAGACCTATAACAACACAGTAAACGGCAATATATCGCGCCCAGTTGTGGCTGACCCGGATGTTACCGAGTTTAATCAGGGTTATATTCAATATAAGAATGACAGCGTTACGGTCAAAGCGGGCCGTCAGGGTATCAATCTTGGCAACCAGCGCTTTGTTGGCACAGTCGGGTTTCGACAAAACGACCAAACCTATGACGCTGCCGCCGCCATCTTTACACCCTTCAAGGATTTGACGGCAGTTTACGGCTATGTCTGGAACGTAAACCGAATATTCGGTAACGATCACCCCTTTGGTGATCTGGATACCAATACTCAGGTTATCAATGTCACCTATTCGGGTTTTGAGTTCGGTAAATTGACGGCTTATGCCTATCTGATTGATTTGAATGACGCGCCGGTCTTTGGGCTGTCCAGCAGCACAGTTGGTGCCCGTTTTGTCGGCAGTAGCGCGGTGTCAGAAGGTGTTAAACTGGGTTACGAGATCGAATATGCATCGCAGTCGGATTACAAAGATAACCCCAATGACTTTAATGCCGACTATTGGGCTGCCAGTTTGAGCGCATCGACAAGCGGTTTGACCGGTCAAATTGGCTATGAACTTCTGGGCAGTGACGGCGGCGTTGCCTTTCAGACTCCGTTGGCAACGCTTCATAAATTTAACGGTTGGGCGGACAAGTTTTTGTCGACGCCGGGCAACGGCCTCGAGGATATGTATGCATCGGTTGCCTATAAAGTACCTGGCGATGCCGGGCTGGGCGGCACTCTGCTTAAAGTTATTTACCACGACTTTTCAAGCGATGCGGGCAACAGTTCTTTCGGCAGCGAGTGGGACGTGCTTGTTTCCAAGAAAGTGAGCAAGCATATTACCGCATCGGTAAAAGCGGCTTTCTATAATGCCGATGGTTTTGCGACCGATACCGACAAAATTTGGTTCACACTCGGCGCTAAATTCTAGGTCAGCGTAGAAGTTTCCGATCAAAAATCAGGCCGGAAAAACCAGACGCTATCTCCAACGGCATTGTTGCAACTTTGCCGTTGGTTTGGGCCATCCGCAGTAGAGTGTGGATAAGATATGTCACCCCACTATGGTTAGTCGGACAGGTTCCGTTGATAGGTGTTTTCAAATTCGTCTTGAATTATTTCCGTTTTGCCGCCTGATGTTAACACCAAATTTTCCTTGAGTATGTCTATCCTGAATCGCCATCCCTTTGGTAGCTGAAGTTTTTCTCCGAGACGATCAAGTTGGTCGATAGTCTGGTTCTTATCAACACTTCTGGACGCAGCCTGCATCGTAAATACTTTGCCGTCAGGATCAATCAGCCGATAAACTTTCTTGTTGGCAAAATAGGTGTAAATTGTATCTCTTTCTACTTCCATCACCGTGTAGGGCCTTCTGGAAATCAAGTTCCAAATTGGAACTGTTACAAACCCCGGAACCAGAAAATCATGGCCCCCAAGTCGCTTGATCGGTGTTTCCCGGTAGCTTTCTATTTTGTCCAGAACCCAGTACCGATGGCCATTTTGAATGACGCGGCTCGCACCTGTTTCTTTCTTAATGGCTTCAAAGTCCAATGAATCGAAACCCTGATCTGAAAGTACATCGTTTAGATCGTTGTAGATAATGACCTTCACATCAAACCATGAACGATAAGCGACAAGAACTTCATTGTAGTGAATAGGTCGCCCACTATATCCCCGCAATGTGTCAGAAGATCCTATCTCAGGGTATGGTATTCTATCGTTTGGCACGCCTCGCAAGAAATAGAGGCTACCTGCAAGAATAACGAGTGCGACCGGAATGAATTTCAAACGCGTCATAAATATCTGTCCGGATGTTCTTCGTCCGATAAAAATAGCCTTGATTAACAGTGGGTAGTGTTCAACTAAATTTCATTACACCGTCGTTCAGACGTTCGAATTTCAAGTGTAGCAGATCAGCAATATAATTATGGTGATTTCTCCAAGGCTGCGAGTCGCCCTGTTTGGGCAGATCCTGAATAGATCGTTGGATATAGCCGGAGGTAAGATCCAGTATGGTCTCTGAACCCGATGCTTCGCCGTCCAATTTGGCTACACACACTTTGTAATCATAATTTTCCATATGGTTCAGCAACCTGCACACATAGCTTGATGTTAAGTCCGCCTTTAAAGTCCAGGACGCATTGGTGTACCCAACCGTCCAAGCGAAATTAGGCACATTGCTAAGGCCCATACCTTTATAGTTGGTGGTGGTTCCTATATCGACAAGTGCATTGTCGACAACCAGTTGCATGCCGCCAAGCGTTTGAAGCCTAAGACCGGTTGCCGGTACGATGATGTCGGCCTCCAATTGCTTGCCCGATTTCAGCTTGATGCCCTCTGGGGTGAAGGTGTCGATATGGTCGGTTACAACGGACGCCTTATTGTCGCGGATTACATTAAACAGATCGGCATCTGGCACTGCGCAAAGGCGCTGATCCCAAGGATCGTAAGTTGGATTGAAATGGGTGGCCACATCATAATCAGGCCCAAGTTCGTCTTGCACCATGCCCACCAGTCGGGCCTTGAATTTCGCCAGATATTTTCTCGCTAACTTGAAGAAAATAATGGTGAGCAGAACATTTTTGACGCGTGTTATTTTATAGGCAAGCCAAGCGGGCAAAAATTTGCGCAGGCCATTGGCAATTTTATCCTGTTGCGGCCGGGACAATACATAGGACGGAGAGCGCTGCAGCATGGTTACATGCGCTGCTGTTTCCGCCATGGCTGGCACTACGGTTACTGCGGTGGCACCGCTGCCAATAACAACCACTTTCTTGCCAGCATAATCCAGATCTTGCGGCCAATGTTGTGGATGGGCGACGATGCCCTGATAATCATCGTAGCCCTTGAACTCAGGCAGATAGCCGTTCGCGTAGTTGTAGTAGCCGCTACACATAAACAGATAGCCACAGGTAAGCGTTTCCGTGCTGCCTGCCTCGCCGCATTCAATTGTCAGGGTCCAGTGGGCATCTTCACTTGACCACTCAGCTTTTGTCACTTTGCGGTCAAATCTGATTTTTTCGCGCAGCGTATTTTCGGTTACTGTTTCGTCCAGATATTTCAGGATGGCGTCACCGTCGGCGATGGCATCGCCTTCTTTCCACGGTTTAAAGGCATAGCCAAGGGTGTACATATCCGAATCCGAACGAATGCCGGGATAGCGGAACAGGTCCCATGTGCCGCCGATATTGGTCCGCGCTTCTATTATCGCAAAGCTGCGGTTTGGGGATTTCTGTTGTAAGTGACAGGCGGCACCAATGCCCGAGATGCCTGCGCCGACAATAATCACATCTAAATGTTCAATTTGGTCACTCATAAATACTCACGCTATTTGGCTGCAAACTATATACTATCTGTTTATTCTAATCTTATTGATTTAATTATCAATTAGCGCAAGGTGACGGAAAGTAAAGCTATGGTCCAAACTAACAGCATCGCCGAAAATATTTGTATTAGTGTATCGGATGGATTGAACCCTAAGGGAGGTACAAGTGGCAAAACGATTTGAATTAAGCCGCAGGCAATTGATGACCGGAACTGCAATGCTGATGGCATCGGCCCCGCTTGCCAAGGTAGGCGCGCAAACAATTACGCCCAACCCCGACTTATCAGGAAAGTCGGTACTCATTACGGGCAGTTCGTCTGGTTTTGGCAGGCTAGGCGCTGAGCATTATGCCCGTCGCGGCGCAAAGGTGTTTGCCACAATGCGCAATATGCCTCGTGCTGAGGCTGACGAACTTCGGGCGCTGGCGACAGCTGACAGTCTGGATATTGAGGTAATCGAAATTGATGTGCTTTCAGACGACAGTGTTGCAGTGGGCGTCGAACAGGCCCTTGCGTCAGCAGGCGGATCTATTGATGTTTTGGTCAATAATGCCGGCATCGGAATTACCGGGCCGGTTGAAGTTCAGGACATGGAAGCAACGAAGCTGGCTTTTGATACTAATGTATTCGGTTGCCAGCGCATGATACGCGCTGTTCTTCCGTCGATGCGGGCAGCCGGAAGTGGGCAAATATTCTCAATTTCCTCGCAAATAGGCAGGCTTGTGGTTCCTGGGGCAGGGCATTATCCGGCAACCAAATTTGCTCTTGAAGCCCTCAGCGAACAGATGGCCTACGAGCTGGTACCGTTGGGCATTGATGTCACCATCATACAGCCGGGCGGCTATCCGACTAAGATCTGGGTGAACCGCAACCGCTATACCGCCGACCTGAAGGCCCGCACGCCGGAACAGACGCTTGCGGCATATGGGCCATTAGCGGCTGGAATGGGCGAGGAGGACGGCACCCGACGGTCGACAAACGCGATGGATGTGCCGCGCGCCATCGCTGAGATTATCGCAATGCCTGCTGGCAAGCGACCCCTGCGCAAGGCTGTGCATCCAACCTACAGGCCGCAAGAGGCAGTAAATGAAGCGATGGCTGTGGCGCAGTTGAAGTTTCTGGGTAACACGCCCTACGGCCCTTGGGTGAAGGCGGTATTGGATTAGGGACAAGGCTTAAGCGAGACTGCTCGACAATAGCGGTTAGTGCTAAAAGTGATAAGGCCACAGGCACATATGTGCCTGTGGCCTGCCTGTGATACCTGTTGGGAATAAACAGGTAATTAGGTGCATGGTTTCTAGAAGCGATAGGCTAGACCAAAGCCAAAAATCCAGGGGTCAATGTCAACGTCGGCTGTCACTGCGTCGCCGTTAATGCTGGCGTCAGTATTCAGAAATATTTTCTTAACATCCGCGTTAATCGCCCAATTGTCATTCAGGCCGATGTCAATGCCGGTTTGCAGCGCATATCCAAAACCGTCATCATAACTGATACTGGTCAGATCGCCCGCGTCGGCATCATAGAAAAATGTATAGTTGATGCCAGCACCAACATAAGGCCGAAACTTCCCATCAGGATTGAAATGATACTGCGCGAGAAGGGTTGGCGGCAGAAGTGAAACACTGCCTGCATCTAGGCCGCCCAGAGATGTGCCGACAGCGCCAACATTGTGGCTATTTGTGGCCAGGATCAATTCGGTCGCGAAATGATCCGTCCAGAAATAACTGATGTCTAATTCAGGTACTATTCTGTCACTGACGGTGATAGCGCCGCCAATAGAAGTGCTACTGCTTTCTTGCGGCACAACATCTATTATGCGTACCCGAACCAGCCATGGGCTTTTGTCGTCAGCCGCGGCAACGCCTGCCGAAAATTGCAATGCCGCAGCACATAGAATGCCCTTGAAAATAGGGTATTTCATCATCATCGTTTTCCGTTTGATAGGTTTATGAGCAGGAATGCGCCGCCGCCAGGTTCGCCATTTCGGCAGCATAGCGCTGGTCGACTGGGGAGAATTCGCCTGTTGATTCCTCGTATGCTAATACGCCGCCTGACTTGATATCATAAACCCAACCATGCAATTGCAGATCGCCGACTGCCAAGCGTGTGGCGACCGTTGGATGACTACGCAAATGGTTCAGCTGCAGGATAACATTTTGTTGCAGCAGCATGCTCATTTGCTCATCTTCCGGCAGGTCAGCGCCCAAACGCTTTACGATATCAACAGCTGCTTTGGAAAACCCGAGCCATTCTTTGATGTGAGGTAGGGCCTCTAAGCCGTCCGGGCTGCTCATTGCGCCTTTCATTGCGCCACATTCGGTATGGCCGCAAATAACAATATGTGGGACATTTAGCGCTGCGACTGCGAACTCGATAGATGCTGTCATCGCGCCGGTATTATTGGTGTGCGGCGGAACAATGTTGCCGGCGTTACGGCATATGAAAAGTTCGCCGGGTTCTGTCTGGGTAATCATCGCGGTTTCAATGCGTGAGTCCGAGCATGTTATAAACAATGCTTCCGGCGACTGGCCTTGCGAAAGTTTTTCAAAAAGTTCCTTTTTGTGCGGATAAACTTCCTTCTGGAACTTCACGACACCTGCTGCAAAATTTGGCATTTTTTTAATGTCCTTCAAAATATCTCGCTGACATTACATATCAACGTTATGGAATTTACTCTCACAAATATGGTCGCATGATTGATAGATAACAATAGATTGAAAGACTATATTGTGATCGCTTTTATCTATCTATCATTACTTGAGATCAAAGCTATTAAAAGGTCCCAGGATATAATCCACCGTCCATCAAAATATTCTGCGCAGTAATGTAGGCGGCTTGTTGGCTGCATAAAAAGGCGCAAGTGGCACCAAACTCGTCCGGCTGACCCGGGCGCTTGGCCGGAAGTTTGTTGAAAAAGCCATCGCTAAAGTCGCCGACGTTGGTGCCGGACGCATCAGCTTTTGCCTTCAGTACGCCGTGCATTCGGTCAGTGGCGATAAACCCGGGCAGGAGGTTGTTGATGGTGACATTGTGCTGTGCAGGCTCGTGGGCGATACCAGCGATGAAACCGGTAAGGCCCGCGCGGGCACCGTTTGACAAGCCTAGTTCGGCTTGCGGTAATTTCACTGCCACGCTGGTGATGTTTACGATACGGCCAAACTTGCGCTCGACCATGCCGTCCAATATGCGGCGAATCATGTCAATGGCGCTGAACATGTTGGCATTAACTGCATCAAACCATTCTTGCTGGCCCCATTCACGAAAGTCGCCGGGCGGCGGCCCACCAGCGTTATTGACCAGAATATCCGGTGCTGGGCAAGCTGCCAGCAGCGCATCGCGGCCTTCCGGTGTGGTGACATCGGCGACCACCGCATGAACGCTAGAGTCACTTATCGCGGTAATTTCCTGCTTTGCCAGTTCCAGCGTTTCCGCGGTGCGGGCGCTAATCCATACATTGACGCCTTCCTGCGCAAGGGCGGCCGCACATGCTTTGCCTAAACCTTTGCTGGAAGCGCAGATGATTGCGTTTTTGCCCTTGAGTTGAAAATCCATCGCTGTACCTCGGTTAAAATTAGAAAAAATGACAATGATCAACCGCAAGCGGTTTCAATCTTGTAATGTATTTCCATGCTAGCCTAATTTAGGCGTACCAATAAGGATGTATTTTTTTGACAATTTTGCCAGCGAAGAAAAAGTCAGGATGAACAGGTGACAAAGCTAGACGAACTGGACCAAAAAATATTAGCGATTTTAGAGAAGAACGCTCGTGAACCGCTAAGCCAGATTGCCAAGCGGATAAATCGCTCGCGGTCTGCGGTTCAGGCGCGGGTTAACAAGCTTGAGGAAAGCGGTGAAATAGCCGCCTATACAATTCGCCGGGCCGCAAGTGAAAATCAGGGCGTATGCGCCATGGTAACTGTTTATCTGCATAAGCGGTTAGAAGCTGAATCGGTGGTTGACCTGTTGCGCGGGTTTCCTGAAGTAAGCCATTGTCACCGTATTAGCGGTGACGCTGACCTGCTGGTCGAGTTGGCCAACGGGCCGCATGAACGCATTCAGGAAATTTGTAAAATTCTCTGGGAGCACGAAAATGTGCGCCTGACCGAAACCGTGTTTGTTATGGATACGGTTGCGGGGAGCTAACTAGAGCTCGACGCAGACTTGCTTAGCTTAAACGGGCAAGAAGACCGCTTGCGTCAGTTGCAGCTATTGTCCAGTCCAATGGGTCAACCGCTCGCCCTTCCTGAATATCCAGCAATGCCTTTTTTAGGTGTGTGGCCATTTTACCAGTTTCCGGCAGGGCCATTCTGGCACCGTCTTCGTCGCCAATCTCAGAAATCGGACAAATAATTGCCGCTGTACCACAAGAGAATAATTCGCTGCAGCTTCCATTGATAATATCGGTCAGCAAGTCCGCGATAGGGATGGTGCGCTCTACAACACGTATGTCCATGCTATCAGCGATCCTGATGATGGAATCGCGGGTGACCCCTGGCAAAATAGTGCCGCTTAGTGCGGGTGTATGCAGTTCGTCGTTAATGACAGCCATAAAATTCATGCCAGAAAGTTCTTCAACTTCGCTGTGGGTAGCCGCGTCTAGCCACAGCGGCTGGTCAAACCCGGCGTCGATGCACCGACCGGTGGCAAGTAAAGACCCGGCATAGTTGCCGCCAACCTTTTCAGCGCCGGTGCCACCCTTGGCGGCGCGCGAATGGGTGCGTTCAATCATCACTTTGATCGGGTCGCCGTAATAGGCATCTGACGGGCTGGCCAGAAGCAGGAAGCAAAAGCGCTCCGAACTTTTCACGGCGAAGGTGTTATCAAGTCCAAGAAGTGTTGGCCGCAAATACAATGACTGGCCGCTACCAGAGGGGATGAAGGCTTCGAATGCGGTGACTAACTGGCTGAGAGCATCCGCAAAAACCTCCGGTGAAGGCGGCGGCATGCTTAGCCGGGTTGCTGAGCGCGCAAAGCGCGCAAAGTTGGCTTCTGGCCGAAACAACGCTGGCCGTTTGTGCGCAACTTTGTAGGCTTTCATGCCTTCAAAGCATTGCTGCCCGAATTGCACACATGTGGCGGCCGGGTTGATGTTGACCTCGCCGAAAGGGATAAGTTGGCCAGCTTGCCAGGTGCCGTTCACATAGTCAGCCCGGTACATGATCGGCGCAAGCTCTTGGCCAAACCCTAACGGCGAGGGAAGCGCATACTCTCGCAGTAGCGCTGTGACGTTCGGTTGGTCAGTTGGTGTGGGCGTCATTCAGCAACGCCGTCCCGCAGGTATGCATCTGTGCCGTCGAGCCAATCTTCCCGCGGCGGATTGAATATGTCCACATCTACAGTATCTTCCAACGCCTCGGCGCTGTGCGGTTGGTGCGGCGGTATCACCAGCACGTCACCAGCGCGGACTATTTTTTCTTCTGTTTGGTCGTCGCCAAGTAAAAACCGTAAGGCCCCGCTTAGGATATAGGTGATCTGTTCATTATGGTGGCTGTGCTTGGGCACGATCCCGCCCTTCTTGATATAGACATGAGCAATCATCATATTGTCACCGGTGATCAGCCGTCGCTCAATGTCGTCATTCAGTTTTTCGCGCGGTATATCTTCCCACGTGTGAAGGTGAGCAGGAGAAGGGCCATCTGTCATAATAAAATCCTTATGCTGGGCGTTATCCTTACTGTGGACTGGCCGTCGTCTTATTGTGGAATGACTATCAATTGTGCAGAAATTAACCGGCAAAAAATATAGTGAATATAACGATTTTCGGCCTGCGATTTGGCTAAAGTAGAACTCAAAACCGTGCTTATTGATCCGTGCGAGCCAGCAAAACTGCCCCATCAATTGCGTCGCCTGTCGGTTTGGACAATAACCTTTGTACCGTGGGGTCTAGCAGCGGCGCGATAATTGACGATAATCCGCCCACTAGTGAAAGGCGGGCGATACTGTGATTTTCCAGCGCAGTAACCAGCTGGGCGATATGACTGGCGGCATTTGCTAAAATGCGTTTTGCCGCCGCGTCACCATTTTTTGCCTGTTCAACCACGATCGGTGCAAACTGCGCATAGTCGGTGGCAGTGGCTCCAGCAGACCATATGGCGACTTGGTTGTATGTTGTGCCCACCTTATCCAGAATGGCAGTTGCAAATTTGGACGGCGGATGATTGGCGTTGATCGTTGCTAGCCCATGCCGTACGGCCGCCAAGCCAATGTGAGCGCCGCTGCCCAGGTCAGAAACTGGGAACCCAAACCCGCCAACTCTATAAGTTTCGGCGCCGATTAGCGCATATCCGATGGACCCGGTACCGACAATCACGATGCCACCGTCGCCGCCAGCATGTGCGCCGACGCAGGCGATATAGGCATCGCTGATTACGCGTAGTTTGCGCGCACCTATTTGTGTCAGTAATTCAGTCAATTTGTCAGTCTCAAAGCTGCTCTCGGTGCCGGCGGCGCCTACCACCAGTGATGTGTGCGCAAGGATTGCAGGCTTTAAATTCGCTGTTGCTATGGTCTCAAAGATGCAGGCCTTTATTACGTTTGCGGCAAAGTCAGCACCTCGCCGGATTGTGGCGGGACCAGATGTCACGCTGCCAAGCAAGCGGCCATCCCCTGCCTCCAGGCGTACGCGGCACTTGGTGCCGCCAGCGTCCACTCCCAGATAATACTCTGTTGTCTTACTGTCTGCCACTAGATGGCTCCGGTGTTTTGTGGTGCGGCCTGGGTGCTGGCGCAAACCAGAAATGCGACCAGTGTGCCGATGCACAGCTGCCAGGAAAAGGCCAGCGACGCCCAGCTCGCCGGTAACCCCAGCATATCAATGATGTAACTCTGCTGAACCAGCGTTACCAGGAAACCAATGGCCAGTGCGGCGATAACGCTGTTCGTGCTACCGCGCCGGGTGAACACAACAGTGAAATACACCCCCAATAAACCTGAGTATGCGAACACCATCACCGAAAGGGCAAAATCCAGCAGCGCCATTTCTGTGTAGCGTTGCCAGTAAAAACACAAAACCGCGGTCAGGAACAAGCCAACCCCAACCAGCCCCATGCTTATTTGTCCGGCGCGCACATAGTGGGTTTCGCTTTGGGCATTTTTACTTTCTCGCCACGGGCGGTAAAAGTCCTGCACCACCACCGATGACATGGAATTGAGCCCCGAGTTGATGGTGGAAAACGCGGCAGCTATCACACCAACTGTCACTATGCCGCGCAGGCCTGGCGGCATTTCATTGAGGATGTAATGCATGAAAATGGTAATTTTCTCGCCGCTGAATTCCCGGTTGATCGTGCCGTTAATCGTTTCAGCAGCAACGCGTCCCATCAGCTCAGGCCGGTCATAAAAAACATGTAAAAGCTGACCAATGGAGACAAACAACCAGACAACGGGAACTGCCACCACAACTGAGACAAAAAGCGCGCGGGTGCCATGTTTGGCGTCTTTGCAGGTTAGCAACCGCTGGCTTGTGTCCTGGTCCAGTCCGAAATTACCAATGTTCAACAGCGCGACGCCCGTAAGGATGGAAATGAGTGTGAAAGGCTCACTGAAGTTGAGGTTCATGTTGAAAAAACGCAGCTTGTTCTGGCCGTCAGGGGCATTCTGCAGTCCGCTGATAATCTCGCCTGCGGATGCGGGAACTTGTGACCACAGGAAATAAAGTACCAGCGCCGCCGCTAGCAGGTAAATGCCAAATTGGACAAGATCACTCCACAGTACAGACCGTATGCCGCCCAGAAAGGTAACCAGAAAGCCCAGTGCCATCATAATGAAAGCCGCCCAAATAATACTGTCTGCCTTGATGTCTGCATACAGGATCATGGCAACAGCAATCGCTGCCATATATAGCCGGGCACCACTAGCCAGTAATCGCCCTAGCAAATACATGCCACCCGCTGCTTTCATCGCCCGGGTGCTGTAACGCGCGCCCAGCAGTTCATAAACCGTCGTTGCTTTCATGGCATAAAATTTGGGAACCAACATGCGGGCCACAAACAGCGCGGCAATCACTGCTCCAATATTGGAGGCAACATAACTATAATCGCCTCGATATCCCTGATCAGGGCCGCCAAGAAAGGTGGCGGCAGATTGGCTTGTGGCCAGCACAGATACCGCAACAACCCAGTAGGGCATTTGATTGCCACCTAGAAAATAATCGCGCGAATTTTCGGCTTTGCGGCGAGTCAGCAACCAGCCCATCACCAACAAAAGCACCAGATAGCCGACAACAATGAACCAGTCGAGAGCGGTAAAGCCGCTGCTCACAGACGGACCCTGTCAGATATTATTATGTTGCGTTCAAGCATTTTGGCTCCCCGGTGTGACCCCTGCCGGGCAACTGTTCCACAAAACTCAAGCGAAAGCCAGCCATGGGGGAGATAGCCCCGGCCTATGTAATTTGCCAAATTTGGTTGCGCTGCTGCGCGCGGCCTTAGGTGTGGCGAAGCGCGTTAATTGGTTTCGACTTCGCGACCGCATAGGCGCGCGAGCCTACCGTTATCCAGGCCGCCACGAGCGTGGCGATACTGGCAACAAGAAACGGCACAACAGTCAGATTGACCTGGAAACTGAAGTTATTCAGCCAACCCGAGAGAAAATACCATGCGATCGGCCAGGCGATTAAATTGGCAAGTAATACCGGTTTGGAAAACTGCAGTGTCAGCAGGCGTACAATCAACCACGTGGTGGCGCCAAACACCTTGCGAATGCCGATTTCGCGTGTGCGGTTTTCGGTCGCAAAACTGGCTAAGCCATAAAGACCAAGCGATGATATGATGATTGCCAGCGAAGAAAATAGCGCGAAGATCAAGCTTGCTGCGGCTTCGCCTTGGTATTGGCCTGCAATACGATCATCGACAAAATCCATTTGGAAGGGTGTGTTGGGCGCAAATTGCCGCCATACGGCCTCAATCTGCGAGGTTAGGGCCGGTAGATCGTTGGTTTCAAAATATACCGACAGTTTACGCAGCGATTGTTCGTCGACGAAGTAAACCGTTGGGCTGATACTTTCGCGGGCGGACCGTTCGATCAGGTCAGGAATGACACCAGCAACTGTTGCATTGATGGTCTTGGATGGATCTGACACATCGGCGATCATCTGGAACGACTGGTCGAGTGCATCGCTGGCAGAAGCAAAACCAAAAGCGCGGGCGGCAGTTTCATTGATCACCACATTGCCGTCGCGCACATCGCTTTCAAAAGTACGGATCAAGTCGTTTGCATATTGCTCGTCTTGCACGCGCCCGGCTACTGGACGAACATCGTATGTGCCGAAATAGTCGAAATCGACACGGCGCATTACCAGCACAACGGGCTCATCGAGGCCCGGCATTGAAGCGCGGGTCCCACCGTTGAAAGCATCAGCCGGTGCCCAGCTTGAAAGCGCGGCAGATTTCACGTCAGCAAGATTGGTAACACTGGTTTTAAACGCCGGGGCATTGCGCCGCAGGTCAGGTTCGTCAAATCCATGAACTACCATCATGCCGTTTGTCCGGTATCCAGCATCGATTGTCTGCATATATGATGTCTGATTGTAAACCACGATGGTTGCGATTAAGAGCATGATCGAAGCGGCAAATTGACTAATCACCAATACACTGCGGTGACGGTCGCCGGATGTGTTTGCTGATGCTTGCGAGTGCAGCACATCTGCAGGCTGGTATGATGTTAGCAACCATGCGGGATAGGCCCCGCCTAACAGCGTGATCAAACCGGTTACGGCCAGGATAACCGGTATTTGGCCCGCATCATTGATAAGGTCGAGCGACAGCTCTTTGCCGAGGAAACCACTATAGTATGGCAGGGCCATTTCTGCTGCTGTCAGGGCAACAATCACTGATACTACAACGGTTATTAGGGTTTCACCGATTATCTGGGTAGTAAGCTGTTTGCGGCTTGCACCCATCACTTTGCGCACGCTGATTTCCTTGAGTCGCTTGGTGCCGCGTGCCGCAGTGAGATTGGCAAAATTCATCACCGCCATTGCGAGAATTAGAAAAGCAACAACGCTGAAAGACACCAGATTGGTAATGCTTCCCGGTGGCTTCATCGGCTGCACCGGTGCACCGTACAAATGAATATCCTTGATGGGGATGGCTTCCCAGCGGGCGATAGCGGTGGCACTGTCAAATGGCATGCCAAACTCTTTGATCTCGGGGGTGGCGAAACGGTCAATGAAATCAGGGAATTTCGCATTAAGGGCGTCGATCGAGGCCCCCGCTTCGAGCTGTAAATAGACATACATATTGGTTGCCATCCAGCGGCTGGAAATGTTGGGCTGTTCAGCAAATACAGCGTCGTCCAGCAGCACCATCATACTCAGGTCCAAATGGCTGGTTTGAGGCAAATTTTCAAAAACACCGGTAATGCGATACTCGCGCTGGCCAGCCTCAAGTGTCATGCTGATTGAGCGGTTCAACGCGCTTTCATCGCCGAAATATTTCTTTGCGGCATCAGCTGAAATGACAACCGATGATGTATCGACCAGGGCGGTTTCGGCACTGCCCTCGACAAAGCGAACGTCCAGAAGACTGAAAGCATTGCTGTCAGCAAAAACGATGGCTTCATTGAATAAGCTGTCACCGTATTTCACCGGCGCGTTTGTTGGCAGCAATCGGGTTAGGTCTTCAATTTCGGGAAACTCTTCCAAAAACCCAAACTTGGCACGTCCGGAGCCCATCGATGAATGAATCGGTGCACGGCCGGGCAGGGTGAAGTGGGATTCCATCCGGACAATATTTTCGCCGCCTTCGATATGCTTGTCGTAGCTTAACTCGTCGACAACAAACAGCGTGATCAAGGTAACTGCCATTAACCCCAGTGCCAAACCGGCAATATTGATAAAGGTAAACAGTGAATTGCGGGCCATATTACGCAGTGCCGTCTTCATATAGTTTTGGAACATAGGATGGCTTTCCAGTTTATCATTGTGATCGTTTGTTCGCAGTCTAGCCGTTATCAGCAATTTTGGTGCCAGTGGCACTTCATGAAAAACCATATTATTTCAATAGGTTAGACTGTATAACTATCGTTCAGACGGTCAAAAATGTCCGGTTTTGAACACAGTTGTCCACTATCGAACACTCTCTGTTATTTTGGTGATGTAAATCATTCCCATATTGCCGGGAATGTGGATAATGATTAGCGGAGTGTGCCCCTGAGAGCTGCGTGGGACCAATAAAGGGCAGTTGGCCAATGACGGAAGATGTTTCTATAAAATACGCCGATTTCGATAGGTGGTCAGCAGAAGATGCCGTATCGGCCATGTATGATGGCCAGTTGGCGGCCCTTGCGGCGCTTCGTCCGGCACTCCCAGATATTGCGGCTGCAGTTACCGGCGCGGCAACCACTTTGGGCGGCAAGGGAAGACTGGTTTATGTGGGTGCGGGCACATCGGGTCGGCTGGCGGTGCAGGACGGTGCAGAGTTGAAACCTACCTTTAACTGGCCGCAAGCCAGGGCGATTTTTTGTATTGCTGGTGGCCTGCAGGCGTTGACGGTCAGCGTTGAAGGCGCGGAAGATTCAACAGATGATGGCGTTGCGGCCATTCAGGATAACAATGTGGGCAAAGGGGATGTTGTTATTGCAGTGGCGGCAAGTGGCCGCACGCCCTACACGTTGGGCGCACTGCGCGAAGCAAACCAGCGCGGTGCTTTGACCATTGGTATTGTTAACAACGCTGGAACACCAATTTTCGGCGAAGCCAGCCACGGAATTTTGGCAGAAACTGGTAGTGAAATAGTCGCTGGATCCACCAGAATGAAGGCGGGCACTGCGCAGAAAATTATCCTGAATATGATCTCTACGGCCATCATGGCGCGCATGGGTCGGGTTTACGGCGGCTATATGGTTGATATGGTAGCGTCTAACAACAAGCTTGTTAACCGAGCGGTTAGAATGGTTGGTGAAATTGCCGGATGCGGCCCGGACGCCGCGCGTGCGGCGCTAGATGAGGCAGGCGGTCATATTAAAACGGCGGTTCTGGTATGCGGCGGGCTTACAGTCGCGCAGGGCGGGCAATTGCTTGGTGAATGTGGGGGCAATCTCCGCGCTGCCCTTGAAGCTGTGCCCAAGCCAGATAGTGAAAGTTAAATGCAGACAATGAATGATTTGATTGCACAACTGACGGAAAAACTGGGTGCAGGCGCGGTTGTCACAGGCACGGACGTGTCGGCCCGTGCCACCAGCTACTGGGACCCCAGCCCAATGGCGGCCAAGGCAATTGTGAGGCCATCGACCACAGAAGAGGTGTCGGCAGTTCTGAAGCTGTGTAATGAGCGCGGACAGAAAGTGATCACCCATGGCGGGCTAACAGGCTGTGTTCAGGGTACGGACTCTGGCAACGGCGATATTGTGCTGTCGATGGAGCGGATGGCTACTGTGGAGGACATTGACTCGGTTTCTCATACCCTGACCGTGCAGGCGGGCGCCGTGCTGGAAACGGTCCAGAATGCAGTGCGCGAAGGCGGCATGTTCCTGCCCCTGGATTTAGGCGCGCGCGGATCGTGCACCATCGGCGGAAATTTGGCCACTAACGCGGGCGGTGTCAACGTTATTCGTTATGGTATGGCACGGGCGCTTGTGTTGGGGCTGGAGGCGGTTTTACCAGATGGAACAATCCTGTCTTCGATGAATAAAATGCTGAAAAACAACGCCGGGTTTGACCTGAAGCAGCTGTTCATTGGCACGGAGGGCACACTGGGTGTCATCACGCGGGCTGTGCTGGAGCTGGCCCCGCAATCAACCACCAAAAACACCTGCCTTGCTGCCTTGTCTGACTTTAGCGACGTGCCCAAATTGCTTAACCATTTGAAGGGGACCGTGGGCGCGAGCCTTTCGGCTTTTGAGGCTATGTGGGGCGACTACATTCGTGCCGTGACCGAGCCCGGGTTTCACTCTGCGCCCATGGACCGAAGCCATCCCTATTACATCCTGTTTGAGTGCGATGGTAGCGACCCAGGGCGCGATAATGATCGCTTCCTGGAGGTGGTCGAGCAGGCCTTTGAAGAGGGCATCATCGTTGATGCAGTGTTGCCTAAGTCTGAGGCTGAACGACAGGCCGTTTGGGCGATTCGGGACGACTTCGAAGCCGTTTTAGCACCAAAACCTGTTTTCCTCTATGACGTTAGCCTTCCGATTACTTCGATGGAGGCTTATGTGGCTGATGTGCGGGCGTTGCTAGTGGAACGTTTGCCGCAAAGCGACCTGTATGTACTGGGGCATGTGGGTGACGGCAACCTGCATTTCTTTGTTCGCGCAAACACTGAAAGCGGAGATGCACGCGATCTGTCAGACCGTTCAGTTTACGAGCCGTTGGTCCGTTACGAAGGGTCCGTTTCGGCCGAGCACGGCATCGGTTTTGAGAAAAAACAATGGCTGGCCCAATCCAGAAGCGCAGCAGAAATTGCCGTGATGCGGCAGCTGAAAGCGACACTGGACCCCAAGCGCACGCTGAACCCGGGCGTGGTGATTGATTAAGGACAATATCGAGAAAAGCTTTTGTCGCTAACCGGTGTGACAAAGCGGGTTGTTGGATGAAAAGCCGACTTTGTTGTCTTAGACGATAAATTGGCGGTGGAAGCGGTCTATATTGATGGTGAAAATCACGCTTTTTAGTATCGAAAACCGTGTTTTGTGACTCTTAAGCCGGTTATTCTGATTATTCACAAATAGTTGCACACGGTTAGTCTTGCCTTTGGAGCACTTTGTCGCTTTGATGGCGACGGGTAAAAATTTGCACGTTAATACGCGCGGGTTAGATAAAAAAGAAAGCGCCGATTTATAACGGCGTTTGAGGTCACAAAAAGATATTAAGGGATTATCGTAATGAATAGAGGCTTGATTGTCTTAACGGCATTTTTTGTGTTTGCGGCTGGTGCAGTATCGGCAGATGCAGTCAAACAAACCAAGGGCAGTTTTGAAGATAAATTCAGGCAGTTGGACGAAGTTTTGCCAACGCCGAATGTCTACCGCAATGCTGCTGGCGAACCGGGCCACCAATATTGGCAGCAGAAGGTTGATTATAAAATCAAAGCCAGTCTTGATGAGGACAAGCGCCGCATCACTGCGTCTGAAACTATTCGTTACCAAAATAATTCGCCAGATACGCTGAAGTACCTGTGGCTGCAGCTTGATCAGAATGTTTTCCGCAACGATTCGATGTCCGAGATGAGCAACTCGTTTGCTGGCATCGGACGGCGTGGTCCCGTTACCACTGCCGCGAATGGCAACGCCGCCGCGATGATGAGCCTCGCAGAACTACGTCGTCAGCAGTTTATGCAGGACAACGAGCTTGGTTATGTCATCGGCGGTGTCACTGACAGCAGCGGCGACTCCCTGAAGTTTACCATTGTTGGCACCCTGATGCGCATTGATCTGGCCTCGCCGCTCAAACCCGGCGCAAACACCAGCTTCAACGTGGATTTCACTTTCAATATGGTGGATGAAAACACTGTGTCTGCCCGCGGCGGATACGAGCATTTCCCTGATGATGCCCGCGAAGGCGGCAACGATATTTTCCTGCTGGCTCAGTGGTTTCCCCGCCTTGCCGCTTACACCGACTATGAAGCCTGGACTAATAAGGAGTTTTTAGGTCGCGGTGAATTCACCCTGGAATTCGGCAACTATGAAGTTGAGATGACTGTGCCCGCCGACCATATTGTATCGTCAACTGGCACACTTGATAACCCCGGCGACGTTCTTACCCGTACCCAGCGTAACCGCTTGAAGGAAGCTGAAACCGCCAAGCGTCCAGTATTTATTGTTACTGCTGAAGAAGCGCTGGAGAATGAAAAAGAAGGTACCGACGAGGTTAAAACCTGGCGCTTTAAGGCCGAAAACGTTCGCGATTTTGCCTGGGCTTCTTCGCGCAAATTCATGTGGGACGCTAAAGGCTACAATCAAGGCGGCAATGTACAGCCTTTCGTGATGGCCATGTCTTTCTATCCCAAGGAAGGTGGCGACCTGTGGAAGAAATATTCCACCGAAGCTGTGGTTCACATCATGGAAGTTTATTCGCGCTTTTCCTTTGATTACCCATACCCGGTTTCACAGTCGGTAAACGGCCCGGTTGGCGGCATGGAATACCCCATGATCACTTTCAACGGTCCGCGCACCAAGCTGCAGGACGATGGCAGCCGCACCTATAGTCAGGCAGAAAAACGCTTCCTTATTGGAGTGGTAATCCACGAGGTTGGGCACAACTATTTCCCGATGATCGTTAATTCGGATGAGCGCCAATGGACATGGATGGACGAAGGCCTCAACAGTTACTTGGACGGTGTTGCCGGGCGCGAGTGGGACCCGACAATTCCGTGGGGCGTGGAGCCGCGCGATATTACCGGCTATATGAAGTCACAAAACCAAACCCCGATCATGACACAGTCTGACAGTGTCTGGAGATTGGGTCCCAACGCCTATACCAAACCAGCGGCGGCGCTGAATATTCTGCGCGAAACCATCATGGGCCGTGAGCTGTTTGACTTTGCTTTCAAAGAATATTCTCAGCGCTGGATGTTCAAGCGGCCAACACCGTCTGATTTCTTCCGCACCATGGAAGAAGCCTCGGGCGTTGACCTGGATTGGTTCTGGCGCGGTTGGTTCTATAGCACCGACCATGTGGATATCTCGCTGGATTCGGTCTTCAAGCTGCAGCTTGATACCCACGACCCGGACATTGATTTTGCCCGCCTGCGTGATGCAGAGGCCAACAAGCCCGGTTCTTTGTTTGATGAGCGCAACCGTGCGGAAGGCAAGCGTCTGTGGGTTGAACTGAATCCGGACGTAAGTGATTTTTACGACAACAATGATCGCTTCACCGTCACCAACAAGGAACGCAACAGCTATCAGGATTTCCTAAAGGGTCTTGATGCCTGGGAGCGTAAAGTCCTGGACCGCGCCGTGAAGGAAGACAAGAATTACTATATTCTCGACTTCTCCAACCGTGGTGGTTTGGTTATGCCGATTATTCTTGGGTTGACCTACGCTGATGGCAGCAGTGAGACCACGTATATTCCGGCTGAAATTTGGCGCCGGACACCGGACGCGGTCAAGAAACTAATCGTGACCGACAAGGAACTCACTCAGGTTGTTGTTGATCCTAAATGGGAAACTGCAGACGTGGACGTGGAAAACAATCATTATCCGCGCCGCATCATTCCGTCGCGCATCGAAGCATTCAAGTCGCCAAAATCAAAGGCGAAGGTTAGCCGCGATATTATGCAGGACATCAAAACCAAAGTTAAAAGGGATGAGAAAGAAGACTGATGCCGCTGCAGTTCTTGCGTGCCTTCGGGCTTTTAATTCTAATCACGGCGGGTGCAGTATCTGTGCCCGCTGTTGCTCATCAGCAGAAAGCAGCCATTACCAAGGTGTTGTTTAACCCGCGTACCGGCAACATTGAGGTGATGCATCGCTTTTACCTGCACGACGCTGAGCATGCCGTGCGGGAAATTTTTGGCAAGAATGCCGATATTATTGATTCAACAGAAACTCAAAGCATCTTTGCTGACTATGTGGGCGAACGTTTTGCCTTGAAAAATGGTGAGGCCGAATTGCCACTCTCGCCAGTTGGTTTTGAGATCGAGCGAGCGTTTTTCTGGGTGTATCAGGAAACCCCGATCGCGGATGGCATTAGTGACCTGACTATCAAGCATAATGCCCTGCGGGACGTGTGGCCCGAGCAGACCAATATGGTGAATATTGAGGGGTTAGGCGAGGTGAAGACCGCCACCTTTAATGGACCGGTTGAGTTGAAGACGGTGACAATAAAAGAATAGCGATCTGGTTACCGCCGTCAAAAAAGCTTTTCGATGTCAGCCAGTTTAAGTTCCACATAAGTG
>JAALKD010000032.1 GCA_011088215.1 Sphingomonadales bacterium | reverse complement strand
ATTTCAGCTTAATTGTTTCATACCAGTGCCCATCTATGTCTCCTTCGGGGCACCAAAATCTTTTTTACAGATTTTTCGAATAGGGCAATTCATTCAGTGGGTTGCCTTTTTTCGTGTCCAGAACAATGGAATTTGCGCCTGTGTGGTGCTTAGTACCGAGCGAATTCCTGATTATTGCGAATTCTGTAGCGTTTCATTGGTGCCATGTCGGTAACAATCTATCTGAATGCGGAAAAACCCTCTTACTCACCCCTATGATTTCCTCTATAGAGTTACAAACGAAACTAATGGGGAAATCCATGTCTGCTATTGTACACCTCGCCATTCCGGCCGGCGACCTAGAGACCACTGTAAAGTTTTATACTGATGTTTTTGGCTGCACCCTCGGTAACCGCGAAGAGGGGCGCTGGGTTGACGTCAACTTTTGGGGCAATGAGCTGACCTTGCATCAGAGCGAAGAGCAGCTGCCAGCGGTTCGTCATGATGTGGATATGGGCGCGGTTCTCGTTCCCCACTTCGGTATTCATCTAACGCAGGAAGACTTCGACGGTCTTAAAGAACGTATCGCGGGTGCAGGGCTTGAGTATATCGACGAGCCTTACCGCCGTTTCGCTGGCGATAAATACGAGCAGGAAACCTTCTTTATTGCTGATCCGAATAACAATATTCTTGAGATCAAGACGATGAAGAACCCCGAGGTTCTGTTTCCAGAAATTTGACCGCGTTGTAGCAACAGCTTCAATGACATTCGGTTTGGATGGCGTTCTTCTATTAACTCGCTGTCGCATCGAAAATTCCCGGGCCTCAAATTCTTCACAAATTTAGTTTGTGGACTTTCACCGGGGCCATCATTTCATAAAATTCTGAGGGAAAAAGAGTAGTCCGTTCCGTGGCTTGCTCTTTTCTTAGACTGAAGATCAATTGATCATGAAGCCTGAGCATTGGGTCGACTTAGCCAGAAGGTGGCTTAGTTCGGCGTTGATGGCTATATTATGGGTTAGAGTATCGCTTTCATATGTGACAGAGGAATGCTGTTGATTGAATTTTACGATAGCGTCTTTCGTTTTTGGGCAGCGGGATTGTTTGTTTTGATGGGCATTCTGATCCTGCGCGATACCGGCACGCGCGTAGCGAGTGTATTTGGTGCGCTTTCCACATTTTGCGCGGCGGGGTACTTGTTGGCTTCACAGCCTGGTGCCTTTGAGAATTGGGGGCACGCTTATCACTTTGTCGGCATATTGGCCTCAATGGCACCGGCCAGCGCCTGGATTTTCAGCCTGTCTCAATTTGAGGATGGTTTCAGACTTCGGCGTGTTCACCTTGTGATGCTCGCCCTTTATGTCGTGATATGGGCCTTGGATTTCGACCCTTGGCAAGGCATTTACTTTCCGAAAACAGAGTATTTTGATATGTCGGAAACGGCCATGCAATTGTCCTTTTTAGCGCATATGGTGTATGTTGCGTGGCGTGGTAGAGCAGATGACCTTCTGGAAGTACGACGTAGGTTTCGCACTATTGTTGTGGTCGTGACGATAGCTTTCATAGCGTCTATCGTTGTTATGGAAGCCTGGTTTCCAGAGCTGCGAGTTATGCCTGAAGTGACTTTAGTACAGGCATTCGCCTTCTTGATCTTTGGCATGGCTGTGGTGTGGTACGGCCTTCGGTTGGAAAAAGGAGTTCTACTGGTCGCTGATCAAAACAGGCAACCTGACGCGAAGGCATTTGCCATCCGTGCGGAACAACTTGAGGATCCAAACGAGCGGCATGACCTGCGAAAAATTACGACATTTGTCGCAGAGGGTCGCGGATATCTGGAGGCGAACCTCACCATTGCAAGTTTAGCAGACACGCTGGAAATGCCTGAGCACAGGCTACGCCGTTTGATCAACAAGCATATGGGCTATCGTAATTTTTCCGATTTTCTCAACCACTACCGGATCGAGGAGGCGAAGCGCATTCTCGCGGATACCAACGCACGCAATAAACAAATATTGGTAATTGCTATGGACGTTGGCTATGGATCTTTGGGGCCCTTTAACCGGGCTTTTAAAGAGCGTACCGGTCAGACCCCGACGGAATACAAGAAAGATGCGCTTCTTGCTGCTGATTAGGCACAAGTGGAAACCTCGTGGCCGCGGTCACTAATAAGGAAACCCACAGGCCCAAGTAAGTCCAATAAGGGAAAGAAGGATGGACCGGAACCGTCGGAGCTTATTTTGCTTTTTCCAGTCCGTCTAGCGCTCGTAGTGCGCGGCGGAAAAGCTTTTCTGTCGGCGGTCTGTGACCCAGTGAAATATCATCTATCAATACCGTGTTCTTGATGCCGAAACGCCGAAATGCCGCACGATGGCGACGTATTTCATTGCGGTTAAAGTCCTGACGGCCAGTAAGGAACACATAACGATTGCGGGTTTGAACTAGTTTTTTTACACGGCCCGTAGGTGCCAACCGCGCCCGGTCCGAAACGTTAAGGCTGCCGATAATAAACAACGCACCGGTGAAATGGTCACCGTAATTCAGGCCCAAATAAACCGCCATTTTGCCACCACCCGACAAGCCAGATGCATAGATGCGTGCAGGATCAATGTTATAGAGCCGTTTCATATTCTCCAGCGCATGCAGCGCAAGCGGCGCGCGACGAAGGATCGGGTTTTCTCGGTTTCCAGACAGGTTGGCTGCGATATAGATCAAGTAATGATCATCAAGAGCAGGTAAATACTGTGGGTGCGGCGCGCCTGTATCCCGTGCGGGAACATAAACCATAATTCCAATTGGTTTGCTTGGTTCGTAGCTGGGCGGCACGTATACCTCGAAGGTTTCTTCGGCGAGGGTAACTGTGAAGGCTTCGTATTTATCGATGGTAACGCCGTCTTCCTCCATGTTGGCGTCGAGTTTTTTTAACCCTTTTTCGCCAGCAAATCGTTCAATCATTTCACCGTATGTGGCTAGTTTTGAGGGAACAGAAAAAGCAGTTTGAAAACGACCGGTTTTGACTTCGGTTTGAATTGGTGGGGCCGCGAACACTGGTGAAATGCCCGCGATCACAAGGCTGGCAATCATTGCGCTACATGTTTTTAGCGTTTTCATGAGGCATTTTTTAGCACGATTTTTTCAAAGCATGCGTCATTATCATACTAATTTCACGAAATTTTGTGCCTCTCGAGGCGGATTCGACGTCAGGTTGCAACTAACAGCGTACGGTACATTAAATCACATTATTCACCCCTGTGTAGCAACTCGACGCTGGCTTCCGTCCGCCGTTTCTTTTATCAAGTGTGATGAAGGTAAGTTTATGAGTATCTTCCAGTGTTGATGGGGGACGAAATTGACACAGTCAGGCCAGGAGAAAGACGAGCAAAACGGCCGCATCGACGACGATGCGTCTGCTGTGCTGTCCGCTGACGACGGGGGCGTTATTGATGAGACCCTCGAAGTGCCGCAAACTGACGTTCATCTGAGCCGTCCGTTTATAGACGAGTTGCAGGAGGGGCTGAAAGAAGAGGACGGTGACCGAGTGCGGACACTGTTGGACGAAGTCCATGCCGCCGACGTGGCCGATGTTCTTGAGGTTTTACCGCCCAATCGGCGCGTAAAACTTATCGAATTGCTCGGCGACCAGCTTGCTCCTGACGTACTAACTGAAGTTGAAGGTGAAGCTCAAGACGATCTTTATGAGCACATGCCCAACGATCAGATCGCTGAAGCTGTCACTGAGCTTGATGTCGACGACGCGGTATATGTTATTGAGGAACTGGAAGCCGCAGACCGCCAAGAGGTTATGGAGGCGCTGGACAGCGACGACCGAGCGGCGATTGAAGAAAACCTCAGTTACCCTGAGGATTCCGCTGGTCGCTTGATGCAGCGCGAATTGGTGGCCTTGCCTGAATTTTGGACAGTTGGCCAAACCATCGATTTCCTGCGATCGGACAAAGACGATATTCCAGACGACTTCTACGATGTGTTTGTGGTCGATCCGTCTCACCGGCCAGTCGGCACGTTGCCGGTTTCGCGGTTGATGCGGACAAAACGACCAAAAACCATCGCAGAAATTATGGATGCGGATCCTTATCTTATTGATGTGAATATGGACCAGGAAGAAGCGGCCTACCAGTTCACCAAATACCACCTGATTTCATCAGGTGTGGTTGACGAAAATGGTCGTTTGGTCGGTGTAATCACCGTAGATGATGTTGTCGACGTGATCGAAGAGGAAGCCGAAGAAGATATCCTTGCACTGGCTGGTGTTGGTGAAGAATCCGGCCTCAATGAGAATTTTGTTGAAATTACCCGCAGCCGTTTCGTGTGGCTGACCGTTAACCTGGGAACTGCAATTCTGGCATCGACGGTCATTGGCCTTTTTGATGCTACCATCGAACAGATGGTTGCCTTGGCGGTGCTAATGCCGATTGTGGCGTCCATGGGCGGCAACGCCGGCACTCAAACCATGACTGTGGCCGTGCGCGCAATTGCGACCAAAGAACTCAGCTCTACCAACGCTATACGGGTGATGATGCGCGAGTTAATGGCTGCAAGTCTGAACGGTCTTATTTTGGCGATATTGTCCGGGGCGGTAGCCTATGTTTGGTTTGGCGGTGCAACGCTTGCGTTGATTTTTGCGACGGCAATGATTGTCAATATTTTTGTTGCTGGATTGTCTGGCATGGCAGTGCCCATGCTGCTGCATAAGCTTGACATTGATCCGGCGATTGCCTCTAGCGTTTTTGTTACCACCATTACTGATGTGGTTGGTTTTTTCGCCTTTTTGGGACTGGCTTACGCCATTTTATTGTAGGCAGATTTATGCGCAAGGGCCCCATACTTCTGGTCGATGACGAACCTGTTGTTTTGCAGGTTCATGCTGCTGCCGTGAACCATTTTGGTTTCGAAACTATCATTGCGGAAACCGCCGAACAGGCGATTGGTTATGTTCGGTCTTACCGTCCTGCGATGATAATCAGTGACGTGCAAATGCCCGGTGATGGCGGGTTCGATTTTGTCTCCAATCTGGACCGAGCTGGACTTAAGACCATGCCGGTTGTTTTCCTGACGGGTTATAATGACATTGATATTGTGCGCGGTGGCCTTAAATCTGGCGGTGATGATTTTATTATCAAAGGTGGTTCAATTGAACGGCTCCGCCATCGGATTGCCTTCTGGATGGCAGGAGGCTTTACCGAGCTTCCCGCAGAGGTTCGGCGGCGTGCACTCAGCGAAGCAAATGCCGAGATTGGCGATTCCATTGAGAATGTCGAGCTACATCTGGAGCGCAGCCAAACGACGCTCGGCCAGATTACTGACCGTATGTCAGCAGAAATAAACGACCTGCCTTCTTCGTTTGGCAAACGTTTGGTAGAGCGTATTTGTTACCTGGGTCGCTTGTCCAAAATTACGCTGGAGGAAAGTAGGGGCTTTGGTGATCTTGTACGTTTTCCGGACTATGTTTTTACGGTGAACCAATCGCTGGACCGACCTTGGAGCAAGGAAGTTTGGCCACTGTTGAAACGGTTTGACGATTGGTCATGCGATACCCGATTTGTGTTGGCGGGGATGGAACCGCTTAAGCAGTTTTTTGACTATGAATGGTACACCGAAGGGCTTGAATAAAGCCGCCATTCGCAGCAGAGTACGGCCAACGAAAAGAAATAAACAACAAGACGGAGACAGTGATGAAACAATTTTTTACAGCTGCTTTTTGCGCAGTAGCGCTGACAATGCCGGCGCTGGCGCAGGAACCTGTTGATCTGAATGTGATCAACAAGATTCGCGATGAAGGTTTCAACCGGTCTGAGGTGATGGATACCCTGCGCCATTTGACGGACACTATCGGGCCGCGCTTGACTGGGTCTCCGGCTATGATTGAAGCCAATAACTGGACCCGCGATAAGCTAACTGAATGGGGTCTGGAGAATGCGCGTCTAGATGGGTTTGAATTTGGCGCTGGCTGGACCGGTGAGCGGTCTGAGGTATACATGACCGCGCCGCGCAGAACCCAGCTGTATGCCTTGCCGTTAACCTGGCACCCAGGCACCACCGGTGTTCTTGAGGGCGACGTGGTTCATGCGCCGATCCGTTCGAAAAAGGATTTCGCCAAATGGCGCGGCAAGCTTGATGGAAAGATTGTATTAGTAAGCAGTCTGCCAAAGCAAAAAGAACCGAGTAATACGGTTTTCACCCGGCGCGACAAGGCAAGCTTGGCAAAAACTGCAGAATACTCAGTGCCGACCGGTGACCCGGCCAAGGCAGGGTTTGAAGGCTGGATCAAATATAAGAGTTTCTTCTATGAACTGGAGCAATTTTTGGCCAAAGAAGGCGCGATTGCCATGGTGCGCCGTTCGCCTAGAAAAGCGATGCTGATTGAAGCAACATCTTATCAATATAAAATCGGTAAAAACGCCAAAATACCTGGGGTTGGCATGGCGTATGAACATTATGCTCGTGCTGTACGCATGCTGAAATCAGGTGAAAAAGTGCGCATGAGCATTGATGTGGACGCCACATTCTACACCGAAGATACTAAAAGCTATTCCACGCTCGCCGATATTCCTGGCAAAGGTCGTAGGCCTGAAATTGTAATGGCAGGTGCCCACCTGGATAGCTGGTTTGTCGGTGACGGTGCCGCTGATAACGGCGCTGGTACCGCAGTGGTTATGGAAGCCGCGCGCATTCTAAAGGCTATCGGCATTCAGCCGAACCGCACCATCCGTGTCGGACTATGGGGCGGTGAAGAACAGGGCTATTACGGATCACAACAATATGTGCTCGACCATTTGGTGGATCGACCAAAAAATCCCAGTGAAACCCTGCAGTATATGGGCACTTACGAACAATACTATGATCAGTTTCCTATGACGTTGAAGCCGGAGTTTGAACGGTTTTCTGCCTATTTCAATCTTGATAATGGCTCAGGTAAAATTCGCGGTGTGTACGGCGAAGGCAATTCAGCGATTGTGCCCATTTTCAAAGCATGGCTGAAGCCGTTCCATGACCTGGGCGCCAAAACTGTTACTCTGCAAGCAACCGGCGGCACTGACCACGAACCGTTCGACGATATCGGCCTCCCCGGATTCCAGTTTATTCAGGACCCGTTGGACTACGGTAGTCGGCTTCACCACAGCCAGGTCGATACATTCGGCCATACTTATGAGAAAGACCTGAAACAGGCGTCAGTGATTATGGCGAGTTTTTTGTATCATGCTGCTATGCGTGACGAAAAATTGCCGCGTAAACCACTGCCGAAAGCCAAGGTCGAAATCGAAGAGGATAACGACGACTAATCCGTACGAAAGAATGCGCCTCGGTATAGCCAGTTGGTGGCTTTATCGGGGCACTTCGATGGCCATGTTGTCCAACAGCCGAACGCCCTCTATGCGCGCAACTGTCAGCACCCGGGCACTGCGATTAACGACCGTTACAGGCTCCAACGTAGCAGGGTCCACAACCGCCACATAGTCCACGGCGTGAAACCCAGCTGCCAGCAGGGTGTCTGTCGCCGTTTGTTCCGCATGTTTAACGCTGCTGCCAGCGGCGACTTCTGCGACGAGCCTCGCCAAAATAACATTCAGCTGCCCCGCCACTTTGCGGCCAGCTTCGCTGAGGTATGCGTTGCGCGACGAGGCAGCTAATCCGTCGGTTTCCCTAATGATTGGGCCGCCCAGAATGTCCACTGGAACTGTTAGGTCGCGTACAAATTGGCGGATAACGGCCAGTTGCTGGTAATCCTTCTCACCAAATATGGCCGCGTCGGGTTGACATTGCAGCAACAGCTTGCTGACGACAGTAGCAACGCCGTCAAAATGACCGGGTCTCGCGGTGCCCTCGAGACGGCCGGTAATGCCGCCAACGCTGACGGTTGTGGAGTCGCCGGGCGGGTACATTTCGCGAGCATCGGGCGCATAGACCAGCACAGTGTCAGTTTCGGCTAGTTTTTCCAGATCCGCCTGTTCCTCGCGCGGATAGGTTTCGAAGTCTTCTCCTTCGCCGAATTGGGTTGGATTGACGAAAATTGAGACGATGGGTAGATCCACATGCTTGGATATTTCGGTTATCAAAGACAAATGGCCGTGATGCAGTGCACCCATGGTTGGCACTAAACCAATGGTTTTCCCCTCAGCACGAGAAGCCTGTACAAATTGGCGCAGCGCCGTGATTGTGCGAACAACGCGAGGGAGTTCGTTCATGCTAGCGACTTTCCTGCACTGTTGCCATCAGGCGCGCGCTATCAAGGCCGTCCAGGTCGTTATAATCGATGATCGACAGAATATCGTTGACATAGGCGGTTCCGCGCTCAGAATAGTCAACAAGGGCTGGGGCAAGAGCTGCGCCGGTTAACACCAGATTATGGGTGCGAAGTTCTGCCCTTCGATCACGCAGGCCGCCATAACTTCGGTGCCGATTCAGGTTGGTCATGTAGCTGCGCACGCTATCGAGCAAATACTCGAAACTTTTGATCTTGTGGGTTTTGCCGTCTTCGCGACCCAGTGGCAAAATTCCTTCTTCCTGATTCCAGGTCCATTCACCGAACAATGCATTGGCTTGTTGGGCGAAGCGGCTGGTGCCCCAGCCTGATTCCATTGCTGCCTGAGCCAGCGCCAGTGACGGCGGAATGATATCCACCTTGAATAGCAGGATGTCAATTTGCTCGACAGTGGCGGGTGTTGACAATTTTACTCGGTGGCGTTTCGCCAGCTGTTCGAGCCAAATACGCTGGCGCTTGCCTGCGCTGTCGCCGCCCTCAAGCCGGTCTTTAATCGACAGCAACCGACCACGGTCAGCGATAATCAGTTCGTTAGCTCTCAGAATAATGGGTAACATGGCTGATACGAAAAGCTGCTTGCGTTTCTTGGCATCGACAAGACCCGGCAGATTATCAGGTAACCTAGTTAAAAAGGTGCGCGGTACGGCGTCAACTTTCTGCATTTCTTTTTCGAGCAGGCGTGCCAGTCGGGGGGTTAATTCGGCATTACCCGCAGGCGGGTATTGGTGTGACAGGTAGTTGGGTTTGTCCTCCACATAGGCATCATTGCGCGATTCGCTGAGCATATGGCGCGCGATACCGATCGGCACGACCGCAAGCAGCGCCAATAGAATAAGAAAACCAGAATATTTTCGTATCTGATCACGCACGCGGCGGTTCTCTTCCCAAACTTTGGCCTATTGCTGACCTGTTGTTAATCAATGGTTGGCCGCCTCGACAGCGATCACTCTTTTATCGGTTCGTTTTTGTTCATAATAACCCATGGTCATTATGGTCGTGTTTTCCTATATATCGGACTATTATAAAAATGTGCAATGACGTAAGAAAGAATGGCTCAATCATTGGCCGGGCATATGACCCTTTCACGGAGCCATTACATTGCAATTAAGTGTTTGGATAAACTGGAGTTTTGTGTGCCAGACAGTGATTTAAACAGACCAGACGGTATTCCTGACCGACCGCATCTAATTGTCTTGGGCAACGAGAAAGGCGGATCGGGCAAATCGACGACGGCGATGCATATTGTTGTCTCGCTGCTGGCTGAAGGTTATCGGGTCGGCACCATCGATCTGGACGCCCGGCAAAAAAGCCTGACTCGCTACATCGAAAACAGGCGGCGCTATTGCAATGAAAACAGTTTGTCGATGTCGATGCCGCAGGAATTGGTGGTGCCGAAGTCTGAGTTGCGCACATCGGACGAAGCCGAGGCAGACGAAAAACACCGTTTTGAACAGGCCTACGTCACGCTTGCCGGCGCCGTAGATGTTGTAGTGATCGATTGTCCCGGAAGCGACACCCTTTTGTCACGCTTGGCCCATACAGCGGCTGACACGCTGGTGACCCCGGTCAATGACAGTTTTGTCGACCTGGACCTGCTGGCGCGCATTGACCCCAAAACCTATGCCGTGCAGGGTCCAAGTCTTTACGCCGAAATGGTATGGAAGGCACGCCAGCGCCGTGCAGTAGCAGACGGAGGCTCAATCGACTGGGTGGTTCTCCGGAACCGGGTCGGCACCCTGCACGCTAAAAACAAGGAACGGGTTGAGGCCGTTTTGTCTGAGCTAAGCAAGCGCATCGGTGTGCGTTATGTCTCCGGTCTCGGAGAGCGGGTGGTTTACAGGGAAATGTTCTTGCGCGGGCTGACGCTGATTGATCTGAAAAAAGAAGGCGGCGTTGACGGCAAAGGACTGTCGTTGTCGCATGTGGCGGCCCGGCAGGAGTTGCGCGCGCTTGTCAACGCGCTCGACTTGCCGTTTCGCCGCACAAAGGTAGCGTAACGTATGCCGTATCTTATCATAGGCTTACTTTTGGCGGCTCTGCTTTTATTTTTGCTGAGTTCGTGGGCAAATGCCACCGTCGCGACGGCTAAGCGCAGCCTGATGTGGGCAATTATTGGTGTGTGCCTTTTGCTGGCATTGGTGCTGTTAGCGACTGGTAAAGCCCTGTTGGCAGCCGTACCAGCGGGCTATGCGATGTTGCGCATGTTTGGCCCGATGGCGGCGGCTAGGTTGCTAAAGAATTTCAAAATGGGGAAGCCTGGCTTTGGTAGTTCTGGTGGAACGGCAGGACAAAGTTCAATGAGCCGTACCGAAGCATTGGAAATTTTGGGGCTGGAAGAGGGCGCTGGTGAAGCGGAAGTTAATGAAGCCTACCGCCGCTTGATGGCGCAGGTCCACCCTGACAAGGGCGGGTCTGACTGGATGGCCGCAAAATTGAATGACGCACGTAAGACACTTTTGGGGTAATTAAACACTGCACACATTGGCCAATATAACTGGTCTTGCCATGGCGGTGGCTATTTGAAACTTAATTTTAAACGAGAGCATGCAATGACAGCCCATATTTTTCACTCCACTGTTCTGCGCGAATATGACGTTCGCGGTATTGTCGATGAAACCATTGGTGTGGCTGATGCGACCGCGTTAGGACAAGCGATCGGCACTACTGTAAAGCGAAACGGCGGTAGCTGTATTTGCGTCGGCTATGACGGGCGACTTTCGTCGCCGGCGCTCTCGAAGGCGTTGGTGGACGGCGTCCTGAGCACTGGTATTGATGTCAACATGGTAGGCCTTGGTCCAACGCCAATGCTATATTATGCGGTTTTTGAGCTAGATGCAGACGGTGGTGTGATGATCACTGGGTCGCATAACCCACCCAACTATAATGGTTTCAAGATTATGATCGGCAAAAAGCCGTGTTTCGGCGAAGCAATTCAGAAATTGGGTGTTTTGGCAAATAATGCGGATTATGAACGTGGCGAGGGCACGCGCACCGACATTGATATTTTTGACCGGTATCTGGACCGGCTTGCCCGAGATGTGGATTTCGGCGATTTTAAAGTGGTGTGGGATCCGGCCAACGGCTCCGCTGGCGACGCTATTACCACGTTGGTGAAGCGCTTGCCGGGTAAGCATATCGTAATCAACGGCGACATCGACGGCACCTTCCCCAACCACCATGCCGACCCCACCGTTGAGGAAAACCTCGAGCAGTTGAAGGATGCGGTGGCTGAACATGGCTATGACTTGGGATTGTCGTTTGACGGCGACGGAGACCGTATAGGTGCGGTGGACAGCCAGGGTAGAGTAGTTTGGGGAGACCAGATGCTGGCAATTATGGCAGGCGACTTGTTACGCGAGTTGCCGGGCGCTCCCATCATTGCTGACGTTAAAGCCAGCCAGGTGTTGTTCGATCGCATTGCCGAATTGGGCGGCGAACCCGTGATGTGGAAAACCGGCCATTCGCTAATTAAGGAAAAAATGGTCGAGCTGAGCTCTCCGCTTGCCGGAGAGATGTCCGGTCATATTTTCTACAAACATAAGTTTTACGGTCATGATGACGCCATTTATGCCGGGATCAGGTTTCTGAATGCGATCACTGTGCAAGGCGGCGATCTGGACGCGCTGAAAGACGGTCTACCCTCGGCGGTGAATACACCAGAACTGCGTTTTGAATGCGGCGAAACCCGCAAGTTTGAAGTGGTTGAGGAAGTGAAAGCGCGCCTGATGGAGGCCGGAGCTACCATGTCCACCATGGACGGCGTGCGGGTCCAAACCGATGATGGCTGGTGGTTGTTGCGCGCATCAAACACCCAGGCGGTGCTGGTGGCTCGCTGCGAGGCGGCGGACGAGGCCGGATTAGCTCGGTTGAAATTGGCATTGGCCAGCGCGCTGGAAAAATCCGGTGTTGAAGCACCTAGTGATCTGTAAATAAAGTCTTTTTTAACAGAATTAGCTTAGTGTTCACAATCAAGTGTCAGCTAAATGAGCCGAAAATTAACTTTTCCTCTTTTAGTCGGCGGCATACATATTACATTGTACCTGTAACGCGCTGTGGAGATATGATGTCCGATAAAGACAAAGATGATGATGGCGGTGGCACGGGAACCGGCATCCTCACGCGGCCAGACACGCGAACAAAGAAACCGTCGATGTATAAAGTCTTGTTATTAAATGATGACTTCACACCGATGGAATTTGTTGTGCATGTCTTGCAGCGCTATTTCCGCATGACCATGGAGCAGGCAACGGAAGTTATGTTGCATGTGCACCAAAAGGGTGTCGGCGTTTGCGGTGTCTTCACATACGAAGTCGCCGAAACCAAGGTTAATCAGGTGATGTCGCTGGCCAAACAGCATGACCACCCACTTCAATGCACGTTGGAGAAAGACTGAGCAGACAATGTAAGACGCTTCGTTGCTGCTCTGTTTGATGCAACAATAACCAGTCGACCGTTGTATTTGTACCGTTGTATTTGTAATGAGTTTGATGAAAAAAAGGACATAAATTGCCAAGTTTTTCGCCCCACCTGGAAGAAACACTGCACCGTGCACTCGGTGAAGCCAACAGCCGCAGCCACGAATATGCAACGCTGGAACATTTGCTTTTGTCTTTGCTGGAAGATCCGGATGCCATCGCGGTATTGAAAGCCTGCGATGTTGACCTGATTATATTGCGCAAACAGGTGACCGATTATCTGGATGGCGAAATGGACGGCCTTGCAATACAAACCGATGGGGTGGAGGCGACACCGACTGCGGGTTTTCAGCGTGTTGTTCAGCGCGCGTTGCTGCATGTTCAATCATCTGGCCGCGAAGAAATGACTGGCGCAAACCTGCTGGTGGCGTTGTTCTCAGAGCGCGAGAGCCATGCGGTTTATTTCCTGCAAAGCCAGGATATGACCCGCCTCGACGCGGTTAGCTACATCTCGCATGGTATCGCCAAAGTGCCAGAATTGGGTGAAAATAGGCATGTGCATGGGGCCGAGGAAGAAACTGTCGGCACAGAAGGCGGTGAAGGGTCAGGCGGCGAGGCCAAGAACAGTGCCTTGAAAAACTACTGCGTTAACCTGAACGAAAAAGCAAAAAGCGGCAAAATCGATCCCTTGATTGGTCGGGCGTTGGAGCTGGAACGTGCGGTTCAAATTCTGTGCCGCCGGTCGAAAAATAATCCGCTACTGGTGGGAGACCCGGGCGTTGGCAAAACCGCCATCGCCGAAGGACTTGCGCGTCGAATTACCGAAAATGATGTGCCCGAAGTGCTGTCGGAATCAACGATTTATTCGTTGGATATGGGCGCGCTATTGGCGGGTACACGCTACCGCGGTGACTTTGAAGAGCGGCTGAAAGCGGTTGTTACTGAACTGGAAGCTATTGATGGTGCGGTTCTATTTATTGATGAAATTCATACGGTTATCGGCGCCGGCGCCACGTCTGGTGGCGCCATGGATGCTTCCAACCTGCTAAAACCTGCGCTTGCAAGTGGCACTATCAGGTGCATGGGTTCGACCACCTACAAGGAATTCAGAAGCCATTTTGAGAAAGACCGCGCTTTGCTGCGGCGATTCCAGAAAATCGACATCAATGAGCCTAGCGTCGATGATACCGTTAAAATTCTGAAAGGGCTGAAACCTTATTTCGAAGACCACCACAATGTGCGTTATACGCTGGATGCAATTAAAACGGCGGTGGAGTTGGCGGACCGCTATATCACAGACCGCAAGCTACCTGACAAGGCCATCGATGTAATCGATGAAAGCGGCGCAGCGCAGATGTTGCTGCCGCCGTCCAAGCGTAAGAAAACCATTAGCGTCAAGGATATTGAAGCGGTTGTTGCCAAGATTGCCCGCATTCCTCCCAAAACAGTTACCCGCGATGAAAGCCGGGTGATGTTTACCCTGCAGGACGACCTGAAGCGCGTTGTGTTTGGTCAAGATACCGCGATTGAAGCGCTAACCGCTTCCATAAAACTGTCGCGTGCGGGCCTGCGCCAACCCAATAAACCTATTGGTTCCTACTTGTTTGCCGGTCCTACCGGTGTGGGTAAAACCGAAGTCGCGCGCCAATTGTCGGCGCTGCTGGGTGTTGAGCTGCACCGTTTTGATATGTCGGAATATATGGAACGCCATTCGATTTCGCGGCTTATCGGTGCGCCGCCGGGCTACGTCGGTTTTGACCAAGGCGGCTTGCTTACTGATGCAGTAGATCAGCACCCGCACTGTGTTTTGCTGTTGGACGAGATCGAGAAAGCCCATCCGGATTTGTTCAATGTTTTGTTGCAAGTAATGGACAACGGCACGCTGACCGACCACAACGGCAAGAAGATCGATTTCCGCAATGTAATTTTGATCATGACCACCAATGCCGGGGCAAAAGACCTCTCCAAGTCAGCAATTGGTTTTGGCCGAGAAACAAACGACGGTGCCAGCGACGAGGCGATCAAGCAAATGTTCAGCCCCGAGTTCCGCAACCGGTTGGATTCGACCATCAATTTCAACTTCCTGCCACCCGAAGTGGTGGCGATGGTGGTTGAGAAGTTTATTCTACAACTGGAACTTCAACTGGCTGATCGCGGCGTGGAGATCACGCTGGAAGAGCCCGCGAAAGAGTGGCTCGCTGATAAGGGCTATGACCGACATTACGGCGCACGGCCACTGGAGCGAGTGATACAGGAAAAAATCAAGACACCGCTGGCGGATGAGTTGCTGTTTGGCCAGTTAGCCAAAGGCGGTGAAGTGATTGTCAAACTCAAGGACAAGGAACTGACGTTTGAGATCTTGCCGCATGCACCCAAATCAACACGTAAGCAGAGGAAAAAGACGGCGGCAGCGGTTCCAGCGTCGGGCAAGAAAAAGGGCGGTGGCAGCGCCAATTCCAAACCAAAAGTACCTGTTAAATAGCGATGTTAACTACGGAACGGATTCTTTTGCGGCAATGGCAGCCAGCTGACCGGGAACCGTTCGCGGCGCTTAACGCTGACCGTGATGTCATGCGTTATTTCGAAAATACTAGGAGCCGAGCAGAAAGTGATGCCACCGCTGACCGATTAGAGGCTCATATTAATGACCATGGCTTTGGTTTTTGGGCGGCGGAACTGCTTGAAGGCGGTGATTTTATCGGTTTTATCGGTATTGAGAACACACCGCCTAATCTGCCTTGTTCTCCAGCGGTTGAGATTGGTTGGCGCCTCGATAAACGGTTTTGGGGAAAGGGTTTAGCACCGGAAGGCGCGCGTGCCTGTTTGTTGTTTGCCTTCTCCAAGCTGGGTCTGGATGAAGTGGTTTCTTTCACCGCCGAAGGCAACGCGCCGTCCATGCGGGTGATGGAAAAGATCGGTATGAAGCGCGACGCAGCAGGCGATTTTGAACACCCAGCTCTACCGGAAGGCCACCCCATGCGGCCGCATGTTTTTTACCGGATTGGCCAAGTTGACTCCATTTTGTGCTGATCAAGCCTTTTTGAACGGTGTCTTGCTAGCAAGGTAATCGATTTCCGCACTGACACCGCGTCGTTCATCCTCCAGGAAACGTTCAACGGCCTCTCTGAATGATGGATTGGCGATATAGTGCACGCTAGTGGTTTTAACCGGCTGGTAACCGCGCGCCAATTTGTGGGGGCCTTGTGCGCCTGCCTCAACGGTTTTCAGGCCATGTTCGATTGCATAGTCGATGGCGCGGTAGTAACAGGCCTCAAAATGTAGGCAGGGGTGGTCCTCGATACAGCCCCACTGGCGGCCATATATTGTGTCTGCACCCAGAAAATTCAGCGCAGCGGCGATTTGGATTCCGTTTCTCGTGCACATGAATAAAACAATGCGGTCTTTCATGGTGCGGCTAACCTCGCTGAAAAACTCGCGGGTCAGATAGGGCTGCCCCCACTTGCGCGCGCCTGTATCCGTGTAGAACTGAAAAAAAGCGTCCCAGTGGTTCTCGGTGAGGTCGTCGCCAGTGAGTGTTTCGATATGGATGTCGCTGTCGGCGACAATTTTGCGTTCCTTGCGGATTTGTTTACGTTTCCTTGAAGATAATTGGTTCAAGAAATGATCGAAACTGCTGTAATTGTCATTGTGCCAGTGGAATTGCTGGTCGTGGCGCACAAGAAAGTTGCTTGCCTGCGCAATCGCCGCTTCCTCAGTCGTCAGGAAGGTAATATGGGCAGATGATAGTCCCATTTTTTCGGTGATTTGAACCACTCCGTCAGCCAATGCAGACTTAAGCAGCTCTGTTTCTTCGGGAATATTGGACGGATGAACCAGAAAACGCGGCCCGGTCGCAGGGGTGAAGGGCACGCTGGTTTGTAATTTTGGATAATAGTGACCGCCGGCGCGCTCAAAGGCATCGGCCCAGCCGTGATCAAAGACATATTCGCCGTATGAATGGTTTTTCAGATACAGCGGCATGCATGCCTTGATTGTCTGAGCGTTGCCCGTTGCGCCTGCTTGTACAAGCATATGATAGGGTACCCAACCTGAATCACCTCCCACGCTGCTTGAATGTTCAAGCGCCGACAAAAACTCATGTGAAATAAAGGGGTTGTTAGTCCCTGCGCAATCGTTCCAGTCTGATGGTCTGATATCGTCCAGCGACTGGATAAAAGAAATTGTCAGCGGCTGTTGTTGCACAGGCCACTCCGGTAAATCGTCTGCAAGAACGCTCAGCCCGGACCAACAACAGCCGGGCGCTCAAATATAAGAGCATCGGCGTGTTGGCGCGCAATAGTTTCCAGTTTCTTGTCTTTAACTGTCCAGGTAAGCAGGGGTTTGCCACTTTTACGCCAACGCGCACACAATCCGTTAGGTAACAGGTTTACATCGCACGCAATAAAATCCGGCTTGGTGCGTCTTAACCAAAAAGTCAGGGCGGTTCGGTTACGCCAGTTGAGTAAGAATTCGCGTCCAACAACCATCCCGCGGGCGTATCTGGGCATATAAGCCTTGAACCAGGTCAGGATGCGCGGGTCAAAACTCATCACCGCTATGTCACCGCCATAGCCTTCGAAACAGTGGCGTACACCAGCGCAAAGCTGCTGGATATCAGTTTTTTTGCTCGATTTGATCTCGATGAACAGGGGGCGTTCGGAATCAATAGCTTCCATCACGTCGGGTAGGCTGGGTGCCGGCTCGCCTGAGTTGCCGACCAAATATTTTTGAACTTGGGCATAGCCCAGTTTGCCAACTTGTCCGGTGCCATCGGTCATTCGGTCTAACGTCTGATCGTGGAACACTATAATAATACCGTCAACGGTTGCCTGGACGTCAATTTCCACTGCGTAGCCAGCGTCAACCGCTGCTCGAACTGCAGAAACGGTGTTTTCTTCTTCGAGTGTTCCTTCGCTATGCAAACCGCGGTGCGCGATGTCATATTCTGTCAGCCAGGTAAAATTCCGGTTGCCAGTGTCTTTATCAATTTGGCCCATGGGTTATGCGATCTCCACCAAAGCATCTATTTCAACAGGGACCCCCATAGGTAAACCATTCACTCCGACTGCCGAGCGGCTATGTCGCCCTTTGTCACCGAAAACATCGACCATAAGATCGCTGGCGGCATTAATAACAACAGGTTGTTGGCCAAAACCATCCACACCGTTGACGAATCCGCCCAACTTCACCACGCGAACCACGCGTTCCAGGTCGCCGTCGCAGGCTGCTTTCATCTGGGCGATCAAGTTGGTAGCACAGAGTCGTGCAGCTTTGCAGGCATCTTCAACTGAAACATCCTTGCCGACAACGCCAGTAAAGGCCAGCTCCCCGCCTTTGATGGGTATCTGTCCGGATATACTGATCAAATTTCCAGTTCTGACAAAAGGTACATAATTAGCTACCGGCGCAGCTGGTGCAGGCAGATCGATTTGCAGCTTTTGAAGGCGGTTTTCAACAGTTTCAGCAGACATAGGCACCCTTGATTTTATAATGTACAACCAGTGTCGGCTATATCTGTGCGCCGGGCAATAAAAAAGAGGCACAAAGCCTCTTTCTTTACTAGGTACAACTCAAAACAGGGGTGGGAGGTTCGGTGTCAGGCACTTTCGGCCAAGTGGGTCTGGCGCTGATGTTTGTCGCGGTAAATTGAGCGGTCAGCATCTTCAATTACATCCGCTGGGTCGCTTTTGCCGTCGAAAGCCGCAGTACCGACCGAACAATGCACTTCAATCTCGACGTCGCCGTATTTGACGATGCTACCGTCGACATCTTCCTGCAGTTTTTTGATACGTTTATGACCTTGATCGGCGTCGCACCGGGTTAGAACAACAGCGAACTCGTCGCCCGCAATTCTTGCCACCATGTCAGTGGGGCGAATATGGGATTTCAACTTTTTTGCAATGAACCGTAGAACTGTATCTCCGGCTAGATGCCCGTGAATATCGTTAATTTCCTTGAAGGCATCCAAATCAATAAAACCCAGGACTCCGGTTTCGCGGTGGCGCGCAGAGGCGGCCAGCGTTTGGCCAAGTGCCAAGCGCAATCCTCGCCGGTTTGGAATGCCGGTAAGTTCGTCGGTCACTGAAAGCTGTTCGAGAAAAGTAATGCGATCCTGCTGTTCTGACATTCGCTGCTCTGCGGCGGCGGCATAACTTAGAACTTCGGTGATAAGTTGCCAGCCGGTGCTGTCGAACTTCAATTCGGCATCCGCTGCGGTACGCATTAATTTGCCAGCAAGGGTGCTGACATAGGGATTAATATCTGCGCGTTTGCTTTTGGCACTCACTGCTTGCTCAATCATAATGGGCCTCCGGTACTGTTGCTTTTGGTTGTCTTTACCTAAGCAACTAGCGTGCCACGCTTTTTTCCGCAGTTACCGCCGCCTTTGCCGAAACTAACACGGCACTTATTGCCGATCGGCATAAGCTGTCAGGCATCTTTTGCCGGTTTTTTGGCCTTTGGTGGTTTGCCCGCAAGCGACCGGCCCTTTTTGATGGTAGTTTTGCCGAACCGATCTTTCAATCGGTCCATCGCGCGTTCAACATTGGCCCGTTTGGTACGCTTGGGTTCCACCAAATCCGGCTGGTCTGCCTCCACTAGCGGCCTAAAATGGCTGAGGCCGACACCAATAAGGCGGTACGGCGTGCCATCGCTCAGTGGGCGCAACATATCCCGACTGGTCTCAAAAATGATCTCTGCAAGCTGGGTCGGAGCGTCAAGCGTGCGTGACCGCGTGATAATTCGGTGCATACTGGTCTTCAGTTTTAGCGTTAC
Source organism: Sphingomonadales bacterium (assembly GCA_011088215.1). Classification (GTDB taxonomy): domain Bacteria; phylum Pseudomonadota; class Alphaproteobacteria; order Sphingomonadales; family Kordiimonadaceae; genus Kordiimonas. The sequence continues at coordinate 18,161 of JAALKD010000032.1, read as the reverse complement.
GGTTAGCCCGGCAAGTTGTTTGCGTTTCAGGTCAGCTGCAACGGTGTCTGAAATTGACCATAATTTATTCTCCAGCGCGGTAAAGTCTGCAAGGTCGCGGGCCAGAGTGCGCTCACTGGACACGCTTTTGGCTTTTGAGCTGGTGGTTACTGACCGTGTGTCGATGCCACGTGACAGGCGGTACAGTCGCTGACCTGTCTCGCCGTATTTGCGCATGAGCGGGCCTTCTTCCATATCCTGCAACTGACGAATTTGGGTCAGACCATCCTTTTTTAACTTCTGCGCTGTTTTGGCGCCAATGCCGTATATGCGGGTGATGGGCAGTTCTGCCAGTATTTCCAGCGTGTCGGCTTTGCCGATAATAGTAAACCCGCGTGGCTTGTTCATGTCAGACGCCAATTTGGCCAAAAATTTGTTGGGCGCCAGCCCAACCGAGACACTGATGCCGATTTCCTCTTCAATTTCGGCGGTTAACCGTGCCAGCAACACTGCGGGTGGCATGCCGTGAAGGCGCTGGGTACCTTTAAGGTCGAGAAAAGCTTCATCAATGGAGAGAGGTTGCACCAGCGGGGTCAGTTTATGGTATTTTTCTTTAACTTGCCGCCCAACCTGTTGGTAAACTTTCATTCGGGGTCTGATGACAACTGCGTCTGGGCATAATTTTTTTGCCTTAAACATGGGCATCGCCGAACGCACGCCGCTCATGCGAGCAATATAACAGGCCGTTGAGACAACGCCCCGGTGTTCGCCGCCAATGATAACCGGTATGGTAGCCAGTTCCGGGTTGTCTCTTTTTTCAACTGCCGCATAAAAGGCATCACAATCAATATGAGCCGTATGAAGGTCATATAGCTCGGGGTGCTGAATGATACGGTTGCGGCCACAACTGGGGCAGGCGGGTCGTTTGGTACAGGCCTTCAGGTTAAACTGATGAAAACATGCGCGGCAAACAGTGGGTTGCAGAATGTCTTCTGGCGCGGTCATTGTTGTCCTATTTGTCCCAGGTGGGTCTGAAGTTTTGCCCAGTCATCGATTCGTACATGGGCGTCCGGCGCCTTGGTTATCAATGCCGCTAGCCTTGGGTCAGCGACGAAATGGACGAGATGGGTGCCCGGTGCGTGGTTTGCAACCGACGCCAGCTGTGGGGGCAAGTCGTCGACGAAGGCAGCGTGGTGCTTTGTTATTGCCTTCAGTGCTTTGACAGCAGGACCCTTTTCGCCGGCGTTCGACAAAACCGGATATTTAAAACCCATATCCCAGAGCGCTGCCTCGCGCCGAGCGCGATACGCATGCGGCACGTTGGTCAGCACCACAATTTCATATTGTCCTGACAAATTTTCCAGCGCGCTGGCTGCCCCGTAAACTGCGGGGACAGTGTCGACGCATTTATCGAAAAACGAGCCAATCAGCTCAGTCACCATTTGGGGCGGGGCAACAGTGTTTGTTTTCTGATCGTATATGTTGCCTGAAAGTTGGAAACTGGTCAGGCGAAGCTCGAACCCCTGGGTCAGGAAAAAAGTTTCCAGATGTTCCACAAACCGCAGCAGCACTTCATCGGCATCCACGATCAACAGCGGCCGCCCTGGATTGAGGGTGGCTGCGACATGTTCCAGGCTTGTCATTCGGTTTTTGTTACCATTTTTGTTTTCGCTTCTGTCAGAATTCCAGACCAGCGCCGCCGCCAAGGGCGCGCCAGGCCTTTACCATTGTGTCCGGGCTGATGTCCTGTGCCTGGGCTGCTGCAATCAAATCGGGCTCATGCGAAACCAGAAATTCCAAAATGCTGGCCAGTGTGCCGGGCTGGTCCAGGTTTTTCCGCAGCGTGTCAGGGTCGAGGCCGGTCAGGGCGACAAAACGGTCGCGCAGCGCATCTTCGCTTACGATGTAACCCAGCGCCCTTAAGGCGATAATTTCATATCTTTGATCAGACATAGTGGCTTTGTATTGATGTCATCTGGGGGTTGTGCAGTAGCAAGCCGTATCTTAATCACAACTTGTGTTCTAGGAAACTAAAAGTGCGAATCTCAACTGTTTGTTAGGGAAATTCTGTTTTACTATTTGACGAGGCTTGTTTTTTCCGGTGAAGCACGACTATTATTCACCGCCGGGTGGGTGATCGAGCCTAAATGATCAGGAGCTGTGGGGCCACATGAGTAAAAAAATACTTATCGTCGAAGACAACGAATTGAATATGAAGTTGTTTTGCGATCTGCTGGAAGCTCATAATTATGAGACTATCCAAACCCGTGATGGCATGGCAGCCCTTGATCTTGCTCGTGTGCACGGACCCGATCTGATATTGATGGATATTCAACTACCAGAGGTTTCAGGTTTGGAAGTAACCAAGTGGCTCAAGGAAGACGAAGATCTTCGTAAAATTCCAGTGATTGCAGTAACTGCGTTTGCCATGAAAGGCGACGAAGAAAAAATTCGCGAAGGTGGATGCGAAGCCTATATTGCGAAACCGATTTCGGTCCGGCACTTTCTGGACACCGTAAAACAATTTGCGGGATAGGGTTGAATGACGGCGCGTGTGTTGGTTGTGGATGATGTTCCGCCGAACGTCAAACTACTTGAAGCCAAATTAACCAGCGAATATTTTGATGTGCTGACTGCATACAGTGGCCCGGAAGCACTGGACGTGACCAACCGAGAACATCCGGACATTATTCTTCTTGATGTGATGATGCCGGGTATGGATGGCTTTGAAGTGTGTCGGCGAATTAAGGCTGATCCGGCCACAGCCCATATTCCCGTAGTAATGGTAACGGCGCTGGACCAACCATCGGACCGGGTTACCGGCCTTGAAGCTGGTGCCGATGATTTCCTTACCAAACCAGTACAAGATCTTGCGCTTTTTGCCCGGGTTCGCTCGTTGGTTCGCCTGTTAAGGCTGATCCGGCCACAGCCCATATTCCCGTAGTAATGGTAACGGCGCTGGACCAACCATCGGACCGGGTTACCGGCCTTGAAGCTGGTGCCGATGATTTCCTTACCAAACCAGTACAAGATCTTGCGCTTTTTGCCCGGGTTCGCTCGTTGGTTCGCCTGAAGGTTATGATGGACGAATTGCGCAACCGCAAAACCACCGGCACATCGTTGGGCTGGGATGATGATGATGCGGTCGTTTTCGATACATCTGTCCCCACCGATGGCACAATCCTGATCGTTGATGAGCAGGAACGGGTAATGGAGCGTATCGCCAAGGCGCTCGATGGAGTGGGCGAGCTTTCCTTCATGGCGGGCGGCGATGATGCCGCAGAGCGTGCCCGCGAGAAGAATTTTGATCTGATTATTGTGTCGCTGACCATGCGAGATACTGACGGCCTTCGGGTGTGTTCGAAATTGAGGTCGTTTGAAGAAACCCGTCATGTGCCGATTCTGGTGATGGTTGATGACGGCAATACTAAATTATTGGTACGCGCTCTTGAAATGGGTGTGAATGATTATGTTGTTCGTCCGGTGGACAAACAGGAATTCTTGGCGCGGGTGAAAACCCAACTGAAACGCAAGCGATTTGCCGACAAACTGTGGGAAAATTTCCATCTTTCCATGCAGCTGGCCACCACCGATGCAGTGACAGGCCTTTATAACCGGCATTATCTGACAAGCCATATGGATACCCGCATGCAGGCGGCGCAAAAACACGGAAAAGACCTGTCGGTGTTGATGATGGATATTGATCATTTTAAGGCAGTCAACGATACGTACGGCCACGCTGTGGGTGATTTGGTACTCAAAGAGTTTGCAACCCGCATTGAGCGCAATATTCGCGGGGTTGATCTGGCCGCGCGATACGGCGGTGAAGAATTTGTTGTTATGATGCCGGAAACACCGACCGACTGGGCTACCATGATCGGCAACCGATTGCGCGAGGAAGTTTCAGACAACAGCTTCGATTTTGAGCTGAAAGAAGGGGCTATCTCGATTACCGTCTCAATCGGGGTTGCCACAAGTAAAGACGGACAAACGCCAGCGCAGCTTTTGGAGGCCGCAGATAAAGCGCTTTATGAAGCCAAGGCAGCTGGGCGAAACAAAGTTATTGTGGCCTCCTGACGTACGGTGCCACTAGCATTGCTGCCGACCAATTACACGCAACCAATAAAAAACGCCGCAGCCAATAAGGCGCGGCGTTTTGAATGATCAAACGGCAGTCAAGACTACTTAATCTTGGCTTCCTTAAACTCTACGTGTTTGCGAACAACTGGATCATACTTACGTTTGATCATTTTCTCAGTCAGTGTCCGCGGATTCTTTTTGGTCACATAGTAGTAGCCGGTGTCCGCAGTACTAACCAGCTTGATCTTGATGCTGGAAGGCTTCGCCATCTCGTTCACTCCAAGAAATCAGTTATCCAGACCGCACATGCGGCCACGTTGAGGGCGCAAAATACCTATGGGCGACCGTAAGTCAAGCGGAGTTTGCGCTTTTATTGATAATTTCGTTTTTTTTGGGTCATATCCGGTTTTGATAACACTCGAGTAACCTTTTGTGTGGCATGAATAATCACTACTGTTTCAACTGATATGAGAAAGCCTAGACGCGATGATGCAGCAGGATATTTTGGACGAGTTACGCACGGAAGCCATCGACTCGGCGGAAGACCGTATGAGAAACATGCAGGAGACTGCGCAAGGGTTCATGAACGGTACAATTCAACCTAGTGATGCCTTTGCCGCTATCCGCCTTGATGCCCATTCCCTGAAAAGCGTCGCAGCCTCGTTTGAGATGCGGGCCTTGAAGGTTATTTGCCATCGGTTCGAAGACTACTTTTTCAATGTGAAAGAGTTGAACGATGCCATTTGCAAGGACGCGCAATTTTTCTTTGATCGTATGGCTGAATGCTTGGACGCTTTTGTTAGCGGCAGAGACATTGACGTTTCCGATCTTATGCGCAAGCTGCCCAACAAAGCTGGTTTTGAGGTCGCAGATATTTCAAGCGTGGAAATTGAAGTGATGTTGGTTATGGCACCGGGTACCGCAACCAAAATCGTTACACGCGAATTGCTCGAATGTGGTTACCGCATGGTCAACGTGGCCAGCACGATGGATGCTATTCAATTGATTCCAATGATGAAACCGGATGCGGTTATTATCTCTCGGGTGATGCCGGAACTGTCCGGAATTGATCTGGCTTGTGCGCTGCGTGCTATGCCCGCGACGCGCGATATTCCGGTGGCGCTTTTATCGACAGAAAGTGGATCTTTGACAGACCTACCGCCGTCTGTTCCGGTATTGCGCAAAGGCGCCAATTTCGGCGACGATGTCGCCGATGTGTTTATGAAGCTCGGTATTCTTTAACCTCTGGCACGCGTGTTTCAGGTCTGCGGCTAAACAATTTATGTAATCGTTTTTTAATTTCGGCTGGATTAAACGGTTTGAGAATGTATCCTTGGACGCCTACCTCTTTGGCAGCTCGTATGTGGCTGGGATCGCTGCTACCACTAATGAGCATCACTGGTGTCGACGACTTACTAGCATCGAAGCGAAGATTCGCTGATTGTCGCAGAGTTCGAACAAATTCAATGCCATTGATATCCTTCATCATGATATCGCATAGAATCAGGTCGTATCGATTTTTGTCCAATGCTTGCAGCGCCTGAGAACCATCATTTGCAGTATCAACTGCGTCGAAGCCAAGCTTTAGGAGCAGACTTACCAACATATCTTGGATGATTTTCTGATCGTCGACAACTAAGACTCTTAATCCTTCGAACATCGATGCTCCTGTTATTACTTCCCAGTATTCACATAAATACTTCTTCAGATTGAATAATATATACACTAAAAGTTGCATATATGTAGCGCAACTAAAAAATTCTAGCTGTTGTGTATTTTTCTGCAGCATCTAGCTGCCGGGCGTGTTGATACCTGAAAAAGACATCAATATTGTCGGCAAGGTCGCTAATGCGTATAAAGCAAGGGTTTTTTGGCGGAAAACGCGAAGGGTTATCTACTTCTCTTCCGGCTGCTTCTGCTGGAGTTTGGCCGGCCGGGGCGTTTTCGCCGATGGTTCGCTTGCCTGCCACCGCTTTTTGTTCTGGGGCCATCCTCGTTGCCGATAAGTTCCAGCTTCAGGCCACCGGTAAAGCGGTTGGCTTCGGTTAGTCTTACATCAAGCTTATCACCCAACGTAAATGTTTGGCCCATACGTTCGCCAACAAGGGCATGCCGGGCCTCGTCGTGATAATAATAATCGTTGCCGATTTCGGAAATCGGGATCAAGCCGTCGCCGCCGGATGGCTCCAACGCTACAAAAAGCCCAAAGCGGGTCACACCGGTGATTCTACCGATGAAGTCATCGCCCACATGGTCGGCCAGATAGGATGCCATATAGCGATCTGTAGAATCGCGTTCTGCCGCCATGGCACGGCGTTCGGTACCAGAAATTTGGGCGCCGATGTCTTCTAATTCTTCAATCTCATTATTGGTTAAGCCGTCATCACCCAAACCCAAAGCCCGCACAAGCCCGCGGTGAACCAACAGGTCGGCATAGCGGCGAATCGGTGATGTAAAATGGGCGTAGCGCGCTAACGCCAGTCCGAAATGACCCTGGTTTTCCGGCGAGTAGTAGGCTTGGGTTTGCGATCGCAGAACCACTTCATTGACCATATGTTCGCGGGTCGTGCCGCGTACCTTCGATAAAATGCCATTGAATAGTCGAGGCATCATTACCGCACCTTTGCTCAGTTTCAGATCGAGCGTGGTCAAAAACTCGCGAAGAGTTTCCAGCTTGTCCAGCGGTGGCTCTTCGTGCACCCGGTACATGGCTGGAGTTTTCTTGCGTTCCAACTCTTCTGCCGCTGCTACGTTGGCCGCGATCATAAACTCTTCGACCACCCGGTGGGCATCCAACCGTTCGCGTAGGGCGATGCCCTTGACCAAACCGGCTTCGTCCAGCTCAATTTTGCGCTCGGGCAGGTCCAGGTCCAGTGGTTCACGTTTTTCGCGCGCCGCCATCAGGGCTTTGAATGCGCCGTACAAGGGCACCAGAACCGGTTTCAATAATGATTCTGCTTCTTCGTCCGGATTACCGTCTATCGCTGCCTGAACGCGTTGGTAGGTGATGTTGGCGCGGCTGTTCATCAGGCCGCGGACAAACTTGTGGCGGATTTTATTGCCGTTTGCATCGAACCACATATGAACCGCCATGCAGGCGCGGTCCTCTCCGGGTTTTAAGCTACAAAGGCCTGCGGAAAGCACTTCGGGCAGCATGGGAACAACCCGGTCAGGGAAATAACAGCTGTTGCCGCGTTTAATGGCTTCCCGATCCAGCCCACTACCGGGCTGCACATAATGGGCAACATCGGCGATGGCGACAACCGCATGCCAACCACCAGGATTTTTCGGGTCTGTGTCCTGTTCAGCCCAAATGGCGTCGTCATGGTCACGAGCATCCACCGGGTCAATGGTGATCAAAGGAATACCACGCAAGTCGTCGCGTTCACCTAGTGCAACCGGTTTGGCCTTATCGGCTTCAGCAAGAACATCAGACGAAAATTCATTAGGAATATCATGGGCATGGATGGCGATCATGCTGATGGTTCGTGCGGCACTAACATCGCCCAGACGGTCTTGCACCCTTGCGCGTTTTGGGCCACCGTCGCGCTTGCGCCGCGTCACAGGCTCTGCGGTTACCAACTCGCCATCAACCGCGCCTTTGAAATCGTCGCGGTCGACCCAGTAATCGTCACGATTTTTTTTGTCGATAGAATGAATGCGGCCGCCGTTTTCGCCGCCGTGGAACACCCCAAGGATGCTGCGCGGTGCTGCAGTCAATAATTTCAGTATTTGGGCGCGGTAGGTTGGCGGGTCATCCTTGATTGGAATAAGCCGAGCAAGTGCGCGGTCGCCAGGGCCCAGCGCTGGTGCTTTTTTTCGCCTGTCGTCGGACAGATATATAGTGGGGGCAGGGCCGCCGCGCTCTCGCTTAACTGGGCGCATTAAAACGTCGCCGTCTTTGTCCAGCCCGGCAAACTCAATCACCTGAACGCCGGGCAGACGGTCAGCCGGTCGCAATGCGCGGCCTGAATCCTGTGCGATTTGACCATTGTTGATCATGTCGCGCAGTAATTTTTTCAGCTGGATTTTATCTGCGCCGGTGATCCGGAAGGCCCGTGCGATCTCGCGTTTGGTAATTTTGCCGCCCGTGTCCCGCAAGAAATCAAGAATGTCTTTCTCGGTGGGGAAATGGTCGAACTTTTTATGATGCGCCAAAAGCGACAGCCCTATATCTATATGTTACGGTTTTGCTCAAGAAGCTTTCTTGCGGCTGGCCGGTTTCTTTTTCGAAGGCTTTTTCTTCGCGGGTTTCTTTGTACCTTTTTTTGCTGCCTTGGCGGCGATCCATTCCAGCGCCTGCTCCAGCGTAACAGCAGTAGGTTCGGTGCCCTTTGGCAGTGTGGCGTTGGTACGATTGTGTTTTACGTAAGGGCCATACCGGCCATCCAGAACCTGAATAGTTCCACCTTCGTCCGGATGTTCACCCAAGTCTTTCAACACAGTTTTAGCACCGCCTTTTTTTGCTGCCGCATCAGCAATTGCTGCAACAGCACGGTTAATACCAACGCTGAAAACTTCCTCGGTTGAGGCCAATTTTCCGTATACCCGGTCGTGCATAACGTAGGGGCCATAGCGGCCGATTGCTGCAACAATTGGATTACCAGTTTCAGGATGTTTGCCCACTTCACGCGGTAGGGAAAGCAGCTGCAGCGCTTTTTCCAAATCGATCTCCGATACCTCAATATCCTTAGGGATAGTGGCACGCTTTGGTTTTTCAGCTTTTTCGCCCTTGGCGGCCTTTTTGGTCTCGCCCAGCTGGATATACATGCCAAACCGGCCACTGCGAATGGCAATTTCTTCGCCTGTTTCGGGGTCAGTCCCCAGTACAGAATCGCCTTTTTCTGCGTTTTCTTCCGCTTCATTGGCTTTGCGGCCAAACGGGCGGGTGAAACCACATTCGGGGTAATTTGAACAACCAACAAATGCGCCGTAGCGGCTGGTTTTCAGGCCTAATCGGCCATCATCGCAGCTCGGACATTTGCGTGGATTTTTGCCTTCTTCGGCAATGGCAAACATCATGGGCTCGAGGAACTCGTCCAATGCGTCGATAACCACGGTGTTGCGGACATTGATGATTTCTTCGGTTTTCGGCTTAAATTCGGTCCAGAAGTCGCTCAGAACTTTTTTCCAGTTTTCCTTGCCGTCCGATACGAAATCTAGTTTTTGTTCTAGGTCTGCGGTGAAATCAAACTCAACATAACGCTCGAAGAATTTTTCAAGGAAGGCGGTTACCAACCGGCCTTTGTCTTCCGGAATAAAACGGTTTCGGTCCATCACCACATAGTTGCGGTCACGCAGCACGGTCAGGATAGAGGCGTAAGTGGACGGTCGACCAATACCCAACTCTTCCATACGCTTAACCAAGCTTGCTTCAGTGAATCGCGGCGCGGGTTCGGTGAAATGTTGGCGCGGTGTAACGCTCTTGAGCGCAAGAGTTTCGCCTTCACTCATTTGTGGCAGCAGTTTTTCATCGTCGTCAGCTTCGTCGTCTTTACCTTCCTGGTAAACGGATAGGAAGCCATCAAACTGGATGACAGTGCCGGTTGCTCGCAGTTCGGCAGTTTGGTCCGTGTTCATGATCGTTACTGTGGTGCGCTCCATCTGGGCGCTTTCCATTTGGCTGGCAATTGTCCGCCGCCAAATCAGTTCGTATAATTTCAGCTCGTCCTCATCCAAGGCACCTGCAACATCGGCAGGGCGGCGCATTGGGTCAGTTGGGCGCACAGCTTCGTGGGCTTCCTGCGCGTTCTTGGCCTTGGTTTTATACACCCGCGGCGATGAGGGCAGGAAGCGAGCACCGTATCGGTCTTCGATCATGGCGCGCGTTGCGTTCAGGGCTTCCCCTGCGATGGTAACGCCGTCTGTCCGCATATAGGTGATCAAACCGGTGACTTCGCCGCCGATTGTTTTACCTTCATATAGACTTTGAGCAATGCGCATGGTGCGATTGGCAGCAAAGCCCAACTTGCGGGCCGCTTCCTGTTGCAGCGTTGATGTGGTGAAAGGCGGCTGCGGGTGGCGCTTGGTAGGCTTGCGCTCAACCGTTTTTACTGTGAGCGGTTCGTTGCTCACCAGCGCGGCCGCTGCGTTTGCGCTTGCATCGTCTGGCAAGTCGTACTTGCCCAGTTTGTTCCCGTTCATCGCAAACAGGCGGGCGGCGAAATTTTTCCCCGCAGCGGAACTTAGCGCTGATTCAACAGACCAATATTCCTGTGGAACAAAGCGTTCGATTTCTGCTTCGCGGTCACAAACCAAGCGAAGCGCAACGGATTGCACACGACCGGCTGAACGAGCGCCGGGCAGCTTGCGCCACAAAACTGGTGAAAGGGTGAAGCCTACTAAATAATCCAGCGCTCTTCGCGCCAAATAAGCGTTGACCATTTCCTGATCGAGATCGCGTGGCTCGGCCATAGCCTTCAAAATTGCAGACTTGGTAATTTCATTGAAAACAACGCGTTTTACATCAACATTTTTTAGTGCCTTTTTCTTCTCCAGCACTTCCAGCACGTGCCAGCTGATCGCCTCTCCCTCGCGGTCGGGGTCAGTTGCCAGGTACAGTCGGTCAGCACTTTTAACCGCATTTGCGATCTCGGTGAGTCGCTTGGCGGAGTCGCGGCCCACTGACCACAACATCTCGAAATCTTTTTCAGGGATTACTGATCCGTCCTTGGCGGGCAAGTCCCGAACGTGGCCAAAACTGGCTAACACATTGTAATCTTTACCAAGATACTTATTGATCGTTTTCGCTTTGGAGGGCGATTCCACAATTACGACGTTCATAAAGTTTTCCGTCTCCAACACTGGCACCGCACTATAAAAGGGGGATGTTGCGGCCAATAACTTTTGTTCTCACCTAGAGGGATGCGGCGCTCAATGCAACGGGATTGTTTATTTTTCATACAATTCTACTAAAACGACCGCCGCTATGGCGCGCTACTTTTCCGTCTAATTCAAGTAATTGTAGTTCAGCAAGAATCGTGTCCGCTGCGCCTCAGTTTAGCAAAACAATTTCGTCAATATGGATAGGGCTGGGGCTAAGTATTGTCATTAAATCCCCTGGGGTAATGGTCGGTGCCACTGCTTGCGGTACTGTGTTTTCTTTGGGGTTTGCGCGCGCTGTTGTGACCTTTTTCTTTTGTAGTTTGGGCGAAGCCAGCTCGCTGATGATATCTTCCGCGTTGCGTGCTAAAATCGCACCGTCTTTTATCAACCTATTTGCCCCGGCAGAGCGGGGGTCCAGCGGTGAACCGGGGACAGCAAAAATGTCTCTACCTTGCTCGCCTGCAAGACGCGCGGTGATCAGTGAGCCTGACCGGGTTGCGGCTTCAATGACCAAAACGCCGTCTGACAAGCCGGATATAATTCGGTTTCGACGTGGGAAATGGCGCGCCTGTGGTTTGGTGCCAATCGGCATTTCGCTGACCAACAGGCCATTGGCGGCAATGTTTTCATATAGGTGCTTGTTCTCGGGCGGATAAACAATATCCGGACCGCCCGCAAGGCAGGCGATGGTGCCGGTCTCAAGCGCTGCGCCATGGGCCGCGGCGTCGATGCCGCGCGCTAACCCCGACGAAATACAAATACCTATTTTGCCGAGCCCGGTCGTAATTGATCGTGTTAGTTTAAGCCCGGCACCGCTGGCGTTGCGGGCACCGACAACCGCGACGATGCGTGCGTCGAGCAGAGAAAGGTCTCCGAGGCAATGCAACAAGGGAGGCGCATCCGCTATTGCGGCTAAACGCTTGGGATATTCTGGGTCGCCGAGGCACAGTGTTGTTGCACCAATTTTTGCCGCTGCGGCCAATTCAGCTCTGGCATGATCAAGGCTGGCTACTTTCCGCGCATGCGGCCCGTCCAGTAAGGCGTCGATTGCGGTAGTCGCGTCGCTGTGTATCTCGATGAGCTTTAGGAATGTGACAGGGCCAATGCCTTGGCTGCGAGCCAATCTTACCTTTGCAAGTCGTTGCGCATTGTTGGCTGGCATATGCCTCTTTATTTCTTTTTGCCGATTTTCGATTCGGTTCCCTCGGCTATTCGGCTGATATTGTCTCGGTGGCGAATGGAAATCACCACCGTCATCGCCAAAAGGAATACCCAGCTATTTCCTGCGAGCAAATAATAGCCAGCAATCGGTGCGCTTGCCGCTGCGGTCAGTCCACCAAGCGATGACATGCGGAATACCGCTACCGTGAGCAGCCACGCGCCGCCTGCTATCAGGCCAACAAGCCAGGACACGGCAAACACCGTACCAAAAAAAGTAGCAACACCCTTGCCGCCATTGAACTTCAGGAAAACCGGAAAACAATGGCCGATGAAGGCTGCCATCCCGGCTGCAGCGGCATAGGTTGGCATATCTAAAAGATAAGCGGTAACGAGCACGGCTATTGCGCCTTTGCCCGCATCTAACAATAACGTTGCAAGCGCCAAGTCTTTTCGTCCGGTGCGCAGTACATTGGTGGCGCCGATGTTGCCTGAGCCGATTTCGCGGATATCACCCAAGCCGGAAATGCGTGTGAGGACCAAACCAAAAGGCACTGACCCGAGCAGGTAACTTGCGACAAGAATAACGCCAGTGGTTAGCGAAAAGTCCATTTGGTTATGCCCTTTCGAAAACCGAAACGCCGTCCGAAACCGTGCGCCATACCTGGCCCTGAACCGGCAGTGTATCGAACGGTGTGTTTTTGGCGCTGGAAATCAAGGTGTCGGCGTCAATGCGCCACGGTTTGTCCGGATCAAAGATCACGAAGTCAGCAAATGAGCCGGCGGCGAGCGTACCTGTTGGTAGGCCGAGTAATTGCGCCGGGTTGATCGTCAGCGCCTCCAGCATGGTCATCAGGTCGATTTTGCCGGCATGAACTGGCGCCAATGAAAGTGCCAGAAGTGTTTCGAAGCCCACTATGCCTGAGGCTGCTTGCGCGAACGGCAGGCGTTTCACGTCAGCACTTTTGGGGGAATGGTCGCTGACAAGTGTGTCGATGGTGCCGTCGGCTACCGCAGCGATTAGTGCCAACCGGTCTTCCTCGCTGCGCAGAGGCGGGCGAACCTTGGCAAAAGTACGGTAGCCTTCTACGGCATTGTCATTCAGGTGCAAATAATGCGGCGCGGTGGAGCAGGTGACGCGGATGCCCCTAGCCTTGGCTGCGCGCACAGCGTCAACGCCGTCTTTGGATGAAATGAGTGCAAAATGCAGCCGCGCACCGGTCAGTTCGGCCAACCGGCTGTCCCGGTCGATTTGCATGGCCTCTGCTGCAGCGGGAGCGCTGGCCAGCCCCAGGCGTGTGGCAATTTCACCCTCGTGGGCGATGGCACCGGCACCAAGTTCTGCATTCTCAGCATATTGCACAATCAACGCATCAAAATGCCCGGCATATTCCAGCAAGCGACGCATAACCTGTGCATCTGCAACCGCTTGGTTACAGTCGGTGAAACCAACTGCACCAGACTGCTGCATCTGGCCAATCTCGGCGATTTGCTTGCCGTTCATTCCCTGTGTTGCTGCTCCCATGGGGTAGACGCTGACAATCTGGCTGTCGACGGAGCGGTGGCGAATACGTTCAACCACTGCGTCGGTGTCGATGGTTGTTGTTTGGTCTGGTTGCAGGATGATGGTGGTGATGCCGCCCGCCAACGCAGAGGCTGCGTCAACCGCATGGGCGCGCATGTCAATGAAGCCGGGGCACAGCACTCGTCCGCCGCAATCTATCGTTTCTGTGCAGCCGCTGGTGTCGGCATCGGCACCGTATGCTTCAATGGTGTTGTCGCTTACGATCAGTGTGCCTGTGCCATCAAAGCCTGTTGCCGGGTCCACAATTCGAGCATTTGTATAAGCTGTTTTCATGAACCTGTACCTGAACGTAATTCCTTGGTCAGAATATCAATACAGGCCATGCGAACAGCAACACCCATTTCAACCTGTTCTTCGATGGCGGAGCGATCCAAGTCGTCGGCAACGTCCGAGGCTATCTCCACGCCGCGGTTCATTGGCCCCGGGTGCATAACCAGTACATCGTCCTTGGCTACTTTTAACTTCTCGCGCGTTAGGCCCCAGAAATGGTAATATTCGCGTAGTGACGGCAGGAATGCGCCGTTCATTCGTTCGCTTTGCAGGCGCAGCATCATCACTACATCGGCTCCCGCGAGGCCGTCTTCCATATGGTGGAAAACTTCAACGCCCAGTTCGCCTACGTCGGCGGGCAGCAGAGTTGGCAGAGCCACAAGCCGGACCCGAGCGCCCATGGCATTGAGCAGATAAATATTGGAGCGTGCCACCCGGCTGTGTGCCACATCGCCTGATATAACAATGGTTTGGCCGTTAATTTTGCCCTTGCGGCGGTGAATTGTCAGCGCATCTAACAATGCCTGCGTCGGGTGCTCGGACCTGCCATCACCGGCATTGATCACGGCGCAGTCCATTTTCTCTGCTAGCAGTTTTACCGCGCCGCTGTCGCCGTGGCGCATGACCAGCACGTCTGGGTGCATGGCGTTAAGTGTGGCGGCGGTGTCCAGCATGGTCTCGCCCTTTTTTATCGAGGAGTTGCCGGTTGCCATTGAAATGGTGTCAAGCCCCAGCCGTTTGCCTGCGATCTCAAAACTCATTAACGTGCGCGTTGAATTTTCGAAGAATAAATTGATCTGGGTAAGGCCAGCGCAAGTGGGTGCTGATTTTACGGGCTGTCTGTTTAAGTCCACATAACCGTCGGCGACATCAAGAAGATGTTTAATTGCGGTCGGATCAAGACCCCAAATGCCCAGCAAGTGTTTGTGCGGAAAAAGCTTTCCCGACGGCGGATCAACGTCCGCGCGCGGATAGGAAGACTGGTCGGTCGAATGCTTATTCATTAAGCCCGCCTTATAAGCGCAAAGCTATTGGCTCGCAAGACGGTTAGTTAAATTATTATTATTCGTGGAGTTTTGGGTGATTTGACCAGCGGACTACATCGCATGCAGCGCGCCTTGCAGGATGTAAGCTGCAGCCATTTTATCAACCAGCTGCTTGCGCCGCGCCCGGCTGCGGTCAGCCTCAATCAATGTTCGCTCAACCGCCGACGTTGATAATCGTTCGTCCCACAGTGCCTGCGGCAGGTCTATTTTTTCGGCCAGGTTGCGCGAAAAAGCCATAGTTGACTGGCAGCGCGGGCCTTCGCTTCCATCCATGTTGACAGGCCAACCTAGTACAAATCCGCCCACTTTTTGGTCAGTGACAATCTCGCGCAGCCGCTCGACGTCTACTTTGAATTTGGTGCGCTTGATTGTCTCCATTGGTGTAGCGATGGTCAGCGTGATGTCCGACAACGCAAGACCAATGGTTTTGCTACCAATGTCCAGCCCCAGAAGCCGCTCGCCCATTGAAAGTCTTGATCGCAACTCAGCGATTGAGGCGACGCTCATTTCGCTCGGCCTTTGCGGCCTAGTTGTTGTTCGATTTGAACCAATTGAGTGTCCTTGTTGCGGCGTTATTGCGCACATTCATATAGAACATTTGGTAGTCATAAACATGATAATTTTCACCAGCCATTTTAAGATGCTGCCAGGGTTCCCCTGGTTCATTCTCCAAGTATAAGAAGCCGTCTTCTCCGCAGCGCGCTCCATTGAAGCTGATAACCGGGCTGCCGAGCGGGTCATCATCACTGACCCGCTCCAGCGCGCCACTATGAGCGCTGGCGGACGCCGTGCCGTCTATTTCCCATGTGAGCGGGTTGGTGCAGAGCATTTTTGTGCCTTTGCGGGGCATGCCGCCAAGGCCAACAGTCGTTTCAAAATAAACCTTAAGGCCGCTAGTGTCGCCCTTGGGACCAAAGGTTTGGTATGAGATCACACAGCCAGTGTCTTGGGCGGATGCACAGGCTTCGATGCCGTCCAGCGCGCCGAGATCAGCTTCGATGCTAACTGGCCAGCCGATGATATATGCAGCGATCATACGGTCCGCCAGCGGTGTGCCAACGATACGTTGCCTCAAGAGCGCAAGTGCGTGCAACGAGCCCTGGCTATGACCTGCCAGAATGAAAGGTCGGTCGTCGTTTCTGTCCGCGATGAACTGATCAAAGGCCCTTTGCACGTCAGTGTAGGCGTATATGAGTGCTTGCAGGCCGTCGCCTTCCTGGTCAAAGAACGCGCCAAATGTTGCTTGCCGATAGCGTGGAGCGTAAATTTTTGCCGCTTGATTGTAAACGCTTGCCTGGGTTTTCAACACTCGTTTTTCAATGCGCAAGTTGGCATCAGCATGGTCAAGCGGCGCATTCCATGTGTCACGGCTTAGGTAGGTTGTGGGGTGAACAAAAAAGACATCCGCACCCGGAATGACCGCAATATCCACAATCCCTGAAGGCTTTGCGCTTGCGTATGTCTTGCTTCTGGGTAGAGCAGCCCAGTTGACGTCGTCAGTATAGTCAATCGGGTCGGTACTGATCGCCGCGAAGGGCTCCCCTGGCGTAAACGCCACACGTAGCGCCCGGGTTGGATCTGCCTGAATCCACATGAATCCAGCCAGCACAAGCACAATTATGCCAGCGACAATCGCTAAAAATATTCCTGCGGGTTTTGCGCGCATCGCCATGAAGCTGTCCTTTATTTCGTTTCAACGCTTGATGAATTTGGCCAATATGCCATCAGAATGTCATCAATGAAACGGTTATCATTATATTTTATCGCTCGTTTGCGGGTTCCCTCCACTGTAAAGCCTGCTTTTTTGTAGAGGGCAATGGCCGGAGCGTTGTCTGCGTGCACATGTAGTTCGATTTTGTCCAGGCGCGGATTTTCCGCCACCCAGTTGGTGAATTTATCAAGCAGCAACGTGCCAATGCCTTGTCTGGCGTGGTTAGGGTCAACCGACATGGCAAAGGTGGTAACGTGTTTTACCCGCGCGCGCCGGTCCGTCCAACTGTCCAACATGCCGATGATATCACCATCTAAAAGTGCTACAAGACAGGTTTCAAAAGGGTTTGACGCTTTTCCTGCAATCCAGAATCGCTGCCGAAATGGGCGGATACGGAACTCTCCGGGCTTTGTCACCAGATGATTACTGGTGCTGTAAATACGTTGGATATAGTGGTTCAATTGCCGCGCATCAGAAGGCATAGCACCGCGTATCTGAATTTTTGCGGTCATCATGTTAATTCCCTACTTGCGGCAAAGCCTTTGTGGCGTTAAGTTCCGCGCTGATTTCAGCAGATTTTATGCGCGACTTCCAACTTTAAACGAGACAGCGCCGAAA
This sequence comes from Sphingomonadales bacterium, assembly GCA_011088215.1. Classification (GTDB taxonomy): domain Bacteria; phylum Pseudomonadota; class Alphaproteobacteria; order Sphingomonadales; family Kordiimonadaceae; genus Kordiimonas. The sequence continues at coordinate 889 of JAALKD010000032.1, read as the reverse complement.
TTTCATGCCTAACGGGAATTTTTCATGTCCAATATCGATCAGGCAACAGTTGCCAAAATCGCGCGGCTGGCGCGAATAAAAATTGAAGACGATAAGCTTGAGCCCTTGGCGGGCGAGCTCAATAACATCATTGGATGGGTTGAGCAGCTTAATGAAGTCAATACCGACAATATCGAGCCAATGGCCAGTGTGGTGGACGCGAAACTGCGATGGCGCGATGACAAGGTTACCGACGGCGACAAAGCCGACAGCGTGCTGAAAAACGCACCAAAAGCTGAATACGGCTTTTTTGCTGTACCTAAAGTGATCGAGTAAGGGCGGGCAGATGACTGATTTAACAAAAATGAAAATCGCAGAAGCGCGCGATCTGATGAAAAAAGGCGACCTGTCGTCTCGCGAGCTGACCGAAGCGCATATCGCCGCGGTAGACGCCTCAGACAGCCTGAATGCATATATTGTTAAGACACCGGAAATAGCGATGGCCGCCGCAGGTGCCGCTGACGCCAAAATTAAAGCGGGTGAGCAAAAGGGCATGACCGGCATTCCTGTGGGTATTAAAGACCTGTTCGCCACCAAGGGTGTGCATACACAGGCTTGCTCGCATATTCTGGACGGTTTCAAGCCGGAATATGAAAGCACCGTGACCCAAAATCTGTGGGATGACGGCGCGGTAATGCTGGGCAAACTGAATATGGATGAGTTCGCCATGGGCTCGTCGAACGAGACAAGCTATTATGGCCCAGTGAAAAATCCCTGGCGCGCTGAAGGTAGCAACAATGACTTTGTACCAGGTGGTTCGTCCGGTGGTTCGGTGGCCTCGGTGGCAGGATACGCCGCTATGGGCGCAACCGCGTCTGACACTGGCGGTTCTATCCGCAAGCCTGCATCT
>JAALKD010000031.1 GCA_011088215.1 Sphingomonadales bacterium | reverse complement strand
CACCAGGATGGGGGAGGGCTGCAGATGCGTAGACTTTTCACCTGCATAGCAGCGTTTTGTGCGCTTACATCCGGCGCGGCGCTCATGCAACTAAAATATGCGGTGCAAGAGCAAGCTGAAAACGTCGAGGCAATTGCCCAGCAAATTCACCGCGACCAGGACAGCCTACGCATTCTGGAAGCTGAATGGGCCTATCTGACATCGCCGCGTACTTTGCAAGAGCTGTCGATCGAGTTTCTTGCCTTGATGCCGCCGTCATCCAAACAGGTTGTTGGTTCGGTAGTCGAAATTCCGCTGCGGCGTAGCAGTGAGGTTGTTGGAGGGGATACAAGTGTGTTGCTGCCGACAGCAGATAAACAATCGCAGAAAAACAAGCAGCCTTCGGTCGATAGTGCTGAGGGCAGACAAGCTACATCAGAAGGCAATACATAATGGCGACGCTCGGCGCACGGTCAATTAGCATGGACCTTGAACACACCTACCGCAAACCCACGCCTCTGTCGGTAGCGCGCAGCCGGCTGATGGTTGGTGTGGTGTTGTTCATGAGCGCCTTTGTGCTTATGAGCGTGCGCACAATCAATTTGGGCATGGCTGCACCGCTAACCAACAGAACGGCAGAGCGGCAGATTGTTGTGCCGCCTGTGGTTTTCAGCCGGTCTGATATTGTTGACCGGAACGGTGAAGTGTTGGCTGTTAATCTGCAGACATCCTCTCTGTATGCCAACCCACAAAAGATCAAGGACCCAACGTTGGTCGCGGAGCAACTGGCTGGTATTTTGCCTGAGCTATCTCGCGCCGAGTTGGAACAGAAGTTGTCCTCGAAAAAGAACTTCATCTGGATCAAGCGCAAGCTGACACCGCGCCAGAAATGGCAGGTTAATGCGCTGGGTGTTCCCGCCCTTAACTTCCGCGCCGAGGAAGATCGTTTGTACCCACATGGTAGGTTGGCGGCCCATGCGCTCGGCTACGTCGATGTTGATGGCAACGGACTAGCAGGTGTTGAGCATTACTTTGACGAACGCTTGTCAGAAACGGGTAGGACCGGCGAACCACTGGCGCTAGCGCTAGATATACGGGTTCAATATGCACTCGCAGACGAGCTGGAAGCTGCCATGCGCGCCCACCAGGCGATCGGCGCGGACGGGTTAGTGATGGATGTGCGTACCGGCGAAGTGTTGGCGCTGGTATCTATGCCTGACTTTGACCCCAACAATGTCCGAGGTGTGGGTGATACCCAAAAATTTAACCGTGCCAGCAAAGGTGTTTACGAGCTGGGTTCAACTTTCAAAACATTTACCTTTGCCAATGCTTTAGATGACAGGGTAGCGACCCTTGATGATGGCTATGACGCCACCAAGCCCCTCAAAATTTCGCGATTCCTGATTAGGGATGATCATCCGAAAAAACGCTATTTGAGCCTGCCCGAAATCTTTGCCTTCTCATCCAATATTGGCACAGCGCAACTGGCGTTGGATATTGGCGGAGAGCGACAGCAGGAATTTATGCAGTCGATTGGTTTGCTGACACCATCCAGTGTTGAACTCACTGAAGTGGGGGCGCCTATGTATCCTGCCAACTGGCGCAAAGTTTCAACCATGACTATTTCATATGGCCACGGCATCGCCGTCAGCCCGTTGCAGCTGGCCACCGGAATTTCGGCTATCGTCAATGGCGGTACGCTGAATTCACCGACATTGCTTAAAAACAAAGATGCCTGGCAAGACGGGCAGCGGGTGATTTCACCTGCTACGAGCAGGCAGATGCGTCAACTATTGCGGCTGGCGGTAACCAAGGGCACTGGTGGACGTTCGGACGCCGTTGGATACCGAGTTGGTGGCAAAACCGGCACTGCAGAAAAAGCGTCAGGCGGCGGCTACGCGAAGAAATCGCTGATTTCGTCCTTCATGGGTGTTTATCCGATGGATGACCCACAATATGCCGTATTTGCCCTGTTGGATGAGCCAAAAGGCACCAAGGAAACATTCGGTTTTGCTGGTGGTGGTTGGGTAGCCGCACCGGTCGTTAAAAATGTAATTTTGCGCACAGCCCCTTTGCTCGGTGTGTTGCCGCGCGAGGAAGACAAAGGGCTTTACCAGAATATTGCCCTGATGATTGAGGATGACTAGAAAGGCCTGCAGATGGCAACGACGTTGCTGCAGCTTCTGGGTGGAAAGGGCATGTTGAAAGACGTGGCTGTTACCGGCTTGACTGTTGACAGCCGCCGCGTTGCCGTCGGTGATCTTTTTGTGGCACTTCCCGGCACTCATCACGATGGACGGCATTATATTGCTCAGGCGGTACGTAACGGCGCATCAGCGATCTTGACCACTCCGGGTGCGGTTGTTTCACTTGAGGGAATGCCGCCGGTCATCGAAGATGCTAATCCGCGCAAATTATATGCCGAGATGGCGGCACGTTTTTGTGGCACCCAGCCCAAAGTGCAAGTTGCGGTAACCGGCACTAACGGCAAAACCTCCGTCGCAGATTTCACTCGTCAGATTTGGCAACAATTAGGGACAGCCGCGGCAAGCATTGGGACACTGGGGGTTTGCTCACCGTCTGTGCAAATTGATGGCGGATTAACCACACCCGACCCGATGTCATTATACAGTATTTTCAACAAGTTGCAAGACGCAGGCGTTGACAATATAGCGGTGGAGGCATCCAGTCACGGGCTCGATCAACACAGGTTGGACGGCATGCATATTTCAGCCGCCGCTTTCACCAACCTGACCAGAGATCATCTGGACTACCATAAAAACGAGCAATCTTATTTTTATGCCAAGGCGCGCTTGTTTGGCACATTGCTGGCCCCGGATGCTTCGGCGGTAATCAATGTCGATGATCCATGGGGAAAAGTGTTGGACGATATTGCCTGGGGTCGGTCGCTTGACCGCCTGACTTACGGTCGTTCAGCCAAAGCTCACCTCAGGGTCGTTCATCAAGAGGTTAAACCCGCAGGCCAAGAATTAACCGTTTCCTATCAGGCGCGGAACTACCACCTAGACCTTCCACTTGTCGGTGAATTTCAGGCGATGAACGCTTTGGCCGCAGCCGGATTGGTTATTTCCACAGGCGGCGAGCCTGCGGCGGTTATGGCGGCGCTCGAGAAGCTGCACGGCGTGCCAGGGCGCATGGAATTGATGGGTAAAAAAGGTGGTGCTGGTATTTATGTTGATTATGCCCACACTCCCGGTGGGCTGGAAACAGTGCTTGCGGCGGCAAAGGCGCACCGCCCGCGAAAATTGCACGTTGTTTTTGGCTGCGGCGGTGACCGAGACAAGGGAAAACGCCCGCAAATGGGCAAGATTGCCTCTGACTTGGCGGACTTCGTTTATGTCACTGATGACAACCCCCGTTCAGAAGAACCCAGGGCTATTCGCGCTGAAATTCTCGCCGCTTGCCCTCAGGTAACCGAGATCGGCGACCGGAAAGCAGCAATACAAACCGCACTTGATAGCGCCGGAGACGGCGACATGGTGATCATCGCGGGAAAAGGCCATGAGACCGGCCAAACCATTGGTGACCAGGTTATTGACTATTCAGATATTGAAACTGTTCGAGTCATTTTAGGCGTAAAAAACAGTAAAATTGCAATGCCTAGCAGCGAAAAGGACCAATAGAATGTTTCAAATGTTGGCCGAGCAGGGCGGTATTTTCAACCTGTTTAATTATCTGACCTTCAGAACTGGCGGCGCGGTATTGACATCAATGTTGATCTGTTTTCTTGCTGGTCCTCGCATCATTAACTGGCTGAAATCAAAGCAAAAAAAAGGCCAGCCGATCCGCGATGATGGCCCGCAAAGCCATATTGTTGCCAAGGCAGGCACGCCGACCATGGGCGGGTTTATGATTTTGCTTGGCTTGCTGGTCTCCACACTGTTATGGGCCAATCTTGAAAGCCCTTATGTTTGGGCAGTGCTTTTGGTCACCCTTAGTTTTGGCGCTATTGGTTTTGTCGACGACTACTTAAAAGTAACCCGCGCGTCGTCCGACGGTGTGCCGGGCAAGTTGAAGTTCATTATAGAATTAGCGATCGGCCTCGCTGTTGCATGGTGGCTTGCCAGTTTGGTTGAGCCAACATTGGCGCTGCCCTTTTTCAAAAAGCTAGCGATCAATCTAGGCATTTTCTACTTGCCGTTCGCCTGTCTTGTCGTGGTGTGGGCTGGCAATGCAGTTAACCTTACGGACGGCTTGGACGGGTTGGCGATTGCGCCAGTTATGATCGCAGCCAGTGCTTTTGGATTGATTGCCTACCTGGTTGGTAACACGGTTTACAGCGATTATCTGGGCATCGTTTATGTGGCAGGCTCTGGCGAACTGGCGGTTCTGTGTGGTGCTATCATAGGTGCGGGGATTGGATTTCTTTGGTTTAACGCGCCACCCGCGATGATTTTTATGGGCGATACTGGCTCGCTCGCTTTGGGTGGTGCATTGGGCACAATCGCGGTGATCACCAAGCATGAGATTGTATTAGGCATCATCGGCGGCCTGTTTTGGTTAGAGACCATTTCAGTGATTGTGCAGGTCATTTCCTTCAAGTTGACTGGCAAGCGCGTGTTCCGCATGGCGCCGCTGCATCATCATTATGAACAGAAGGGTTGGGCTGAACCCACCATCGTTATCCGTTTCTGGATTATTGCCGTCATCCTTGCGTTGGTCGGTCTGGCAACATTGAAATTGAGGTAACTGGTACAAGTGATCACCGCCCCAACATATCAGGATAAGCGCATCGGCGTCTTCGGTCTTGCACGGTCGGGACTGGCAACGGTTCATTCGCTTGTTGCTTCGGGCGCAAAAGTGTTTGCTTGGGACGACAACCAAGCCGCACGTGAACGAGTGCGAGGGTTCGCAGCGGATCTTTATGCGATGGATTTTAAAGATCTGGACGCGCTAGTGGTTGCGCCAGGTGTTCCGTTAACTCACCCCGAACCTCATACGCTCGTGCAAAAGGCACAAGCATGTAGCCTGCCGATCATTAGTGACATCGAAATTTTTCAGGCCGCACGCGCGACCTTGCCTGCTCATAAAACAGTTGGCATTACTGGCACCAACGGCAAATCTACCACCACAGCGCTGATCGGTCATATCCTCGCGACTGCTGGTCGTTCTGTTGCCATCGGCGGCAATATCGGTACTGGCGTGTTGGCCCTGAACCCGTTGCCGTCTGGAGGCGTGTATGTTTTCGAGTTGTCGTCATTTCAACTGGATATAACGGCATCCTTCGACAGTGACGTTGCTGTCCTCTTGAACATTTCGCCCGATCATTTGGATCGCCATGGTTCGATGGCCGGATATATTGCCGCCAAGTCCAGATTGATTGAGCAGCAGGGCAAAAGCGGTACTGCCGTTATCGCAGTAGACGACCAACCGAGCCGGGATGTGGCGGCCACTTGCCGTTCTGTTGTAATGGTTTCGTCGCAGAGGCAGGTTGAAACCGGTGTTTCCGTTCGCAGCGGTATCTTGATCGACGACATTGACGGCCAATCCGCGGTGGTTGGCTCTCTCAAGGAAGTACAGAGTTTGCAGGGTGCTCACAATTGGCAAAATGCTGCGGCGGCATACGGTGCGTGCCGCACTCTTGGATTGAGCTCCGAAGAGATTTACGCGGGCCTGTGCAGTTTCCCCGGGCTTGCCCACCGGCAGGAAATTGTGCCGTTCCGCGAAGGCATCAGAGTTGTTAACGATTCGAAGGCGACCAATGTGGATGCCGCCACGCGAGCACTTCAAACTTACGATAGAATTCGCTGGATCGCTGGTGGGCGCGCCAAAGACGATGACTTTGCGGCGTTGGGAAAATCTGTTGGGGCAGTGAGTAAAGCCTATCTTATGGGAGAGGCTGCACGCGCCATTGGCCGGGCAATGCCCGCAACCCTGTCGGTTGAATATTACCCCGCTATGGCTGATGCGGTAACCGCAGCCGTTGCCGATGCCGAGCAGGGCGACACTATATTATTGTCACCTGCCTGCACAGCCTTTGACCAGTTCGCTAACTTTGAGAGGCGCGGCGAAATATTCAAACAAACTATCAGCGAATTGCCAGGAGATGCCGCATGATCGCCTTTTCGCGTAATGATAATTCATTGCTGTCACGCTGGTGGTGGACCGTTGACCGCTGGATGCTGGTACTGATTGTTGCGCTGACCATGGTTGGCATATGGCTGACACTGACCGCTAGTCCGGCAGTGGCTGAGCGGCTTGGTCTGGATGCATTTCATTTCGTTAGGAAGCAGATGTTTTTCCTCACCCTTGGTTTGGGTGTCGTGGTCTGCGTGTCAATGTTGTCATCAGCGATGATCAGGCGAGTTGCTGTGATCGGTTTCCCTATTAGTGTGTTGTTGGTGATTGCAACGTTGTTCATTGGCCCGGAAATTAAAGGCGCAACGCGCTGGTTGCCACTGGGCTTGTTTACTTTGCAGCCCAGCGAGTTTTTGAAACCGTTTTTCATTGTTACCTCAGCGTGGATTCTGTCGGCTCACTTTCAGGGTGAAAAAATCCCAGCCAAGCGTATCTCTACAGCCCTTTACCTGTTTGTTGTTGCGTTGCTGATTATGCAGCCGGACTTTGGCCAAACCGTCCTGATCAGTACTGTCTGGATAGCTCAGATGGCGCTGGCGGGCCTGCCATTGATGTGGCTTTCACTGGCCGGAGTTGTGGCCTTGATGGGAATTGGACTTGGTTATGCTTTCCTGCCTCATGTTGCCAGCCGCATCGACCGGTTTATCAACCCGGCAAGTGGTGACACCTTCCAAGCAGACAAAGCGGTGCAGGCATTCGAGTCGGGAGGCATGTTGGGTAAAGGTCCGGGCGAGGGTGCTGTAAAGTTGAGCCTGCCGGACGCCCACACAGATTACATTTTTGCGGTGATCGGCGAGGAATTCGGGGCTATTGCCTGCGTAATGCTGTTGATGTTGTTCGCTGGTGTAGTGATGCGCGGGTTGTCCAATTTGGTCGAAGAAGAAAACCCGTTTCGGCTGCTCGCAGCGGCGGGCCTGATTATTCAATTCGGACTGCAAACCTTGATCAATGTTGGTGTAAATCTGGCGATCTTGCCGTCTAAAGGCATGACCTTGCCATTTGTTTCATACGGGGGCTCGTCCATGCTTGCGCTGGCGATTGGTATGGGCATGGTACTGGCGCTTACCCGCCGTAACCGCTTTATCCATGCGAGCGTTGACCCTCTTGGCTGGAAGGCCGCGGAATGAGCGACGCGCCCTACATAATTCTGGCAAGCGGTGGCACCGGCGGCCATATGATGCCAGCCGAGGCAGTAGCCGACAAGCTGTTGGCCGCAGGTTATGAAGTGACGCTAGTGACCGACCGACGCGGCGAGGCCATCGGTAATGTTTTTCAAAATGTTGATTGTTTTGTAGTTGGCGCCAGCAGTCATATGGGTGGGGGTTTGTTTGGTAAGGCTAAATCTGCGGTTAGTATTGTGCTCAGTACGCTGAAGGTACGGCGGATGTTCGGTAAAAAGCGGCCAACGGTGGTGGTTGGTTTTGGCGGCTACCCTTCCTTGCCAGCAGTGTTTGCCGCCCGAATGATGAAAATCCCCTATGTTTTACACGAACAAAATGCGGTGTTGGGCAGAGTGAACCGGCTGATGGCGAGCGGTTGTGTCTTGTTGGCGCTCAGCGTTGACAGTACTGAACGGGTTCCTGAGGGCGTGAAAACCGTTGTGTCCGGTAATCCCGTTCGTACGTTGATAGCCAACCTGGCCAACATTGCTTATTCGGTGCCACTCGGTGGCGGCGATGTTCATATGTTGATACTGGGCGGCAGCCAGGGTGCGCGCATACTTTCAGACGTTGTTCCAGCGGCGCTGGATAAATTAGGCGATGGGTACCGCGACAGATTGAATATCACACACCAGGCGCGGCCAGAAGATGTGAAACGTGTTGAGCAAGCCTATGGTGATGCTCAAATAAGGGCCACAGTAAAACCCTATTTTGATGACGTTGCTGGGTTGTTGCTGAAAACTCAGCTTGTTATATCCCGGGCTGGGGCATCTACACTTGCGGAATTAACCGCTATGGGCCGGCCCGCCATTTTGGTTCCATTGGCAATCGCTGCAGACGATCACCAAACGGCCAATGCCGTGCTTGTTGATGAGGCCGGTGGTGGTTGGCTCATTGCGGAAAAAGACTTTACCGTTGAACGTTTGGCGGACCTGCTGGATAAACTCTATGAAGATATGGGCGAAATGCGTAACGCTTCTGATCAGATGAGAACGCTGGCGCGCCTTGACGCCGCAGACACTTTGGCAACCATCATCATAGATATCGGTGACATGAGTAAGGTTGGTAACGTCGTTGACGAAGCTGTTCACGAGGGGAACGTGTCGTGAAAAATGTCCCCTTTGACATCGGTGTTGTTCATTTTGTTGGTATTGGTGGCATCGGCATGTCTGGCATTGCTGAGGTTATGTACAACCTAGGCTATCAGGTTCAGGGCTCGGACAGCGGAGAAAACGCTAATGTTTTACGTCTGCGCGGGTTAGGGATTGATGTCAAAATTGGCCAAAAGGCGTCCAATCTGACCGATGCTAAAGTGCTTGTGGTGTCATCAGCAATCAAAGATGACAATCCTGAAGTTGTTGAGGCCAGACATCGGTCGTTGCCTGTGGTTCGCAGGGCTGAAATGTTAGCTGAATTGATGCGGTTGAAATGGTGCGTATCTGTTGCCGGTACCCACGGTAAAACTACAACCACATCTATGGTTGCAGCGGTTTTGGAAGCGGGTGGTATTGACCCCACCGTTATCAACGGCGGCATCATTAACAGCTACGGCACCAACGCCCGATTGGGCGAAAGCGACTGGATGGTTGTTGAGGCTGACGAATCCGACGGCACTTTTGTAAAGTTGCCGGCAACCATTGCTGTGGTTACCAACATGGATCCCGAGCATTTGGATTTCTACGGTACTTTTGAGGCCGAAAAAGCGGCGTTTAAGTTATTCCTAGAGCGGGTACCCTTTTACGGCACCGCAGTTCTTTGTATTGATCATCCGGAAGTTCAGGGTTTGATCAAAACAATCAGCGGTCGAAAGTTTATGACTTACGGCTTGTCGGCGCAGGCTGATGTCCGTGCGGTGAATGTTTCTAACCGCGAGGGAGCGACACAGTTTGATGTGGAAGTACGTGACCGCAGTACAGGAACTGTCTCGGTTATCACGGCAGTAAAATTGCCGATGCCAGGTAACCACAATGTGCAAAATGCGCTCGCGGCTCTTGCAGTTGGCCTCGAAATGGGAATGACGCCTGCTGTTTTGGCAGGCGCATTTGCCGGTTTTGGGGGTGTAAAACGACGCTTTACCAAAACGGGTGAAGTGAACGGCGTTACAATAATCGATGACTATGGTCATCACCCGGTTGAGATTTCAGCGGTGTTAAAGGCTGCACGCGAGTCTTTTAACAACAAGGTTATCGCGGTTGTTCAGCCGCACCGTTACTCGCGGGTGAAAAGCCTGTTTGACGAATTTTGTACCTGTTTTAATGACGCGGACGTTGTGATTGTAACCCCGGTTTATGAGGCAGGTGAGCAGCCAATTGAGGGCGCGGACCAATCAGCATTGGTCGAGGGACTACACAATCACGGACACCGTAAAGTCGATACAGTTTCAGGCGATGCAGATTTGGCTGAAACCGTTGCCAAATATGCCACCCCCGGTGATGTAGTGGTGTGTCTGGGCGCCGGCTCAATTTCTATATGGGCCAACGCCTTGCCTCACGCTCTTGAAACGAAAATGGAACAGTTGAACGGAGACTCGACCGATGCGGGCTGAAGAACGTAAATCGCTGTTAGAGCGTATGCCGCATGTGAAAGGACGATTGGTGGAAAACGCCAGCCTGTCACGGTTAAGTTGGTTTCGCACCGGCGGTAACGCGGAATTACTGTTTGAGCCCGCAGACGAGGGCGATTTAGTGAAGGTCCTGCGCCATCTTCCTGGCTCGGTTCCCATTACGGTTATTGGTGTTGGCTCTAATCTGCTTGTGCGGGACGGCGGCGTTGAGGGCTTGGTTATTCGGCTTGGACGTGGCTTCGCAGACATATGCATGCGCGGCAACGTGGTCAATGCGGGCGCAGGTGCGATGGACGTGCATGTAGCCAAAGCGGCGGCAAAAAATGGCCTTGCCGGGCTTGAGTTTCTTGTGGGTGTGCCGGGCACTATCGGCGGTGCGGTGCGCATGAATGCCGGGGCCTATGGCCGTGAGATTAAAGATGTTCTCAAACATGCGCACGCGGTTGACAGGTACGGTCATATTGTAGAATTGCAGCCTGAGGATTTTGACTATTCCTACCGTCACTCTGCGCTTGATGACAGCATGATCGTGCTGAAAGCATCTTTCAATGCATCTATCGGTGATGAGGAAAAAATCCTAGAGAGAATGCGGGAGATTTCATCAACCCGGGCTGAAAGCCAACCACTTGGTACGCGTACTGGGGGCAGCACCTTTAAAAACCCAGAAGGCCAGCACGCCTGGGAATTGATCGACAAGGCGGGTTGCCGTGGTATGCGGATCGGCGATGCGCAGGTTTCAGAAAAACACTGTAATTTTCTGATTAACCACGGAGGTGCCAGCGCGGCGGATCTTGAAACGTTGGGCGAAAAGGTTCGCTCCAGGGTTAAAGAGAACAGCGGTGTGGAGCTAGAATGGGAAATTCGAATGATTGGCAGCCCAGCAGAGGAGCGCAAGCCATGATGCAAGTGGCTCGACAAAATCATCTGTTTCCCGCTTTGATCCTGCTTGTGCTGATTACTATAGCCGCGGGGATTATGTGGAAAAGTGATACCAATGATTGGTTCATGGAAACCAGCGGCGATGCGGGCCTTGTGCTGGCAGACTTGACAATCAGCGGCCTTGAACGCACCGCCGAAAATGACTTTCTGGCTGTACTGGATGTGGACAGTGGTATGCCCTTGCTGTCAATCGATTTGGGACATTTGCAGGCAAAAATAGAGGCGCTCCCGTGGATTAAGCAAGCGGATGTCAGTCGCATTTTGCCGGGAGAACTTTCTATTCGGGTTACCGAACGGACACCATATGCGCTGGCGCAGCACGACGGACGAATAGCACTTATAGACCCAGCGGGTGTTGAAATTACTCAGCGCGGTTTGTCCGCCTTCACCGATTTGATGTTGGTGGTGGGGAAAGTAGAGCCGGCTGAACTTGAGTTGCTGGAACGGCAGAAGGCCAAGGCCGCACCGCTTTCCAGCCGTATTCGGTCCGCTGTACGTGTGGGTAATCGCCGGTGGGATGTGATTTTTGACAATGGCATTCGGGTAAAATTGCCCGCTGACGATGCCAAGCCTTACGGCATGGCAGAAGCATGGGACAAATTTGTTGAACTGGATCGCACGAAGCAATTGTTGGCGCGCGAAGTTAGCGTGATCGATCTACGGTTGGAAGACCAGTTGATTGTGCGGGTTACACCAGTCGGTCGGCGTCAAATGGCTGGCAAGGAATGGATATTGTAAGCCCGGATTTGATAGGAAAAGCTTTGGCCCAGAGCCATGGCACAGACGTTGGAATGAAGTACATATGGCAATAAACGGCAAACAGGAACGCACTATCGCTGCGCTTGACATTGGTTCAAGCAAGGTGGCGTGCCTCATTGCTCATATTGATCTGGAAGGCCAGGTCAAGGTTCTCGGTGTTGGCAACAGGGCATGCAATGGCGGGGTAGCTGGCGGCGTTGTTGTTGATATGGACGCCACGGAAAAAGCCATTCGCGCCGCTGTTGATCAAGCGGAAAAAATGGCAGGCCAGACGGTTAGCGATGTCGTGATCGCTTTTTCGGGCAGCAACCCCAAAAGCCAGGTAATCGAAGTTGGTGTACAAGTGGAAGGTCACGCCGTTAGCGACGCCGACCTTGACCGTGCGCTTGCCAAAGCCAATGCAAAAATAGACACGGAAGCCGGTGAGTTGTTACATGCATTTCCTGCAGCCTACGCCGTGGACGGCAACTTCGGTGTTAAGTCGCCGGTGGGTATGTACGGCAAGCAGTTAACTGTAGCGTTGTTGGTTATTATCGCTGACCCGGGCCCATTACAAAATTTGCAGGCCTGTGTGCGCCGCGCGCATTTGAACGTTCTTGATATTGTGCACGGCCCTTTCGCGGCGGGGTTGTCGACATTGGTTGAGGATGAGATGAAAATGGGCGCTGCCTGTATTGATATGGGGGCGGGCACCACTGGCATTTCTATATTTGCTCAGGGCTCTTTGGTTCACGCCGAGACGATTGCACTGGGTGGGGCACAGATCACTGAAGAAATTGCGCGCAGTCTGCTGACACCTTTTGATCAGGCGGAACGGCTGAAAACCTTTAACGGCGCGGCGATTGTCGACCCGGCAGATGAACGCCATGAAATTGAAGTGCAGCAAGTAGGCGAGGCAGGCCGTGATAGTTTTTCTCGCCAGCCGCGCAGTAGCCTCACGTCTGTTATGCAAAAAGAATTGGAATTGTTGTTCGCGACAGTTGCTAAACGCTTGGATGCTTCAGGCTTTTCAGGTGTTGCCGGTAAGCGGGTCGTTCTAACTGGCGGTGTCGCAGCGTGCGAAGGTGTACGTGACCTCGCCAACAAGGTCCTTGGTCGCCGGGTAAGAATTGGAAAACCCCAATTGGTTGGCGGACTACCGCAGGCAGCACAAGCGCCAGGGTTTGCCAGCTTAGTGGGGTTACTTCTCCACAGTGCGAGACCAGGATTAACCGATATGAAGCCATCCGTAAGTGACGGCAAGGAAGAGACAATAAAACAAGGAACGTTTGGCCGCATGACGCGGTGGTTAAGGGACAATTTCTAACGCGTTATTTCGTGTTCTGTGCTGGCCTTGGCACAAGATGTGCGATAATATGAATTGAAACGGAGGAACTGGGCAATGTCTATCGATTTTGGGAATACGGAGTTGACTGAATTGACACCGCGGATCGTTGTGATTGGCGTTGGTGGTGCAGGGTGCAACGCAGTAAACAATATGATCACAGCGCACCTTCAGGGCGTTGATTTCATCGTTGCAAACACCGATGCGCAGGCGCTGGCAAACGCAAACGCCGACAACCGCATACAATTGGGTGTTGAAATTACGCAGGGCCTTGGAGCTGGCGCGCAGCCGAAAATCGGTGAAGCGGCTGCCGAAGAAGCACTCGAGCGCATCGATGAGATGCTTGCAGGTTGCCACATGGCCTTTATTACCGCCGGAATGGGCGGCGGTACAGGTACAGGCGCTGCGCCGGTTATTGCCCGCCGTGCTCGCGAAAAAGGGATCCTGACAGTTGGTGTTGTGACCAAACCTTTCCAGTTTGAAGGCGGCCGCCGCATGAAGATTGCGGAAGCGGGTATTCAGGACCTGGCAGGCCATGTTGATACGCTGATCATCATCCCCAACCAAAATTTGTTCCGGGTTGCCAATGAACGTACCACTTTTGCAGACGCCTTCAACATGGCAGATGAAGTGCTGCACTCTGGCGTGCGCGGTATCACAGATTTGATGGTTATGCCCGGGTTGATTAACCTGGATTTTGCTGATGTTCGTACGGTGATGTCCGAGATGGGTAAAGCCATGATGGGCACCGGCGAGGCTGAAGGTGATGGCCGCGCAGCGGATGCGGCTGCGGCTGCTATCTCGAACCCGCTGTTGGAAGAGGCTTCGCTTAAAGGTGCGAAGGGTGTGATCATTAATGTGACCGGCGGCATGGACATGACACTGTTTGAAGTAGATGAAGCGGTTAACATGGTCCGTGACCAAGTTGATACCGAAGCCTTGATTGTGTTTGGTTCTGCCTTCAATCAGGATCTGGAAGGCAAACTGCGGGTTTCTGTCGTTGCCACAGGCATCGAGGGAACGGGCGGCGTATATATGCCGGTGCCAGAGCCACGCCGCGAAACGGCTGAGGTTGCTACAGAAGAGACAGCGGAGACAGCTAATGAGGACTCTTCATCTGAAGAAGCTGTTGTTCCGATCCAGGAAGCATTGGATGCTATTGAAGTTGAAATGACTGCCGAAGTGACAGAAGAAGTTGCGGACGAAACAGCGGAAGAGGGGGCAGACGATGTAGCACCATCGGAAGCTGCCGCAGATTTGATCCTGCCGACATTTGGTGCAGCCGAGGAGCCTTCGCAAGACGCTTCAGCAAGCGCTATGACAGACACACCGGATGAGACGGCTGAATTTGTCGCTCTTGAACCGGATGCAACGTCAGAGCCGGAAGTTGTTGATCTCGAGAAGCGCGCTCTTGAAAATCAGGGAGACGACCAGTTTGTTGCTGATGCACCTATGACGCCGAAAGAATCGGCTCATGAAGCCGTTGAGATTTCAGCGGATGTTTCTGCGGGTCATGCGGATGCTTACGCCAGTGGTGCGCAAGACCGTGAAGAGCGGGCGACAGAGCCAGTGAAACAGGAACCGGCGCAGAAAAAAAGCTTATTTCAGCTTATGACGTCGGGGCTACGTAACAATGATGCCGTTGAGGCGGAGACTGTGTTGCCGTCAGCAGCCAGCAATGACGCAGGTTCAGTCGAGCCGGAGGAGAGCGCTGCACCGGATACCAGCGGTACACTGGGTGGCGTGGCGGCAGAGGACCGGCCCGCACCGGCAAGCAAGACGGATCAGCTGGAAATTCCAAGCTTTTTGCGCCGCCAGCAAAATTAGAGATTTAATATTGAGTTGCATAAAAAGCCGGGCTTTGCCCGGCTTTTTATTATCAGGAAGCGACTGCTACTTTTCCCACTTGTCGAGGGCGCTGGCATCCGATTGTTTTGAGGAAACCCAGCTATTGTCTTTGCCTGTTTGTTCCTTCTTCCAGAAGGGTGCATTGGATTTTAGGTAATCCATTAAAAATTCTGCGGCTTTAAATGCTGCTCCACGGTGTGCGGAAAGCGTAACAACGAGCACGATATTATCACCGGGTTTGAGGGCGCCATACCGGTGGATTATGCGGCAACCCAGCAAGGGCCAGCGAGCTTCGGCGACGGCCGCGATACGCTCGAGTTCTTTTTCGGTCATGCCGGGGTAATGTTCCAGAGTCATGGTTTTGAGCGTACCACCCACATCTCTGACTGTGCCAGTGAAGGTAACAATCGCACCAACTTCGTTGTTACCCTTTTTTAGGGCGACAATCTCTTCACTGATGTCGAAATCGTTTGATTGAACGCTGATCGATGCCATGAGTTAGCCTGGTTGTCTATCCGCCGGTTACGGGCGGGAATATCGCAATTTCGTCCTCGTCGCCAATAACGGCGTCATGCCCCGCATGAACCTGATTGACGGCCACTTTAATGAATACTCGTTCTTTAAGCGCAACCGAATGCTGTTCGCTGACACCAGACAAATGGTCAAGGAGGTCGGAAACCGTGGTCACAGAACTGGGTTTGGCGAGGCTTTCTTCTGCCTTGCCAACACCTTCGCGTATCCAGGAGAAATACTTAATGAGCATGGACTACACCATATGCTTTAATCCGGCGCGCAAATAATCATAGCCAGTATAAAGGGTTAAAATAGCAGCAATCCACAGTAAGCCCAGTCCGATTTCAAGTGCAGGCAGACCAAATACCGGTCCTCCTTCGGTCCAGACCAATGCTCCTAAGGCGATCATCTGCATGGTGGTTTTCCACTTAGCAAGCATGGATACTGGTACACTGACCTGAATGCCTGCAAGGAATTCGCGCAGGCCAGAAACCAATATCTCGCGGCACATGATGATCACGGCGGCAATCACATGCAGGCCCGATACCCACCCTATACTGACAACCATAATTAAAATGGCGCCGACCATTAGTTTGTCGGCAATAGGGTCAAGAAACTGGCCAATTTTGGAAACGCTGCCTGTGGCGCGCGCCAAATAGCCATCGAAAAAGTCGGTAATGCCTGCCAGCGCGAAAGTGACAAAGGCAATGTGACTGCCCAGCGGTTGCTCCATGTAAAACGAGCCGACCAGAATAGGGATCACAAATATTCGCGACATAGTTAATATGTTAGACAGGGTCCACATAAATTCAGGCTGAGGCTTTCACAGGGTTGTTTTGCGTGCATCGAGGTTTTCTTGGGGTCACCATACTGTTTTACCGCGTCGGGTCAACGAAATGGATACATTTGTTGGCGTTGGCAACTGGCACGCTATTCATGAAAATGATCGTAAATTTGTTGAGCGGTTGCGCGCGATATACCGTCGACGCTTTCGATATCACGAACATCTGCGCCAACAACTGCTTTAGCTGACCCGAAATGGTGCAAGAGCGCCTTCTTTCGTTTTGGCCCAATTCCTGGGACCCCGTCTAGTGGCGATTTTTTTACATCAGCCGAGCGCCGACTGCGATGCGTACCGATAGCAAAGCGGTGTGACTCGTCGCGCAGACGTTGAAGATAATATAGCACAGGGTCATTAAGCGGCATGGTGAAAGTTGGTTTGCCGACCCTGTGAAATTGCTCGCGGCCTGCATGACGGTCTGGCCCCTTGGAAATGGCAACCGTTGGCACATCGGTGACGCCCAATTCTTCCAGTGTTTCCGCTACTGCCGACAATTGACCCTTGCCGCCGTCAATCAGCAACAGGTCGGGCCAGTGGCCGCGCGCGCGGCCCTCATCTTCTTTGATAAGCCTTGCGAACCGCCGGCGCAGCACCTCACGCATCATGCCGTAGTCATCGCCAGGCTCCAGCTTATCGTCTTTGATGTTAAACTTACGGTAGCTGTTTTTCATAAAGCCGTCCGGTCCGGCAACTACCATGGCACCCACTGGGTTGCTGCCTTGAATGTGGCTGTTGTCATATATCTCAATGCGGTCAGGTGGCGATTCCAAGTCAAATTTTTCCATTACGCCTTCTAGCAGACGGGTTTGCCCCGCCGTTTCGGCTAACTTGCGTTCGACAGCTTCTCTGGCGTTTCTGGCCGCTTCCTGCACGGTTAAATATTTCTTGCCGCGCTGTGGTACTGCGATTTGAACCTTGCGTTCCATACGTTCTGACAAAGCGGCTGCCAGCAGCGGTTGGTCGTCAACAGTGTGTGACAATAATATTGATTTGGGTGCGGGCTTGTTGTCATAAAATTGTGCGATGAAAGCACCGAGAACTGATTGCAGGCTATCGCTTTTATCATGCTTGGGGAAATAGGCACGGTGGCCCCAGTTTTGTCCGGCGCGGAAGAAAAACACCTGAATACCAACCTGACCACCGACCTCAGCCGCCGCGATAACATCAGCTTCGTCGACCATGGCGTTAACCATGGTTTGGTGGCTTTGAATTTGGGTAAGGGCGTTTAGCCGGTCTCTGAATACCGCAGCCGCTTCATACTCCAAAGTGTCGCTTGCAGCCTGCATCGATGCAGCAAATTTTTTCTGAATATCGGTGTTTTTGCCCTCGAGGAACGCTCGGGTTTCAGCAACCATGTCTGCATAATCGTCGCCTGAAGTTTTGCCCACACACGGCCCCGAGCAGCGTTTGATTTGATACAATAGGCACACCCGCGAGCGCGACTCCAGTGTATTGTCGGTGCACGATCTAAGCTGAAAAACCTTCTGCAGGGTGTTGAGGGTACGATTTACGGCGCCTGCGCTGGCGAAGGGGCCATAGTAATGACCTTTATGTTTTCGGGCACCTCTATGCTTGGTTATTTGCGGCCACTGGTGATCGGTGCGCAGTAAAATATACGGGAAAGATTTGTCGTCTTTCAGCAAGACATTGAAAGCTGGTTTGAAGCGTTTGATCAGCGACGCTTCTAATAAAAGTGCCTCGGCTTCGGTTCTTGTGGTGACAAAAACCATCGATTGGGTTGCCGCGACCATCCGCTGCAGGCGGTTATTCAACCGGGTAACCTGTGTATAGCTGGTGACTCGTTTTTGAATATGCTTTGCTTTGCCCACATAGAGCACATCGCCGTGCCGATCCAGCATGCGATACACGCCCGCAATAGTGGGCGCGGTCTTCAAATAAGACCGAATTACAGCAACGCCGCTGGATAAATTAGACACAGTCAAACCGGACACCTTTTTGTTATATAAGCATATTTTTGTCGGAATGCGCAGAAGGAATCAATAGGCTAGTTTTTTAGGAAAAAGAGCACTTAAAACTGTCCACTAAACCTGTGGATAACTTTGTGTGCAATTCGTGCCACAAATCTGCAACATCGCAGTAACTCTAGCGTTGATGCGAATTGCCTATTTTTTAGGCAAAAAATGTAAGTCATTGAAACTATTGATAAATGATATAGTCAAGTTTGAGATATTAAATAAATTCAAAATGTTATCTTGTCTGGCTAGAGTGCTTATGGCAGATCGCGATTCGGTGTGCACAACTCGCGTGCCGTTTCAAGCCAGCGGTAAATTATTACGATTTCGTTAAGCCGTTTGAATCGTGGCATTTTCTGGAATTAGCGGTGTCTTTCGATCTCTACGCCGACACTCGCTGCCTCAACAACCGCTTCAAGTTTTTCAACTTTCACGCGTGCTTTTATAACCTGTGTATTTTCCAATGACATGGCAGCAATTTTTTCCGCCAGGGTTTCAACCAACTGTATGTGGCCTGCGTCGATTATCTTCCTAATTCCAAGTACAATTTCATTGTAGCAAACTACATTTTCCAACTGATCGCCGTGATGGGTCGCACTTTCCGACACCGAAAGATCAACACTGATCCGAACTTTTTGCGTCGCGCCTTTTTCGTGCGACCACACACCAATTTCTGCGTCGGTCAGATAGTCGCGAACAAACACATGCCGCACACTCCTGGAGGCGTCCGCATAGGGCAGGTGGACAAGATTGCTACTGGCTGATGTATCGTCTGTCGCCATCGGTTTAATCCTCAATAATATCAGCGGTACGCCACGCCAGATGCTGTCCACCGTCCAATGTTAGCATTTGCCCTGTCATTGATGGTGTATCAAGCAAAAACTTTATGCCGCCGGTAATTTCACCGAGGGTAGGGCCGCGCCCAAGCAATGTGTTTGCCTCCTCGGCGGAAAAGTCATCAGGCGACTGGAACTGGTTCGCCAGCGTTGGCCCAGGGCTGATGGCATTGACTCGCACACGCGGTGCCATTGCCTGTGCCATGGTGCGCGTGGCTGTCCATAGTCCGGCTTTTGCCGTGGTGTACGAAAAATACTGTGGGTTTAATTTAAGGACACGTTGATCAATCATATTGACAATGCAGCCCTGCTCGCCTTCTGGTAGCTGTTCGAACAGCTTTTGGCTTAGACTTATCGGTGCCTGTAAATTGATTGCATGGTGTCGCTGCCAGCCTTCCGGTGTCATTGAAAAAACCGTGTCTGGTTCGAAAATCGACGCATTATTGACGAGTACATCTATAGGTGCGCCAATGGCGGACGCTGCGTCGTTGACTAGTGAGTTCACGGCGTTCGTGTCTGCGAGGTCGCCGCTAACAGATGACGCCTGACCGCCAGCTGCACGAATTTCCTCTACTAGGCTTTCGGCCTCTGTTGTAGAATTTCTATGGTGGACTACAACAGCAATTCCACGGGAGGCCAGACTCTCTGCGATTGCACGTCCGATGCGCGCAGCGGCACCGGTTACAAGCGCGGTTTTGTACGGTGAGGGAGCAGGCATCATTTGTGTCATGTCAGTTAAATTCCGGTTTGATATGCCGGTGTTATACTGAACATTGTGCCAGTATTATACTCGATTTTTTTAGAAGAGAATTATACGGGCATGCCCATTACAGCCGCGCTATCCGCGCTGTGGGCCAAATGGATCATATAACCAACATAAAGTGCGACCATAATTAATCCAGCAGCTTTGCCCAGCTGGGCGCGGTATTTGGTAAAGGGGATAATGAGGAGCGACGAGCCCAGCATGACCCATATGTCAACTTCGAGAAAACTGTCTGGAACTGGGATGGTGCCAACCATTGATGACACGCCCATGATTCCAAGAATATTAAACAAGTTCGACCCAATTACGTTGCCAACTGCTACATCGCAGTGGCCGCGTATTGCAGCAACCATTGCAGTTACAAGCTCGGGTAGGCTGGTACCTAATGCTACCAAGGTGAGGCCTATAAGAGCCTCTGAAACGCCGTATGTTCTGGCAAGATGAATAGAGCCATCGACCAAAAGGTCTGCACCAAACGTCAAGCCAATGAGGCCACCAATAACCATGGCCCATGATTTTCGGTAGGGGATCGGGTGCTCCGCTACCTCTGTTATTTCGTCAATGCCTTCCAGTTCGCTTGGGCATTTCCTGGCGCGTTTGCCCGAGTATATAAGGAACAATACAAGCAACGCGGCGAGAGTAAATCCATTAGCGAACGTAATTGTACCGTCGAGGGCGAACCAAATGAAAACCAGTGTCGCGCCGATCATAATCGTGATGTTTCGCCCAAGCCGGGGCGCATCGCATGCCATGGGCGCTACCATGGCTGGCAACCCAACCACCAGCAGTGAATTGGCGATATTGGAACCAACAATATTACCAAGGGCAAGCGTGGGGGAGCCTTCAAGAACCGCATCAATGCCGACAACCAACTCCGGGGCAGACGTTCCGATTGATACGATAGTCAGGCCGATGACGAGGGCAGAAACACCCGCTTTATGTGCAAGGGACACAGCACCGCGAACCAAAAAGTCCCCGGCAACTACTAATAATACAATACCGGCTACAACTTCTAAATACGCCATGCAGCTATCAAATCCCTAACTCTTGGGTGTGGTGCGCCGAGACACACCTGACTGAGGTTATATAAGAGCGTCGAGCCCCAAAAACCAGACTATAACTATAAAAAAATCGAATGATCACGAAATTGCTATTGCCTCAATACCCTCGCATTCGGTCAAGTACATTGTCTGGTTGCTGTCCCGTCTCGATTTTTTTGATGTTATTTGCCACATATTCTGCCGCTGTTTCCGGCCGGGTTATTGATGCGATGTGGGGGGTAATGTTTATCTTTTCGTGGTCCCACAGCGGATCGCTGTCATTGAGAGGCTCTTCCGTGAAAACATCCAGCGTTGCACCGGCTAAATGTCCGCTGTCCAACAAAGTAACAAGGTCATCCAGGTTGACCAAAGTGCCGCGGCCTACGTTGATGATCGATGCATGTTTTGGCATCAAGCCCATTGTATCTTTGTTCAAAAGTCCTGTGGTTTCCGGTGTTGACGGCAACAGGCCCACGAGGATATCGGTTCGGGCCAGAAAATCGTTGAATTGTTCTGGTCCGGTGAAATGTTCAATACCACTTTCAGCAGGCTTTGCTGTTCTCGACCATGCGGCGAGCCCATACCCAAGTGGTTTTAACGCATCGGCGCACGCGATACCCAGCGCCCCGTAACCTAGTATACCGACCCGAACATTTTCGGCACGCTTTGGGAATAACCGCTGCCATTTGTGGTTGCGCTGCGCCGTCATCATGCGCGGCATATAGCGGTGGTGCATCAATACGGTCATCAATACAAACTCAGCCATGCCTTCCTTTAATCCATCATCACTCATGCGAATGATCGGCAGGTCAGTAGGAATTGATGTGTCGCGGGTTATATGGTCGACCCCGGCGCCTAGCGAAAACACCGCGACAATGTTGGAGTACTTGGCAATCAGTCCTAACTCCGGCTCCCACGCAAAAGCATAAGCCGGGCCATCATCCGGGCTGCCCCAGTCCGGGTAATCGCGAAAATCGACGCCGGGCATAGCCGCCTCGAATGCAGGTCGCCAGACGTCTTTGCCTGGTTCGTCCAGATAGAAAAGAATGCGGGTCATTTAATTAACCTTAACGGCCAACGTATCCTGATGCCCAACGATCAGCTCGCGTAACAGGAAGCTAACGTCAGCGCGATTTTTAAATCCGGCCGCTTTGGCGGCGGCTTCGGTTTGTTCCTGTGTCACGTTCGCTGGTGTGGCATAGGTCTGCAGGTCCTTGTAGAAACCAATGGTGAAAATATCGAAGTCAGACCCAGACAGTACGGTGAAAATTGCGTTTGGCTTTTGGCCAATGCGCTTGATGAAATCATTTTCTATCACTCGTTGGCGCATCAGTCCTTCATGTTTGCCTGCACCAGCCTGAAACATTTCGATATGAAACAAGCCCGAATTTTCAGCTTCGGTCTGTAGTTCTGCCCAAGAAAGGTCGGAGCGCGAGGTGAAGCTGAGCTCGAAATCAACCAACTGATTGGCTGCTTTGTCAAACTGTTCAACTGCAGGTCCGCTGGCATCACTGCCAGGACGTTTATGCAGGCCAACCAGCATCAGATCCCAGTGGTTGCCTTGGCTGTGGCGCATAACGATGGGCCTGCCGTCGTCAAATGCTTTCCAATTGGTGTTTTCAATCAGTTCAAGCAATGCGGGCAGTTTGCCGGGTGCTGCCCGGTACTGCGTTACCCAAAAGTCGTCTGCCATCGCAGAAGCAGATGCCATCAACAAACTCACTAATATCAATAGTTTTTTCATGTAACCCACTCCTTAGCGTGTTGGTCGGGCTTGTGCCGCGCCGTGGAAAATTGCGTTGGTGAAAATTAAGTTGAGGCCGTCAAGGTACGCGCGCACTGTTGGGTCTTGAGTGAAACCAATCACCATGCCCGCACCGCGATCCTCGACCACAACAAATGGTTTAAACGCCAGCTGCTTGCGGTTTTCTTCCCAAAGATATCCACTTGCGAGCACTTCGTCTGCACCCTTGAACCATGCCACGTTGGTGCCGGTGTTCAGCTTGCTAGGCGTATAGATATCGCCGCCTCTGATCAGCACATTGAGGTTCTCACTGACGCCGGACGCCAACCAGTGGTCTTTGTCCACACTGGCTGCAGCAAAAGCACCGGGTACACTATCGGGACGTTCACCCGCTGGCTCGATCAACTTCTTCATTTCGTCAAGCGAGGTGATATTCCGGCCTTTAACTGTGTTGCCTTCGTCTTTTTTGTCTGAAACATCTTCCTTAACTTGATTTTCCCGGCGGACGGACAGCAAGTTGACTTTGTCGTCGGATAAGTACCGCAGGGCAGTTCCTGTGCCGATAAGCACGCCGCCGTTCTTAACCCAGGCGTCCAACTTTTTAGCGCCGCCGTTGCCAAGGGCACGGGCATAGCTGCCAAAAGAAGATGGCATGATGAGCACCTGATAGCGATCAAGCCGAGCGCGATTGAAATCGCCAGTGCGAATGACTGTTACCGGATAGCCGACCTGCCGTTCGATGACAAAGCGTGTATTACCGGCTGCATATTGGCTGGTGGGGTCGTCCCATAGCATAGCAATTTTCGGCGCAGGCAGTTGGTTCACCGCCCGGCTGCCCAGGTCCATGCCAGCGTCGACCCAACTGTTGTCTATGCCTATAATTTCGGCACCGGTTTGTTTGGAAAGGTCAGCGACCATTTCACCAAGATTGTCAGGGTTTTTGGCAACATCCAGAATAACTGTGCCCGCAGAATAGGCGCGGCCACCAAGGGTGAAGCCTTCATCTATGATTTTTACATTCAAATCAGCGCGTAGTGCGCTGGCAAGGAATCGGCCAGCAGCCATATCGCCCCATGGCACCAGATAGGCCACGCTGGCATTTTCGGTATTGAGCGAGCCGGAACCAATCCGGTCAGTGTCAACAGCATTCGCAGCAACATCTACGGCGCGACCACAGATATCCATTTCCACATTATACATAACCGGCAACGACCATGCGGTAACGTCGTAAATATCATGGCCGATGTTTTTGGCGCGGCGCCTCTCTTGCTCTGCTACAAAATTGGCTTCCATATCTACCTGTGGGTCCAGCAAGGTACGTATCATGCGTTTGCGCGGCTGGGCTGTATCAATAACATAAGACCCAGCACTGTAATCGGTGCCGCAGGCTCTGAAGTCGGCGCTAGCTTGGCTCACTTCGATGCCTTGCTCAGATAAAACGCCTACTAATTTGCGGTTAGCGGCTTTGTCGCGTGCCGCCGGGAAAATGTAACTGCGGTTGTCGCGGTCTGCCCGCCCTTCAGCGATCGCGGTTTTCTGATAATCGAAGAAGTTCTGAAGCAATGCCTGCCGGTTGGTGGCGGTTGTCTCCAAAGTTCCCATCGAGGTGATGAAATGTTGACGTACGGTCTGCGCAAACGGCAATTCAGTGCCGTCATAACGTCGGTAAACCAATCCGCGCGACGAAGCTTGCTCGTATGTCATGGCAACAGCGCCGTAATAGGCCGGCCAACTGGCGCCATACCCAGGATAAAAGGCGTCATAAACGTCGCGGGTGAAATATTCGAATCCGAATTTGTCGAACCATTTTGCGTTGGTTTTACCGAACAGAAATAACGAATCGCGCTGATCCTGTGCCAGATGCGGGTTAAACGGAACCGCTTCTGGCGCAAAATAGTAGGTGGAGTTACCGCCCATTTCATGCAGGTCGACATATACCAGTGGATACCATTCCTGCAGTGCTTTTACATGGCCGCGGGTTTCAGGCTGCGTTAGCGAAATATAATCCCGGTTCATATCAAACATATAGTGGTTGGTGCGCCCAGAAGGCCATGGCTCGTTGTGTTCGGCTGATGCCGGATCGCTGTCGGCTTCCATGCCCTTGGCAGTGCGGAAGCGGTGAATGAAGCGATCGCGCCCATCCGGATTTTGCAAAGGGTTGAGGAACACGATGCTTTTGCTCAGAATATCCGGCACCCGGTCGTCACCACGGGCAGCCAGAAGGTGGTAAGCTGTCATCATCGCGGCATCGGTGGAGGAAATCTCATTGCCGTGGATGCTGTAGGCTAACCATGTGGACGAGGGCATGTCGCTGATCAACTGTGCAGCGTCAGAATCAGAAGTAACGCGTGGGTCACTAAGGGCTTTCATGCCTGCCTTGAAGCCGTCAAGTTCGTTGATATTTTCTTCGCTTGAAATGGCGATATATATCAGATCCCGGCCTTCCCAAGACTGGCCGTATTTCATGATGCGCATTTTGCCAGGGACTTTTGCGGCCAGGGCTTCCATGTAGTGCAACATATCACCGTGAGTGGTTATTCGTTGCCCAGAGCTATATCCAAGCACATCCTTAGTGGTCGGAATAGCAGGGTCATAGTTGGCGCCGGGCCAGTAATAATCGTTTTCAGAATTTCCGGCCGAACTGCCAGATTGCGCAATTGAAGCTGACCCGTTGGCCGTCAATGCCAACGATAATAGAACAGCCGATGCGATACGAATGATAGACATGAACCCCTCCCAAAATAGATGCAGTGCATAAAATGCAGAGCCCTAGTCAATAAAGTTAAATTGTCCGCTTGAAAAGCCTAGAAGAATAACATAACTGTGCGCCAGGATTTGAGCTGATAAAGCCCGGGAAAAAAAGCTGCGGGTTTCGCTTGATTTTTGAAAGACCTGCCCTTATGATGCGCGCCTTGATTTGAGGTGTTCACCCATTGGTGGACCCAAGTACAAAGCCCGGCAGCCGATTTAAGTGGCACCGGCGAGTGAGAAGGTAAGTAAAATGGCAGTTCCAAAGAGTAAGATATCCCCGTCTCGCCGTGGTATGCGTCGTTCACACGATGCACTTAAAGCCGTGAACTATCAGGAAGATACACATACTGGCGAATTTAAGCTTCGTCACCATATCGACCTGAAAACCGGCATGTATCGCGGCAAGCAGATTATTGAGCCAAAAGGCGACTATTAAGCCTCAGCCCTTTCTGCTATCGAATTTTAAAGGCGTTTCCCTCGGAAGCGCCTTTTTTATTGCGCAATCACCGGTTACCTTTACCGTATGACGTTGTTTGAAGACGGAGCCTCCAATGATAAAAAATGCCCTTTGCGCCTTGGCCTTATTGGTTCTCGCCGCTTGTACGGTGGAAAATTCGGTTACTGGCCGATCACAGTTCATTATTATTCCGCCCAGCCAAGACTCTGCCCTTGGTCTGGAGGCCCTGAACGAAGTCAAGAAAACCGCCCCTGTTGTTACCACCGGGCGCATGGCGCAGCGGGTACAGCGAATTGGCAAGCGGATTGCTGCAGTTTCAGACAAGCCTGAATTAGATTGGGAATTTATCGTTATCGACGAACCAGTTTTAAATGCCTGGGCACTGCCCGGTGGTAAGGTGGCGATATACCGCAAGATGCTTGATAACCTCAGTGACCTGCAGCTTGCCGCTGTGATGGGGCACGAGGTGGCGCATGCAGTGCTCAGGCACGGTGCCGAGCAAATGAGCAGGGCACAAGCACAGAATATGGCGATCATCGGCTTGGGCGTGCTGGTTAGCAGTCAAACCGAAGACGAACAAACTGCTCAGATGGCGATTGGACTGGGTGCGCTTGCTGCACAAGGCTTTGTCGCGTTGCCCCACAGCCGAAAAATGGAGCTGGAGGCTGATCACATTGGCACAATCTATATGGCCAAGGCAGGCTATGACCCGCGCAATGCAGTGACTTTGTGGCAGAAAATGGCAAGCCTGAAAGAAGGCGGCGGTGGACAACCCACATTCCTGTCCACCCACCCATCTGATGACAAGCGTATTAACCGCCTGTCGGACCGCATGGATGAAGACTTAAGCTATTACCAAAGATAGATGGTTGATCAGCTGTTATAGTCCAAACCGATATCAACCGCCGGAGCGGACTGGGTTAGCCGTCCGACGGAGATGTAGTCAACGCCGGTTTCCGCGATGCCGCGGATAGTATCAAGTGTGACACCGCCCGATGCTTCGCAAGGTATGCGCCCCCCCACTAATTCAAGCGCCTGCCGCAACATCTCAGGCGGCATATTGTCCAGAAGAAGGCTGGTGGCGCCAGCTTGCACGGCTTCAATTACTTGCTCAAGGGCGTCACATTCAACTTGAATTTGGCGTTGACCATCGGCTTTGGCAGCAGCCACCGCTTTTGAAACAGAACCTGCGACCGCAATATGATTGTCTTTAATCATAACGGCGTCAAAAAGGCCCATACGGTGATTATGCGCACCGCCACAGGCAGCAGCATATTTGCCCAGTACCCGTAGTCCGGGAATGGTCTTGCGCGTATCAAGCAATTTGGCACCAGTGCCTTCGATAGCGGCCACATAGCGCTCAGTCAGTGTCGCGATACCCGACAAATGTTGCAGAATATTCAGGGCAGTGCGCTCCGCCGACAATAGTGCTCCTGCCGAACCAGATATCTCGGCAATGACATCGCCTTCCGCCAAATGGGCGCCGTCCCGGGCGCGCATGGTAACTCGCGCATTTGGATCCAGCTTTCGAAAAATCGGCTCAATTAGCGGAATACCCACCAGAACCATATTTTCACGCGGGTTTATCGCTGCAGTTAGTGTTGCAGCAGCGGGAATGACGGAATTGGCTGTAACGTCACCGCTGCCAATATCTTCGGCAAATGCTACATCGATGAAGGCATCGATTTGAGCATTGTCTAGGGGGAATTGTGTCACTTGAGCATGCCCCAACTGTTATGCAATTTCCGACACATCTTTTGCCGGGCCCGCGGTTGGACTCATTTCCAGCATTTTTCTCAGTGGTTTTTCAGCAGCAATGCGGGTTTCCTCGTCCAGATTAATTTCTGGTCCCAGATCGCGGAGGCACAAATATAGCTTCTGCATGGTGTTTAGCGCCATGTAAGGGCAGGTGTTGCAGCTGCAATTGCCGTCTGCGCCGGGTGCGCCGATAAAGGTCTTGTGCGGCGCGGCTTTTTCCATTTGGTGGATGATGCCCGGCTCGGTCGCGATTATTAGCGTGTCGGCTTTGCTTTCCAGCGCAAACTTGAGAATAGAGGAGGTCGATCCCGCGTGATCGGCATGCTGAATGATATTGTCAGGGCATTCCGGATGTGCGGCCACCGGCGCATTCGGGTGTTTGGCTTTCAGCTTGATCAGTTCTTTTTCGCTGAACAACTCATGTACAATACAAGTGCCTTGCCAAAGAAGCATATCGCGGTTCAATTTGCGAGATAGATAGCCCCCCAAATGTCGGTCTGGCGCAAAGATAATTTTCTGGTCTTCTGGTATTTGACTTACAATATGTTCGGCGTTCGAGCTTGTTACAATAATGTCGGTCAATGCTTTAACTGCCGCTGAGCAATTAATGTAACTGAGAACCATGTGATCAGGATTTGCTTTGACAAATTTTTCAAACTCATCAGGTGGGCAGCTGTCTTCCAGGCTGCAGCCTGCGGCTAAGTCAGGCAAAACAACGGTCTTTTCGGGGCTAAGAATTTTGGCAACCTCTGCCATGAAACGCACGCCGCAAAAAACGATGACCTCAGCATCAGTTTCGGCCGCACGGCGCGACAAATCCAAGCTGTCACCAACAAAATCAGCGATGTCCTGAATCTCGCCCGCTTGGTAATAATGTGCAAGAATTATCGCGTTTTTTTCTTCGCGCAGGCGCTTGATTTCCGCGACCAAGTCTCGCGTTGGGTCATCCGTCGATTTGGACATCAGGTTCATAAAACTCTCCGAAACATCGGGTATATGGGGTTTGGTGCCGCATATTTACAGGGCTGCGCGGTCAAGTGCAATCAAGGATTTGTTGGGCTAACACGACCAAAACTAAGCTGGTTGGTAGGTTGCTTCAAGTGTGGGTTCGCCGCCACACGTTACTCTGTTGTCGTCAACCATGGCAATTAAATGCGCTAAAACCGAGCGCACTGCAGCAGGATGTAGGCGTTTATCCACATCTTTATACATTCTGTCTACCAAGTCAGTGATTGTTTGAGGGGTATCATTTAGATGCATTAAAATCTGGCCTTCGCGCATTTTCCGGTGCGTGATTATGCCGCGGATAAAGCGGTTGGGGTTTTCCACCCATGGCCCATGGGTCGGCGCTAGTCTCTCAGGCTCAAGTGCGGCTACTTTTCGCAAGCTTTTGATATAGTCTCGCATGTCACCGTCGGGCGGTGAAATCACGGTTGTCGCCCATCCCATAATATGGTCGCCGACAAATAGAATATTTTCTTCCTGCAGCAAGAAACACAAATGGTTAGAGGTGTGACCGGGTGTGTGCACGGCCTGAATGGTCCAGCTGTCACCAGCCAACGTGTCGCCGTCTTTTAGTCTTTCGTCGGGAACAAATGATTTGTCTGCTCCTTCTTCCACGTCCTCACCCATAAGGCCACCGTGTCGCCCCGCGCCGTGGGCGCCGTAGCCATAAATAGTTGCACCGGTTTGTTGCTTTAACCAATTGGCGAGCGGTGAATGATCAACATGGGTGTGGGTAACCAGAATATGCGTCAGACGCTTATTGCCCAGTGCGTCCAGCAGAGCCTCGCCGTGGCTGGTCATTGCGGGGCCAGGGTCAATGATCGCGGCGTCTGTTGCATTACCTACAATGTAAGTGCCGGTCCCGGTGTATGTGTAGGGGCTGGGGTTTTCACACAGCACACGGCTCACTAACCCGGACATCTGTTCGGCCTCGCGGTAGCGCGCGGTAAAATCCTGCTTAAATTCTGGTTTTTCGTTAGCCGCCATCTTCCATCTGCCATCTGTATGGGTGTTGCATCTCTAACATGGGGGCAATTTGGGGGAATGCAAAATAAAAACCGGCAACGCCTCGGTGGAAATTGGGAAAGGGGGCGTTGCCGGTTCTTGTTCTTAAAGCGGTCCAATTGGCAGCAGGACCATATTTAACCTTATCACTTCCGGGTTTTGGTGGCAGCCAGAGCGCCGGAAGTATTTTAATCTTCGCAATCACCATGCCAAGATATTAATTTGTTTAAATTCAATGGGTTAAATCATCCGGGATTAATGTTGTGCCATTTAGAGACAGACTGGTCCCTGATTGGAGCAGGACAGGATGTTTTATTTTGGGACAGTTGCGCCAAACCCTTGTTGTTGCCAAATCACGGCAGCGGCAGGGCCCGTAAGCCAAGTTAGAAACGCCTTAGCTGCTTTGTTTGCCTCGCCGCCGCTTGTTGGCAACATACCGACATACTCAATGGGCGGGTAACTATTGGAAGGCAGTTCAATTGATGTACAGGCGAGCGAACTCTTGGCGGCATCTGTCGTATATACAAAACTAGGCAGACCGCCACGTTCGGTAAGTAGAAGTGCCAACCGTACACTGCCGGCATAGGTGGCGTTTGGTTTAACGGCACTCCACAAGCCTAAATTTTCCAGCGCCACCTTGGTATAATCACCCGCAGGCGAAACAGTTGGGTCCGCCATTGCGAACCGTTCGGATGATAGAAATCGCTTGAGGCCCAGTGGGTTGCTTAGACTCTTCGGTGTGGCGGTGCCACAGGGCACAACCATCACCAGTTGATTCCGGGCGACAACACTGCTGATATGGGTCGTGTGTCCGCTGCTGGTCAGGTAGGTTATCCATTTTTGATTAGCTGAAATGAACAGATCTGCGTCTGCGCCTGCTTCAATTTGCCTGGCGATCACACCGCTGGCCCCTATGGACGTGCGAACACGGACCGCGCGGCTGCCGGATTGCCACGCGTCAGCCAAACGCGGCATCACGTCCGCCAGACTTGCAGCAGCAAAAACTGTTATTGGGTCTGTTTCACTTATCTTACCGAATGCGTTTGCGTTGTTGGGGGAAAGCAGAATCGCAGCGATGCTAGCAAGTCCAACAAGTGCCAATTTGTGGGCAGTATTAATATGCACGGTCGATGCAAAAATCGACGATATCTACCATTGCGGTCTTGGCACTATTGTCATCAAAAATTGCAAGAGCATCCTTGGCCATTTCACCATAATGGCGTGCTCGATCCACAGTGGCCGATAGTGTACCGTATTTTTGCAGGGTGGCGAGCGCTGTAGGGAGATCATCGTCGGTTTGACGAACTGCCTGCATGGTTCTCTTCCAAAAGTCGCGTTCTTCGTCGGTGCCGCGTCGATAAGCCAGAATGACCGGCAGTGTTATTTTGCCTTCACGGAAGTCGTCACCGGTATTTTTGCCCATCGTCGCTTGCTTGGAAGAATAGTCCATTGCGTCATCGATTAGCTGGAAGGCGATGCCCAGGTTGCGGCCGTATGCCTCAAGCGCAGAAATCACATTTTCGCTTCTGTCGGCTACCACCCCGGCCACTTCGCAGGCGGCAGCAAACAAAACGGCGGTTTTTGCGGTGATAACTTCCAGGTATTTTTCTTCCGTGGTTGAAAGATCGTTTGCTGTGGTCAGCTGCAAGACTTCGCCTTCTGTAATAACCGAAGAGGCAGAAGATAGAATTTTAAGAACACGCAAACTATCGCTTTTAACCATTAATTCAAAGGCGCGACTGAATAAAAAATCCCCAACAAGAACTGTTGGCTGGTTGCCCCAGATCAGGTTCGCGGTCTTTTTGCCGCGCCGCAGGGTGCTTTCGTCAACCACATCATCGTGCAGCAGGGTGGCGGTATGAATGAACTCAACCGCAGTTGCTAGCCCAATGTGGCGAATGCCGTCGTAACCAATTAGCTTGGCAGACGCCAGTGTCAGCATGGGCCGCAGGCGTTTGCCACCTGAGGAAATCAGATGTCCTGCCAGCTCCGGAATTAACGCAACAGGGCTTTGCATACGTGAAAGAATGGTTTCGTTAACCAGCGCCATGTCAGCGTCAGTTACTTGTTGAAGCCGATCGATTGCAGACATACTATCGGTCTCTGCATTTCTTCCACGGATAGAAACCACATTGTCTGGCCGATTATTTTCGGACATGCCGTACCCCAATTAGTTTACTCAAACATACTATGTTGCGCTGCCAACGAATCATCAGGCGATATATTAACTATGCGTCAGACCTTAATAACCGGTTGACGCAAACACAAGGTCACAAGCCGTTCACACGGTTAACCGCGTCATTTGACCGCAACCGGAAATGACGTACAATCGCGCCGGGCGATATTGAAAGCAATAAAACTTATGGTGAAGACAGAAAGTAAATTGGATTTAGCTGGTGAGGAGTGTGTTGCGGATAGCACGGATACAACAATCGATGACTTCCTTGGCGGCGCGGTTCGGTTGATCCAGCCGCGTGACGGGTACCGTGTGTCGATGGATACCGTTATGTTGGCAGCTACAATTCCTGCTAAACCCGGCGAGACGGTTCTGGAGGGCGGTATTGGTTCTGCTGGTGCCGCTTTGTGTCTGGCCCGTCGTTTGCCCGGGGCTCATGTTTTCGGCATTGATATACAGCCATCCATGATTGCGCTGGCGCGCCAAAATATCACGTATAATGATTTATGCGATTTCGTTTCTGTAGGTCGTCATTGCATCACCGATCTATCGGGGCCAGAGGCAACATATGATCATGTGATGGTGAATCCACCGTATTTGGCGAAGGGAAAAGCCATCCGCCCGCCAGAAAAAAACAAAGGGCTGGCCCATATGGATTCGGCTGCGACTTTGGCCGACTGGATAAAATTTTGTATATACAGCGTGAAAAACCGAGGCACTGTTTCAATTGTTTACCGCGCCGACCGGATCGATGAAGTGATTTCACACTTGTATCGTCGGGTGGGTGATCTGAAAATATTGCCGCTGTGGCCAAGGGTAGGAACTCCGGCAAAACGTGTAATCATTCAAGGGCGCAAGGGCATTCACGGTGCGGCACAGCTTCTTCCTGGGCTGGCTTTGCACGGTGACGTGGATCGTTACACCGCTGACGCCCATAAAATACTGTGGGACGGTGCAGCGCTGCCACTGGAGTGAGCAGTTTTTGTGCATTTGGAGCCAATATTGAGTGAAATGCTTTGCGAGATGGCGGCAAAGCAGCTAATCACTGGCCAAACGATGATAACTGCAAGGCCTGCCAGCTAAATGGCGGGCCATCAAAAGGAATAACGATGGCGGGCAAGGTTGGTAAATTTCTATTTAAACTACGACGCACGATTTTCGGTGACCCACCGCCTCAGGTAGCTGTGTTGCCGTTGTACGGTGTTATTGCCGCGGGCGGACGTTTCAAACAGTCGGTTAATTTGGCTGGGTTTGCAGATCGTATCGACGAAGCTTTTTCAACGTCCGGTTTGTCGGCGGTTGCTTTGCTGATTAATTCGCCGGGCGGATCTCCAGTTCAATCGGCGTTAATTACAAAACGCATCCGCGACTTGGCGGCGGAAAAGCACATTCCCGTTTTGGCTTTTGCCGAAGATGTTGCGGCGTCCGGCGGCTATATGCTGGCACTGGCAGGTGACGAAATTTATGCCAATGAATCGTCATTAATCGGCAGCATCGGTGTAGTCTCATCTGGGTTTGGCTTTACGGAAGCTATCGCTAAAATCGGCGTGGAACGCCGCTTGTATACCGCAGGCGAAAGTAAGGCGATGCTGGATAGTTTCTCCGAAGAAAAAGAAGAAGATGTGGCGCGTTTGCGGGAAATGCAGAATGAAATTCACGAACATTTCAAGAAAATGGTACGTGATCGCCGAGGCAAACGGTTGAAAGGTCTGCGCGGCAAGATATTCTCCGGCGAAGTGTTCACTGGCCATGAGGCCGTAAAGCTTGGCCTGATCGATGATTTGGGCGATTTGCGGGAAGTATTGCGCAACCGATTCGGCGAAAAAGTAAAATTTCAAGTGCTCGGCGAAAAGAAGTCGCGGTTTGGTTCGTTGTTGGGATTAAAACAACGGGGCGACATAAAGGTTGGCCTTACGGGTGGCATGGCTGACTTGCCGCATGCGGTTATTTCCGCGGTTGAAGAACGTTTGTTTTGGAACAGGTTTGGGCTTTAGATAGCGAATGGAAGAGGACTATTTCGGTGAAAGATGAACATAAAGCCCAATTGAAAAGCTACAGGGAAAGCATTGATAACATTGATGCTTCGCTTGTTTTTATGCTGGCCGAACGCTTCAAAATCACCAAAGCGGTCGGGTTTTATAAAAAAGAGCACGATTTGCCGCCAGCGGACCCAAGCCGTGAACAGGAGCAGGTTGCCCGTTTGCGAGAGCTGGCTGATAGCGCAAGGTTGGACCCGGAATTCAGCGAGAAATTCCTTAATTTCATTATCCGTGAAGTGATCCAGCACCATGAGCGGATCAGAGAAAAAGGCGAGATTTAGTGACCGTTGACGGCCCAGAGCAGCTGGAAAAACTACGTGAAATCGGCGCTATTTGCCGCGACGTACTTCGGGCGATGGCCGCCAAAATAGCCCCGGGCGTTACGCCGCGCGCGCTGGACGACATGGCAGGCGTGATGCTGAAAGCGCGCGGTGCCCAGTCAGCGCCCATTCTGGCATATGACTTCCCTGGCCATACATGCATTTCAGTAGGCGACGCGATAGCGCACGGCATTCCTTCTGACATTCCGTTGAAAACAGGCGAGTTGGTCAACATCGACGTGTCGGCAGAAAAAGATGGTTTCTTCGGCGACACTGGCGCTAGCTTCCCAGTGGGCGAAGTTTCAGGCGAACTGAAAACCCTGTTGAAGGCGACCGAAGCAGCGCAGCGCAAAGCCATGTTTGCTGCACGTGCAGGCCAACCGGTTAACGTTGTGGGCCGCGCGGTTGAACGCGAGGCGAAAAAACACGGCTTCAAGATCATCGAGGGGCTTAACGGTCACGGCGTTGGTGCCTGGATTCATGAAGACCCGTCTGTGCCCAATATTTATTACCCTGGCGACCGTACCCGTCTGAGGGAAGGTCAGGTAATCACTATTGAGCCGTTTCTGGCGACAAAAAGCCATCAGTACGTCGAAGACGAAGACGGCTGGACGCTTCGGCTGGCACAGGGCGGATACGGTGCGCAGTTCGAGCATACATTCATGGTGACAAAGGGCGCACCGATCGTATTCACCAACTAGTGTAGTTGCTGGCGTAAAAATACCCCACCAGCACAGGTTTATTCTTGTCATCGCAAAGCCTGCTTGACCGCCCGCAGCCATCCCGCTAGGTTGCCTCAAAATTAGCCAATTCCAAACGCTTGAAACATTGAAATGACCCAGACTTCTGCGCCTTCACCATCCGTTGCACCGTCGGCGATGCCGTTTCAGAAAATGATCCTGACATTGCAGAATTATTGGGCCGATCAAGGCTGTGCAATTTTGCAGCCCTACGACCTTGAAATGGGGGCAGGCACCTTCCACCCAGCAACCACACTTAGGGCACTTGGCCCCGAGGCATGGAAGGCAGCTTACGTTCAGCCGTGCCGCCGTCCAACTGATGGTCGCTACGGTGAAAACCCTAATCGTCTGCAGCACTATTACCAGTTTCAGGTGATCCTGAAGCCCAGCCCAGCTGAAATGCAGCAGCTGTATCTTGGCAGCCTTGAGGCTATTGGTATCGATGCCGCCTTGCATGACATCCGTTTCGTTGAAGACGACTGGGAAAGCCCAACACTAGGTGCTTGGGGCCTTGGGTGGGAAGTATGGTGCGACGGCATGGAAGTTAGCCAGTACACTTATTTCCAACAGGTTGGCGGCTTTGAGTGCAAACCGGTTTCCGGCGAGTTAACATACGGGCTGGAGCGTTTGGCCATGTTCGTGCAGGGCGTCGATAACGTTTATGATCTGGACTATAACGGCGCGGGCATTAGCTACGGCGACGTGTATCTGGAGAACGAGCGCGAGCAATCCGCTTACAACTTCGAGCATGCCGACACTGACAAATTGTTTGAAGACTTCAAAAAAGCGCAAGACGAGTGTGCTAAATTGCTTGAGGCAGAATTGCCACTGCCCGCTTACGAGCAATGCATTAAATCAAGCCACACATTCAATATGCTTGATGCTCGCGGGGTCATTTCGGTAACCGAGCGTCAGGCTTATATTGGCCGGGTGCGTGACTTGGCCAAAGGCTGCTGCGCAGCCTGGATCAGGAAAAACGGGTGGGACGAATAATGGCCGACCTGCTTATTGAGTTATTCTCGGAAGAAATTCCTGCGCGCATGCAGGCGAAAGCCTCTGATGACCTGAAACGCATGATGACAAGTGCCTTCAAGGAAGCGGGTTTAACTTTTGATGAGGCGGAAGCCTTCGCAACACCGCGGCGGTTAGCCTTGTCGGTTACCGGCCTGCCAACTACCACACCCGATATCAGCGAGGAACGGCGCGGCCCGCGCGCTGACGCGCCCGAGCAAGCCATTGCAGGTTTCCTGCGCGGCGCTGGTGTTGCCCGCCAGGATTTGGTTGAACGCGAAGACAAAAAAGGCACCTTCCTGTATGCGGTGATTGAGCAAAAAGGCCGAGCCACTGCAGAGGTTGTGGCCGAAGCGCTCGCGCAAACAATTCGTAATTTCCCTTGGCCCAAATCACAGCGTTGGGGGGCTGGCAACTTGAAATGGGTGCGGCCGTTGCATTCCATTCTGTGTGTGTTTGAGGGCGAAACCGTCGAGATGGAAGTGGACGGCATTCATGCCCGTGCGCGCACCCACGGTCACCGATTTATGGCGCCGGGTTCCTATGCGGTTGAGAATTTTGCTGACTATAAGCAGCGGCTTCTGGACCATAAAGTGATCCTAGACCCATCGCGCCGGCAAACGTTGATCCATGATACTGCGCAAACGCTGGCATCAGCGGCTGGGCTTGAACTGGTTGAGGATGCAGGCTTGCTGGCCGAAGTGGCAGGGCTGGTTGAATGGCCTGTACCGATGATTGGTTCGTTTGACGCTAACTTCCTGGCGGTGCCGGAAGAAGTGCTGCAACTGACCATGAAGAAGGATCAGAAATATTTTGTCACCCGCGACCGGGCAACCGGCAAGCTGGCCAACAAATTTATCTTCACAGCGAATATTGAGCCTTCCGACGATGGCAGCGCTGTAACTGGCGGTAACGAACGGGTTCTGGCTGCACGCCTTGCTGATGCACAGTTCTTTTGCGAACAAGACCTGAAGGGCAAGTTGGAAGACAATCTGCCCGCGCTCGAAGACATTGTGTTCCACAAAGATTTGGGAACTGTCGCTGAGCGCGTTGAACGCATTCGCAAACTGGCGGTTCATCTGGCGCCGATTGTTGGGTGTGACCCCAAAGACGCTGACCGTGCGGCTCAACTTTGCAAAGCTGATCTGGTTTCGGGCATGGTTTATGAATTCCCCGAAGTGCAGGGTGTTATGGGCCGCTATTATGCGCTGGAGCAAGGCGAAAGTAATGCCGTGGCTGATGCCATCCGCGATCATTACGGCCCGCTTGGTCCTAACGATGAATGCCCTTCTACGCCAGTTTCGGTTGCGGTGGCGCTTGCTGAAAAGCTGGACACCTTGATTGGTTTCTTCGGTATTGACCAAAAACCAACCGGCTCAAAAGACCCGTTCGCCCTTCGTCGCGCGGCTCTCGGCGTGATTCGATTGATTACGGAAAACAACATTCGACTTGATTTGAGCGATCTATTTGATCGGAAAACAGGTCTGTTGGAGTTCTTCGGCGATCGTTTGAAAGTTCAGCAGCGCGACAAAGGCGTTAGGCACGATTTGATTGATGCAGTTTTCGCCAAAGGCGATGACGACCTTGTGCGTATTTTAAACCGGGTTTCTGCACTATCTGCTTTCCTCGAAAGTGATGACGGTACGAATCTGCTGGCGGGTTACAAGCGCGCGGCGAATATTCTGAAAATCGAAGAGAAAAAAGACGGCAAAGCATACGATCAAGCGGTTGATGTTGATGGTCTGGGTGCTGATGAAGCCAAAACACTGTCTGGTGCACTGGCCAAGGCGAAAGAAGCAGCAGAAAATGCCTTGATTTCTGAAGATTTTGAGGCCGCGATGGCGGCATTGTCTACACTGCGGGCACCCATCGATGCTTTCTTCGACAAGGTGAAGGTTAACGACAATGATGCGGCGGTTCGGGCAAATCGTTTGGCGCTTCTTAGCGAAATCCGATCGGCGGTAAATACGGTTGCTGATTTCAGTTTAATTGAAGGATAGCAACTGCGGACTATTTATTGGGTCTACTCACTTTGGGCGAAGTGAAATGCAAGCATCAAAATAACGTCTGGTGCGGGAACAAGGACTGAACAAGACATGAGCAAATGGGTTTACACTTTCGGTGACGGCGCAGCGGACGGCCGGGCAGACAGGGAAACGCGTAGAGGGGGGGGGGGGGGGGGGGGGGGGGGGGGGGGGGGGGGGGGGGGGG
>JAALKD010000030.1 GCA_011088215.1 Sphingomonadales bacterium | reverse complement strand
TGGCGTTTTCTATATCCGCGAACCAGGCGAAGAAAAGGGCCGCATTACCAGCCTAACGCTGAAATATTTCCCTCGGGTACGCGGCGGCGGCAACCGAACGTTACGTCAGCTGATTTTGGATGATCCACGGGCCGGAAAGCTGGCTCACCTTTATATGGACCGCCATCAGGACCGACTGGATCAAATTATTCCCGACGGCGAAAGCGTGCGACTGGCATTCGCCGGCAGCCATTCCCGTGGCACCATATTCCGCAATGGCAATGACCAGATCACCGAAGCAATGACCAATGCTTTTGATCAGGTAGCCCGCTCAATTGATGAATTTTATATTGGTCGGCTGGATGTCAGGTTTGGTGATTTTAATGCTTTCAAAAAAGGGCAGGGCTTTCGGATCATTGAAATTAACGGTGCCGGCGGCGAGCAAACCCACATTTGGGACGCGCGCACAACGCTTTTGGAGGCCTACCGGGCGCTGTTGCAACAATTCGGTGCCTTGTACCGCATCGGGGCTGCCAATCGCCGTCGCGGCTTCAAGCCCACATCCCTAAAGACATTGATCAAAGTTTGGCTCGGCGAAAAAAAATTAACCAAACACTACCCAATTACCCACTGAGTAATTTGTTCCACGCGCACCAAAAGACAGGAGACACAAATGGACTTCGTAAAAAAACACATCGAATGGCTGCCAGTCATTCTGATCGTCATAATTCTGGGAGGCAGCTTGCCTTTCAAATTTACTGGCGCAGCCCAAACCGATCATATCTTCGATATTGTCGGGCAGTTTCTCGGGCTTGATTTCTTCCGCACATCGGGCGGCATTATCATTGGCGTAATAGAGCTTGTCGCGGTGGTCATGGTTTTGATGCCAAAAATGCGCGGCTTGGGCGGCCTTTTGACCAGCGGCGTTATGACCGGTGCAATTTTCTTCCACCTTGCCAGCCCACTCGGCGTTACGGTTCAGTGGATGGAAGATGGCCAAATGCAGGAAGACGGCACACTATTTTATATGGCCATTGTCGCATTGCTATCTGGACTGTTCTTGTTCATGCGCAACAAAGACAATGTGATGGGCCTGATCGGCAAGAACTAGCACCTATCGGCTTGCCAACCCTAAAGTCTCTGCTGCGGGCATATCACCTCATGTCCGTGGCTAGTTGAGGCTACGCGCCCAATTCAAATACGACGCTAAACCAACACTGCATGTCTATTTGGATTTTGCCGCTTTTAGGATGGACAATATTGCATGAGCATTTGCTTTGCTGATCTCGGCTTTTTTCATCAAAGCGACAAACAGCTCGCTGTCACCGCCATGCAGCATGTTTTTTGCCGCCGCCAAGGTAAAGCCTGAACGGAAAACAAGCGCGCTTTCCATGAATGCAATACTGCCGTTTTCTGCCATATCGAGCATAAGGTCGACTGTTAGCTGACCCCGGCTTTGCAAGTCATTCACATAGGCGTGAATCTGGCTTTCATTAGCGGCCCCTATTTTGGCCAACATGGCTTTTGACGCACTGCTGCGCATCAACTCGTCAGCAACATCAGCTGTAACCCCGTATTGCCCTTCCAGCAAGCAGCGGAAAGTATCAGACACTTTGTCAATAATCGCCTTCACTACCGAAAGCGGCAAATCTGGCCGTTTACTTAGCTGTTCCATCAGAGCACTGCGGTCTGGAAATCTTTTCACAATCGACGACAGGACATGTTCGTTCAAACGCGCCTTTTCGTTCCGCACCAAATAGCTAACACTTTTTTCAGAACCAAAGGTAACCAGTGCCTCGCATGTGGAGCCACCCAGGCTGCTCCGCTTGGCGATCGATACATGGGCATGTTCTTCCAAATGAGGGATCAATCCCGCCATTTGACTGTCGGAAAAAACTGCGGTTGAAGCAAGGAACGGACCGGAGACACTCTCCACATCAGTGGCTATCTTTGCCGCCAGGTCATGCGGCAGGTAGGGGCAGGTCCGCAGTTCAAAAGCCAACGCTTCGCGCACATTAATGGCAACATCCTGCGCCAGTGCCCGGGCAACATTTTCGATAACTTCTCGTTGCTCATCGTCTTTCGATCGATGCAAAAAGTCCGAGACCCGCCGCGTCAAAACAACCTTCTCTAAGGTGTCTGCGTTCAGCATCTTTGCAGCATCAATACTCACCTAATCGCACTCCAGCTAAATCGGCTTAGCTGTCCTGCAGCAAGGCCCCAACATTTTTTTCTCAGCATGTTGCAACCATTAAGAGAACAAGCTGGTAAAATTAAGGTTAACATCTGTTCACTTCTTCTTTTTATTGTGGGCTTTTATCAATCCCAAATATTTGGGCGCCAGATCGTCAGGCACATCAGCCTTTTTCATCAGCGCCACAAACGCAGGCACATCCCGCAAAGTCAAAATATCTTTAATTTTATCAAGGGTATGACCCGACATTAGGCCCATCGCGCTTTCCAAAAACGTCATGCTGCCGCGACTCGCCATTTCAACAATGGTCTGGTGGGTCAGCCCCCGGTTAATTTTCAGGTCGGTAGCGAACGCATGCACCTGACTTGTGGTTGCAACCTTAATTTGCTCCCACATGACCTCGTAACCGCTGGCACCAGCCAACTCTTCAGCAATGACGTTGTCGAGGCAATAATGCTCAACCAAAATATGCTTGAAATGATCTGATACTTTTTCAATGATCTGTTCTGCGATCGACAAGGGCAGATCCCGGCGTGCACCCATATGATCCATCAGGCGGCGATTATTGCTAAACCGGCTAATGACAGTGCGGCAGGCGCTTTCCGGCAATTCAAGGCAATCATTGCGCAACAAAGCTGCAACACAATTTTCACGGCCCACCGTCGCCAATGTGTGAATAACATTTTCCGGCAGGTCGTCACGCCGTGCGATCCAGGCACGCACCGAATCTTCAAGTTCCGGAATCAGTTTTTCCAACGCTTCGCTGGAAAACACTTGGGTCGCCTGCAAAAATGGTCCAGACACCTGTTCAATATCAGAGGCGATTTTATTGGCTAGGTCCCGCGAGGGCTTGTCACATTGCCTCAACTCATACGCTAACACGCGACGCACCTGGCTTGAAATATCCTGGGCAAGAACACGAGCAACATTTTCGACCGTGCGCCGCTCAACATCTGCCTGGTCGGTCGCCAGAAACTGGCCAACCTTCTTTGCCAGAAGTATCTTCTCGATCCTTGTAGAATCTATAAGGCTTGCCATCGACAAATCCATATATCTACCTTTCAGGTTGG
Organism: Sphingomonadales bacterium; assembly: GCA_011088215.1. GTDB lineage: Bacteria > Pseudomonadota > Alphaproteobacteria > Sphingomonadales > Kordiimonadaceae > Kordiimonas. Next base: position 34,817 of record JAALKD010000030.1, on the reverse strand, counting down.
GCGCTCCGGCCCGGCTATAGAATGAGAAGATAGTTTCATAAGACATTGACAATTTCGTCAACGAATCGGGACAAAACGTCTCAAATTTGAATCAAATTGACTGTCACGGCCTATAAACTGTCAGGGTGTCTATCAAAGAATGCGGTGGCGGCCCGCTGATGCCATGGCTGGCTGTCGCCGCGGGCGTGAAAACCCACATGCCCGCCAGACGGCATGATCACTGCGCCTGCCGGGACGGCTTCCGGCCAACTTGCACGACGGTAGTCTTCAACCGGAATCCAGGGATCATCGGCAGCGTGCACCGCAAGTGTCGGTGTGTTAATCCGATTCAGTAGCGGAAAACAGGATACGCGTTCGTAATAATCTGCCGCACCTTTAAACCCGAAAACCGGCGCGATGATCTGCTGGTCAAAAGCCCACACGCTAGTCAACGATTGCGGGTCAACTGTCACCTTTGGGTGCGTGATCCCGGCGAGATCACCTTTCATGTTGTTGACCACATACCTGCTATAGAAATGGTTTCTGCGGCGCTCCAATTTTTGCTGACTGGTCGCCAAATCAAGCGGCGCGGAGACCGTGACACACGCGGCCAAACTGGATGGTACTTCGCCCTCACCCAGCATGCGCAGGCTCAGCTGCCCACCCAGCGAAAACCCCATCAAAAACAGGGCCGAATCCGGCGCATGTTTACTGACCCGGCGCAGCACCGCCCTCAAGTCACTGGTCAGCCCAGCACTATAAGGGCCTTCCGACGTCTCGGATGACGGCCCAACCCCCCGGTAATTCATCCGATAAACACTATAGCCTTGCGCTAGAAAGGATCGCGCAGCACTGAGCATATAGCTGCTATCTTCGTCGCCACCCAGCCCGTGCACCAACACCAGTGCCCGGTTCTGGGCCGTGCCATCGGCTGGATAATTCACGGCAACATTGACGGCGCCTACATCAATGGGGGCCAAAAGCCGGTCGTCCGGCGTAACGCCGCCTGAGGTACCGGCAAAGCTGTTGCGCAGAGTCTGCAGGTCACCGCCAAGCCACGGAAACCGGCTGGCGAAAGCGGGCAGGTCGGTAGACAACAAAAACCGGCGAAGGCCAGCGCCAATCAGTTCCATGTTAGCCCTCAAGAATTTCCGCTAGGAGTAAGCAGCTTGGCTTCCCTCCGCGCGAGCATCATTGGATGCCGAACTGACAATGCCGGTTCGAACGCTGGAATAGTCCATATGAGCCTGCACACAGCCCATGGCAGCCTGCACCAGTCGCGGTGTCAGGCCCTGATAGAGAATATCAACAATTGTTGCCAGATCACTTTGCCCTTCGCGCATCAAGTCTTCAATTTGATCCTGCCGCATCATTCGGTGAGCTCGGATTTCCTCAATGCGCGCGGAGGCGTTCTCAACCGGATCGCCGTGGCTGGGCAGCAATCGGCTTGCACCCGCCTGCTTCATGACGTCAAGGCTATCCAGGTAATCCGCCAAATTACCAAGTGGCGGCACAATCACTGTTGTTGACCAGCCCATTACATGATCGCCAGAGAACATAATATTCCTCTCAGGCAGCAAATAACAAAGGTGGTTGGGGAAATGCCCCGGCGTATGCAACGCCTCTATGCGCCATTTGCCCTCTCCCAATATTTCACCGCCTCTGAGGATGTGGTCCGGGGCGAATCCCGTATCGACATCTTCATGGCTGGCCACCAGCAACTCAGGCGATAACCCGCCATTGCCAAATATGGGCGCAGACGTGTTTTCCTGCAATTTCTTAGCTGCAGGGCTGTGGTCCAAATGGGAATGAGTCACCAGAATTCCGGCGACACGGCGGCCCGCTACAGCGTCTGAAACAATCGCAATATGCTCGGCGTCATCCGGTCCAGGATCAATAATCCAAACGACTTCATCTCCGACAATATATGTATTGGTACCCGGGCCAGTATAGTCTTTTGAATTGTCTGCAAGCAGCACATCGATACCGTTTGCAACGGCAATTGGCACACCATACACAGCTTTGGCGCGCAGCGCCTCGGCAGCAATATTGCTGGGAACCAGATCGTTTGGTGTATTTTTACAGTCAGTCACAGGTTACTCATATCAAATTTAATAAAACACTCTAGCGCTAATTAACGATGAAACTTGTGTTTTTCCATTCACCCCTCATCACGCTTTGGTGACGCCTCCGGGCCTACGCATACCTATGGTGCTCTTTCAAATTTTGTCGACAAAACAACGCTGGTTTGGGTTCGTTCAACCCCTTTTATCCGGCCGATCTCATCGAGTGCATCGTCAAGCGCCGCCGTGCTTTCAGCCCGCAAACTTGCGATAAGATCAAATTCGCCAGAAATGGTGTAAAGCCTGGTAACCGCAGTGTGGCGTTTGCAGAAAGCAACGATCTCGTCTTGCGCGCGCGGCATGATTTTCAGCATCACCTGCGCCCGCACCTCGCGGCCAGCATAATCGTTGCCCAAACGAACAGTGTATCCAGCAATAACACCGCTGGTTTCCAGCTTGCTTAACCGGTCCTGCACGGTGGAACGTGAAAGCCCCATTACCCGCGACAGTGCACTCATGGAAATTCGCGCATTCTGCCGCAACACATCGACCAACCGTTTATCTGTCGCATCTATCATACAATTTACCGGATTATTCGTTAATAATCACGAATATATACAGCATATTGTGTGTTCTGACTATTCAAATCGGTCAATCATAATCGGTATCTTTACCCGAAATTAAGGGGTGGATTGGGCTTCATTCCTCGAAAAAATAGAGTTTTACTACAGAATTTAACGGCTGGAAGGATACTATAATGCACGACGTTTTATTGATGGGAGCCGGCAAAATCGGCGAGATGATCGCGACTTTGCTTGCCGGTTCCGATGATTACAAAATTACGGTAGCTGACTTTAACGACGCTGCCCTGGCGCGCATCCCTAAACATGACCATGTCAACACTTTGCATCTGGATGTGACTAATACGGCAGCGCTCGATAGCGCCATGAAAGGCAAGTTTGCCGTTTTGTCTGCCTGTCCATATGAAATGACCCGCCTGATTGCTCCGGCAGCAAAAAAAGCGAACGTACATTATTTCGACCTGACCGAAGATGTGGAATCCACTCGGCTGACCAAAGCCTTGGCTGTAGACAGCGAAAGCGCCTTCATACCGCAATGCGGCCTGGCCCCCGGGTTTATTTCGATTGTTGCCTATGACTTGGCCAAAAATTTCGACACGCTCCACAACGTTCACATGCGTGTTGGCGCGTTGCCTAAATACCCATCAAACTCGCTAAAATATAACCTGACATGGTCCACAGACGGCCTGATCAACGAATATTGCAATCCGTGTGAGGCCATCGTTGGCGGTCAACAAATTGAAGTGCCTGCACTTGAAGAACTTGAAGCCTTCAGTCTAGACGGAATCGAATATGAAGCCTTCAACACGTCAGGCGGGCTTGGTACCCTGTGCGAAACACTGGACGGTAAAGTGAACAACCTGAATTACCGGACCGTTCGCTATCCCGGCCACCGCGACATTCTCAAACTTCTACTGCAGGACCTTCGCTTAAATGAGCGTAAAGACCTGATGAAAGACATTTTTGAGCATGCTTTGCCGATCACCCTGCAAGATGTGGTGTTGGTTTTCGTTAATGTTTCCGGCGAAAAAGACGGCCGGTTCATGCAGGAAAGCTATGCACATAAAGTTTATGCCCGCGACATTGGAGGCAAACGCTGGAGCGCGATCCAGATCACCACTGCATCAGGCATTTGCACCATGCTCGACCTCGTTGCTGACGGAAAGTTGCCCCAGAAGGGCTTCGTGCGACAGGAAGATACCAATTTCAACGATTTCATTGAAAACCGCTTTGGTTCCGCTTATGCCCGTTCTGTAGAGGTTCGGGCCTAAGAAGACCCCGCCTTTAATTTGCAAGGCGATAGGGGGTAACAATGGCAAGTGAATCGATGACATCAACAGACCAGATAACCGGCGGACAAGCGCTTATCGAGGCGCTTATAGCTAATGGTTCAGACTTGGCCTTCGGTGTGCCAGGCGAAAGCTATCTGGCAGCACTCGACGCGCTGCATGACGCAAAGAGCGCCATTCGCTTCATCACCTGTCGTCATGAAGCAGGGGCAGCCAATATGGCAGAAGCCCACGGTAAACTGACGGGCAAACCTGGCATTTGCTTTGTTACCCGCGGCCCTGGCGCCACCCATGCATCCATTGGTTTGCATACCGCCTTTCAAGACAGTACGCCAATGATTATGCTGATCGGGCAAGTGGCAAGTGATCAAGTGGAACGCGAGGCGTTTCAGGAAATCGATTACCGGCGTTACCTGTCCGAAGTTACCAAATGGACCGCCGAAATTAACGATCCTTCACGCATCGCCGAGTATGTTGGCCGTGCCTACCGGGTAGCAACATCCGGCAGGCCCGGTCCGGTAGCGCTTGCCTTACCCGAAGACATGCTGACAGCGCTGTGCGACCGACAAGAAACTATTCCCTTCCAACCAGCAAAAGCGCACCCGGGGCCAGACGACATGTCTGCCTTGAAAGCAATACTCGAAGAGGCCGAAAGGCCACTGCTGATGCTGGGTGGCAGCGGCTGGTCCAAGGCTTCGGTCGACATCATTCAAGCATTTGCCGCCAGAAACGGCCTACCGGTAACGGTTTCCTTCCGCTGTCAGGATCGGTTCGACAACCGCTTACCAAATTATGTGGGCGACATGGGAATTGGCGCGAATCCTGCCCTGATCAAGCAAATGCAGGACGCCGACCTACTGGTTGTATTGGGCGCGCGGCTAGGGGAAATGACTACCGGCGGTTACGGCCGCATTAAAGTACCGGTGCCGTCGCAGACCCTTATTCATATTCACCAGGGTGCTGAAGAGCTAGGTCGGGTGTACCAACCCACCCTTGCGATAAACGCAACACCGGACACCATGACCTGTGCGCTGGAGACGCTTGACCTGAAGCCCAACCCCGCATGGACGCAACAAACGGCTGATGCACGGGCCGCATATCTTGACTGGATCAAACCTGTTACTAACCCAGGCCCAGTTCAACTGGCGGACCTGTATGCCCACATGCGCGAGACACTGCCGGCAGACGCCATCCTGTGCAACGGCGCAGGCAATTATGCGTCCTGGCTGCACCGATTTTACCAGTATCGTGCATACGGCACCCAATTGGCACCTACATCTGGGGCGATGGGATACGGTGTACCTGCGGCCATCGCTGCCAAAATCGCGCAGCCTGAAAGCACGGTCATCGCCTGTGCCGGCGACGGCTGTTTCATGATGAGTGTGATGGAACTGGCGACAGCCGTTCGCTACAAGGCGAACGTGGTTTTCCTTGTATTTAACAACAGCATGTTTGGCACAATTCGTATGCATCAGGAGCGCACCTATCCCGACCGGGTGTCAGGCACAGACCTCACAAACCCTGATTTCGTCGCACTAGCAGAAAGCTTCGGCGCGCTGGGGTTACGGGTAAATAAAACCAGCGAATTCGAAGGCGCCCTTGACCATGCGTTGAATGCTAACCGCCCTACTCTTATTGAAATTATGGTCGACCCGGAGGCAATCGCCCCCACCGCAACCCTCAAAAGCCTTAAAAATCAGAATTAAACTTGCAAAAATCGGTACCAAAAAGCCGAAAATGGAGATCAAACTCATGAAAAACCGCGTCGCAGACATTTTAAAATCGATGCAAATTGACCCCGGCCAATTCTCAAACGGTAACTTCAAAGTTCACTCGCCGATCGACGGCAGCGAAATTGGCACTGTTCAAATGGATGACAAAGCATCGGTTGACGCCAAGATCACGGATGCCCAAACAGCGTTTTTGAAATGGCGTACGGTGCCTGCCCCAAGGCGCGGTGAACTGGTTCGCCTGCTGGGTGAGGAACTGCGCGAGCATAAAGATGCGCTAGGTGCGTTGGTAACAGCGGAATGCGGTAAAATTCTTGAAGAAGGCAAAGGCGAAGTTCAGGAAATGGTCGACATCTGCGAGTTCGCCGTTGGCATTTCGCGACAACTTCACGGCCTGACCATCGCGTCCGAGCGGCCCGGCCACCACATGCGTGAATATTGGCAACCGCTTGGCCCGGTGGGCATCATTTCGGCATTTAACTTCCCGGTTGCGGTTTGGGCATGGAATACGGCGCTGGCGCTGGCATGCGGCGACCCCTGTATATGGAAACCATCAGAGAAAACACCGATGACTGCGCTTGCCTGCCAGGCCCTGATGGAGCGGGCCATTGCCAAATTCGGCGACGATGCGCCAGAGGGCTTATCCAGCGTGATTGTCGGTCTGAAAGACGTGGGCGAACAAATGGTGGATGACCCACGCATCGCGCTGGTATCGGCTACCGGCTCCACTCGCATGGGTCGTGAAGTTGGCCCACGGGTTGCGGCCCGATTCGGCAAATGCTTGCTCGAGCTCGGCGGCAATAACGCCATCATCGTTGCACCAAGTGCTGATCTGGACATGGCGATCCCCGGCATTGTTTTCGGTGCTGTTGGCACAGCCGGCCAGCGTTGCACCAGCACCCGACGCCTGATTGTACACTCGAGCGTCTACGATAATTTGGTACCGCGCCTGAAGAAAGCCTACAAAGGCATCCGCATCGGTGACCCACTTGCAACTGGCACCCTTGTTGGGCCCGTTATCGACGAGGCATCATATGGCGGCATGGAACGGGCGCTTGATGCCGCACGCGCGGAAGGCGGCACGGTTACCGGCGGCGGGCGCGCATTGGAAGCCGACTACCCAAACGCCTACTACGTTCAGCCGGCCATCGTTGAAATGCCCAGCCAAAGCGCGAGCATGTGCGAGGAAACCTTCGCACCTATTCTTTACATCGTGAAATACGACACGCTCGACGAAGCAATTGCCTTGCAAAACGACGTGCCGCAAGGCCTGTCCAGTTCAATCTTTACAACCGATGTGCGTGAAGCCGAGCAGTTCATCAGTGCGGGCGGCTCTGACTGCGGCATCGCCAACGTGAACATCGGCACATCAGGCGCGGAAATTGGCGGAGCCTTCGGCGGCGAGAAAGAAACCGGCGGTGGCCGCGAAAGCGGTTCGGACGCATGGCGCGCCTATATGCGCCGCCAAACATCAACGGTGAATTACAGCCGCGAGCTGCCGCTTGCACAGGGCATCAAGTTTGATCTGGATTGAGAACTTACTGACCCTTCAACAGGGCGCTGGTTGCCTACCAACCAAACACTTCGGTTGCAGCCTTGCGGATTTCCCGATGTAATTCGTGGCCGCGTGCACCGTTGGTAAGGACAACAAGGCCGTCACCTGTTGCAAGGTGCCCCTCGATCCAGGCGCGGTAGCTGTTGTTGGCACCACTGTGTTGAAACAGCCGGCTTGCACCGACCCCTTCAACGCGTGGGCCGATACCATGCTCGCTGGGGCTAACTTGGGTCATCATGTCAACCGCGATCGGTTGAGGCAGGTAACCACCGGGCGCGCGGTGGCTTTCTATCAGCGCCGCAACGAGTTGGCCTAACTCTGCTGCACTGGTCCAAAGGCCCGAGGCTGCCATTTCCGGCATTGCTTCATAGCCGCGCGGCAAGGCTACCGGTCGTCCATATCTGTCATGCGCCTTGGCAATATTGCCAGAATCAGCCGGTAGGGGATTTGCAAAACTACTGCGCACCATACTGAGCGGTTCAAAAAGCATATAGCGTGCAAGTGCAGGAAAACCCTGTTGGGTCAAGTCGGTCATAACCAATTGAGCGAGCGTATAGCCGCCGCCCGAATATCTAAAGCGTGTTCCAGGCTTGGACAAGAACCGCAATCGCTCGTGGGTTGCCGGCGCCGTTCCGCTCAAAGTGTCATACACGCTTGGAAGTGCAGCATCGGGGGCAAAGTCGCCAAATCCGTGAAGGTTGAAGCCTGCGGTATGTGACAAGATCAGTCTAAGCGTAACAGGTGTATTTTCCGGACTGGTAGGCAACTGCCAACTTTTAAGGTACTCGCGAACATCACCGTCCACATTTAAAAGACCCTCCGCCTGTAGCTTGAGTGCGATGGCAGCAGCAGCTACTTTGCTTACCGACCCCACCGAAAAAAGTGTATTTTCGTTGACTGCATCAGTGCCGCCAGCTTGCAGCACGCCGAAACCACGTGCCTGAACAACCTCACCGTTCTTCAAAACAGCAATCCCCACGCCGGATACGCCGTACCGTTCCATTCGGTCAGATAGATGATATCGCGGCAAGATATCCGAGCTGCCGCGCAGCGGACGCAAATTGTCGACCAGCATTTCCAGCGAAGGCGATTGATCTTGCACTTCAGCCCCTACGGTTGCTGAATGAACCAAAAGGGCTGCTACTGCCGCCGTTAACATTGCCGAGCGAATGATAAAACTGCTTGGAATCGTGTATCGCATGATAAACCTCTTCCATAATAGTAGGCGCTTTAGGCCCTGCGGGCGCCTCTAACATATATGCATGAAAATACACACTCGCATCAATCTTGGTTTATGTACTGTATTTTGAGGGACGAAACATCAACAGACGTCCACGATGAAATACAGCCGCGAACTGCCGCCTGCGCAAGATATAGAATGGGTAAAAATTTGCTCTCTCACAGCACCGAGTCGAATGCTCTCAATTTAGTTCAAATTTGCCATAAATTTTAAAGCTATTACAAATATAGCCAAAACGCGGACGCACTTCCGCGCAGGTCATTTTCGCCCTATAGTATGTCATTAATTTTTCAGGCTCATTTTCAGTTTAATCGTTCAGGCATAAGTAAAACTGCGTTTGAAAGGCTAAAAAAATGGTATCTGAGTTTGATGTTAAATATGTGGTCCGGAATCACACCCTGCCTACCTCTAATTCTATTACTCATATCGGCGGCGAACTATCGTCCGGTGATCGCTGGCAGATATCAGTGGCTGAGGCTGTAGAGGGTATTCGTTCGGGCAGGTTTGCCTTTACCGTTACAAGAAATGAGGGCGTGCCCGAACAATTGAAAGCCGAAAACCATCCGTTTCGTGGCCCACTATTGAAAAGCCCCCTGGACGGTCGGGAGTCGGAAGCTTTATTGTCCCTGCCCGAACAGGCTTAACAACAAAATGCTAAGTGGAAACCTACGCGCAGACCCAGTTCTATATTATCATCATGGACAAACCTCGCGGATTTCACTCCTTTCAAAACCACCAAGTGTTATCGTCTGCGCCTTCCTCCTGGATTTCCAGAGCCAGATACATGAAACACATCAGCTTGCAGTTCCCCGTCAATATCGGTGTTTCTCCTGATGATATCCGACAGGCGAGTTTCACGGATACGCCGTAGATTGCGACCATCAAAAGCACGCTCGTACCAAAAGCGGTCTCCGTCCCTAAGGGCGGTGAACTGGCGTACTACAATACGGGCAAACAGCTCGCCGATCTGGCCCCCATTCACAGCGTCTTCGGACAAACCACCAACCCAAAGGTCTATGTCATCAACGCCGCCGTATGCTTCGTTTAACCGGCTTTGAATCTCCGGGTCTGATGAGATATTCGCAATTGCACCAACGCGCGCCAGACCGACGGCTTGCCGCATATCATTGTAGCTGGGTAAGCCATGATCCCGACCGCGTTGAATATTGAGAGACACCAGGTCGAACCCACCAGCACCTGGCGGACCAAACAGAAAGTTCCGAACCGCGTCAATGATGAAGGGGTCAACGCGCTGCGAAGTTTGCGCTGCAAGGCCACGCAGCAGAGGGTCGATACCACCTTCAGTTACCAATCGCTGCGGCGAGAAGAAAGCATCTTTCAGGTCAAGATGTCCTGCGCCAATCTCGTTGCCTCCGGCATCCAACCGCAAAATCTGTTCGCTCAGCGCGCTATGGCCAAACCGGTATGCCGCGGTGGAGAAACTGTTGGCAATACTGGCGTCAATTTCGGGATTATAACCTCGATAGCCTGATATAGCTCTGGAACCAACAAGGGCGGGCAAAAACTCTTCATAGGTGATCACTTGCATAAGCGCACCGACGATTGCACGGGCTTGCTCATATATATCATCGCCCGGAAGATTTGGGTCTGCCGAGCGAATTTCAGCAGCCAACCGGTTACGCTCCCGCATAAACAATGTGTGCATGGCGGTAAGGCCCAGTTGTTCATTTGCACGCACATCACCTGCCAAGAACAAGGTAGCACTGTCGCCGCCGGCATTTGCAAAACCATCTGCATTAAACGGCAATAAATTGCCTTCGCTGGTTTTAAGTTCCCCAGTCCCGTCAAGGGTCCGCAGCGCTGCGGCACGTAAAGCATCAGAACCATATACGTTTGAAGCGTCTATCCAGGCTGTGATTTCATTTTCTTGCTGACGCGGGCTATTGAAAGACGACCCTGTCGCCGGGTCATATAAAGACCGATTAAAGCTAATTTCTACCGCGCCCGTACTGCCGGGATCAAAAAACTCGTCACCCGTTGGCACACTGATATTGGCGGCTTCAGGTGGGTCGACCCCGTCGGTCAGGTCAATGTCATGATCAAGGAACTGACCCCATTGCCAAAAGTAATCACTGAGGCCTTCAGTATTTGGAATACTCTCATCCTGAGCGCTAACTAAATTACTAATCTCACGTGCCGATGGCCGGTTTTCCCCGGCAAGGGACATGAAACCGTCAGCGTAGGCAGGTGGTGCCAACCGAAGAAGATGAGAGAAAGAAGAGCCTATTTCAAATTCAAAAATATTATTGTCGCTGCCATCGATGGCGCGGATTTCGCCTGGCTCAAGGCTTTGTCGCTGCGCGCGGTGAGGCTTTTGGTCGCGTCTGATCCGGCGCGCGGGAGAAACGGCATTATCATCCTGATTTGATCCTCTAACCTGAGGCGGAACAGGAGTGGTGTCTTGCGTAATGGCACGCGACGGCATTGAATAGATGACTGCGGTGCCAACCAATAACGCCGCAAGTCCCGTACTCGTCTTATTTAGATTTTTCACCAGAAAATCCCTTTCGTAGCACTAGAAACCTGACCTATAAATACTGCTACGGATGCCCTTCGAAAAAACCTTCGCTGGTATTTTGAATTCCTTAATTTTTACCAAACCCTGTGGGAGAGAAGCCACACGGGACGGCGAGGCGCCTATGAATTGGCAAGCAAATATCTTCCGCTTCACACCCCCCGGGCAAAAATCGGTTATGAATAAGCTGTGGGCAAGAAAAAACCCCCAAAGGCAGGACCTAAGGGGGTTTAAATTCTTTGCAGTTTAGCGGACTAAGTTTATGACTTCGCCACCACACCATCACGCTCAAGGCGCTTGCGCTCTAACTTACGAGCACGACGAACTGCGGCCGCCTGCTCACGAGCCCTCTTTTCAGATGGCTTTTCATAAAAGCGACGCATTTTCATCTCGCGGTAGACGCCTTCGCGCTGCAGCTTTTTCTTAAGCGCACGCAGAGCCTGATCTACATTATTATCACGTACGGAAACCTCCATGGGTTTTACTCCTTTCAAAGCCATAATTTGCGGGCCGCACTTAAAGCGCGAACCACAGGGCAGGCGCGGTATAACAAAGGCTTTATACCCGCACAAGACAAAATCGCAAAAAAGCCCACGCTGGCAGCCATTTGGCTGTCAGATCGTCAATTTACTAGCGGATAACGTAGCATATTTGGCCACCAGACGCAAAAATGCGGCAACATGTCTCTCGCTCAACCGCTGGTTCCGTGGTAAATAGTCCAAAGTTAGGCGAATCAGTTATTCGCCGTTATCCAAGGTAGGACCAATGGCCAAAAGCCAAGAACAGATCCCGCAAAAGAAACCATCCAAAGAAAGCGAAACGGAGACGCTGACACCAGAAGAGCTGCGTGCACAACTTCTGCACGCTGTGCTCGCCCACGTTCCGTTTGATGGCTGGACCTCAAAAGCTGTAGAAAATGGTGCTGCTGATCTTCACATCTCAACCGCTATGGCGGAACTTAGTTTCCCTGGCGGTGCAACCGAGATGTTGGAAGTCCACTTATCCAACGCAAATGATATTCTGGCGGAAAAATTAGCGACCCTTGACCTGCCGTCGATGAAAATTCGGGACCGCATAACGCTTGCTGTGCGCACCCGGCTTGAGCAAAGCGCAGAAACTCGTGAAACCGTGCGGCGCGGACTGTTTACATTGGCATTGCCACAAAATTTGGCGCTCGGCTCAAAAGCACTATGGAACTCAGCCGACACCATGTGGCGTGCCGCGGGCGATACATCGACCGACCATAATTGGTACACAAAACGCGCCACCCTAAGCGCGGTCTACAGCGCTGTGCTGCTATTCTGGCTCAATGACGAGTCGGATGGATACCAAGACACTTGGTCGTTCTTGGACCGGCGCATTGAAGATGTGATGAAAATTGAAACTGCCAAATATAAATTGCGCCAATCCAGCGCAAATTTCCCATCATTTTCCCGGTTTCTGAGTCGCTTGCGCTATCGGGGCGAGTAAGGCGTAGTTTTGGATCAAAAACCAACCTCTTTTGCCGACCTGTGCCAATTACCCAACGTTGCCGCCGATACAATCGGTACACTTACCCGTTGGCGACGGTACTTGGAAACCGAGCGACGGGTGTCAGATCACACGTTGGATGCATACGGGCGCGACGTAGGCACTTTCATCGTATTTTTAGGTGAGTACAAAGGCGCAACCGTTGGACTTAATTTACTGTCCGGTCTTCTGGTTCGCGATTTCCGCGCCTTTCTTGCGTCCCGTAGAAATGACGGCCTTTCGCCTCAATCGACAGGGCGAATATTATCATCGATTCGCAATTTCTACCGATATTTAGCGCGGGCTGAAGGCATTGAAAATGACGCCATAGACGCTGTTCAGTCACCTAAAAAGCCACACCGAGTGCCACGTCCACTTTCCGAGGAGGCGGCACGGTCAGTTGTTGAAATATTACCCGACTTCGCTGACGAAGATTGGGTCGCTGCGCGCGATGTTGCGGTAATATCACTGCTTTACGGTTGCGGCCTGCGTATCGGCGAAGCATTGGCGCTAAACAAAGCAGACCAACCGAAAAGCGACAGCATGCGGGTCATCGGAAAGCGCAATAAAGAACGGATCGTTCCAGTCTTGCCAGCGGTTAGGCAAGCTATTGACGACTATTTAGCAAAGTGCCCGTACCAACTAGCGCCCGACGGGCCCTTATTTGTAGGTAAACGCGGTGGCAGATTGAACCCTCGCGTTATTCAGGGGGCGATGCAAAAGGTACGTGCAGCGTTGGCGTTACCGGACACAGCCACGCCGCATGCGCTACGCCACAGCTTTGCCACGCACCTGCTATCACGCGGCGGCGACTTGCGCACCATTCAGGAATTACTGGGGCATTCAGACCTGAAGGCAACGCAAGTATATACGGAAGTGGATAGCGCGCGCTTGAAGGATGTGTATGATCAAGCCTTCAAACGAGGATAGAACGTGCCAGACAACAAAAATGAAAACCCCGGAAATGATCAGCAGCAAAGAGATCTAAAGTTGGCCCGCTTTCGCGGATGGTCTTTAACCGCGCTTTATTTTGCGTTAGCGATTTGGGCGATCATTTTTTGCTATGTTGCCTACAGTTTCTGGCCCTACTTGATGGAGCAATCAGGCGGCAGCGCTTTGATGCCATCAATGTTGATGTCGACCAGTATCATGACGTTTCTTGTTTCTGCTCGCGCCGGCCACAAATTCCTGAGAGCCATGCAAAGCAAAATAATTCTGCCAACTATCGACTTGTTACCATTTTTGGCCATTGCGGTTACAATTGTGATCGCAGGCCAAGCGTTTGGCTCTGCCTAAAACAACATTTCTGGAAAAAAGGTCCGAAAACAGCGAGTAATCGACGCTGTTTTCAACTATCTTTCTGGACATGAACACAGACATAAATACCAGCACAAAATCAAACCCGCACCTGCTCTATCAGGCCTTGCTTAAGCGCGACGAGCGTTTTGACGGCAAATTGTTTTTTGCCGTCACCAGCACTGGCATTTACTGTCGGCCCATCTGCCCCGCGCCCAAACCTAAACCGCAAAATGTGTTGTATTTTGCCGATGCAAAAACCGCGGCGCTCGCCGGGTTTCGTGCCTGCAAACGTTGCAGGCCGGAAAGCCGACCGGGCAGCCCGGCGTGGGAAGGCACGAAGGCAACGGTCAGCAGGGCACTTCGGCTACTTGCGGACACGGACGGCCCTGACAATTTGACCGAGCTTGCCGACAAGCTGGGCGTGACCGACCGGCATTTGCGGCGATTGTTTCAAAAGCATTTGGGCAAAAGCCCGATGGATGTGCGCCAGCAAAACCGGTTGTCATTGGCAACTACACTGCTGGCTGACAGTGACGGATCGGTCGCAGATATTGCTTATGCATCCGGCTTTCAGAGTCTGCGCCGTTTCAACGATGTATTTAAAGATACATTCGGAATGCCGCCAAGTGAATGGAGACAAACATGCCACGACAATTGACCAAATCCAACTTGCCCACACCGGTGGGCGACCTAACACTGCTACTGGATGGTGATACCGTATTGATCTGCGAGTTTACCGATCACGATGACCGGGTGACGCGACAAATCGACCGATTCTACGCAGAAGCTGCCATCATTGACGGTGATTGCCCGCAGCTGGTCGAGAAAACACTACAGGCATATTTCAGCGGCGACATTGATGCGCTTGACAGGCTGGATACTGACCCGCTGGGCACACCGTTCGAGCGTAGTGTGTGGAAAGCACTTAGAGACATACCGGCGGGTACCACTGATAGCTACGGCGCGTTGGCCAACGGTTGAAATCAAGCCCGCGAGCGGTCGGCCGCGCCAATGGTCGTAACCCAGTGGGGCTTATTCACCCCTGCCATCGTATTATCGGCGCGGACGGATCGCTGACAGGTTATGCTGGCGGCCTTGATCGCAAAGAATGGCTTTTGAAGCACGAAGGCGCGATTTTAAATCTTTAGCGCGCAAAAAAGCCCCGGCGGATGCCGGGGCTTTTTCCCTATCCAATTTTTTCACACCTACATATGAATGGTGCGCTTATGCACTGCAAGCGCCGCTTCTTTCATCGCTTCGGTTTCGGTCGGATGGGCGTGACATGTCAATGCAATATCTTCCGCGGAGGCGCCGAATTCCATGGCTGTTGCTGCCTGAGCGATCATGTTGCCTGCGTCAGCACCAATGATATGAACACCCAATACCCGGTCGGTGTTTTTGTCCGCCAGGATTTTCACAAAGCCGTCTGTGGACATATTGGCTTTCGAGCGACTGTTGGCGGTGAAAGGGAGCTTGCCCGCGGTATATGCAACGCCGGCCTCTTTTAGTTCTTCCTCAGATTTGCCCACGCTCGCCACCTCAGGGAATGTATAAACAACACCCGGGATTACATCATGATTCACATAGCCGGTTAGCCCAGCGATATTTTCCGCGCAGGCAACGCCTTCATCTTCAGCTTTATGTGCCAGCATTGGCCCTTCGACCACATCACCGATCGCCCAAATACCAGGCACATTGGTGGAGAAATCATGATTGATTTTGACACGTGAGCGGTCGTCCATCTCTACGCCAATCACTTCAAGACCGAGCCCATCAGTAAAAGGCCTGCGGCCCACTGATACCAGAACACGGTCCGCGCTAATGGTTTCCGCGTCACCGCCTTTAACCGGCTCGTAGGTCACTTTCACACTGTTTTTTAGCGTTTTAACGCCGGTTACTTTAGATGACAGTTTCAGCTTCATACCCTGCTTTTTAAGAATGCGACCAAAGGTTTTGCGGACCTCCATATCCATTCCGAACAAGACCTGATCCATAAACTCAACAACAGTCACTTCTGCACCAAGCCGCGCCCAAACCGAGCCCAGCTCGAGGCCGATAACGCCGCCGCCGATAACCACAAGATGCTTTGGCACTTCTGAGAACTCAAGAGCGCCGGTGGAGGACACAATTCTGTCTTCGTCGATTTCCATGCCCGGCAAGCTTGCAACTTCGCTGCCGGTGGCAATGATAGTGTTTTTCGCCTTCACCGTCTGTTTGCCACCATCGTTCAGCGCAACTTCAATGGTGTCTTTGGCAGTGAAGCGTCCGGCTCCCTTGATCCAGTCGATCTTGTTTTTCTTGAACAGAAACTCAATGCCGCCAGTCAAGCCAGTGACTGTTTTGTCTTTCGCAGCCATCATTTTCTTCAGATCGAAGCTGACGCCTTTGGCAGACAAGCCAAACTTGTCAAAATCATGCGCGGCTTCATGGTACAGATGCGAGGCATGTAACAAGGCCTTAGAGGGCATGCAGCCCACATTCAAACAAGTACCACCAAGTGTGTCTCGCTTGTCGATACAGGCGGTTTTCAACCCCAGTTGCGCTGCGCGGATGGCAGCAACATAACCGCCAGGCCCAGCACCAATGATAACAACGTCATAACTATCAGCCATAACTGTCCCTTACATATCCAGAAGAAGGCGGGTTGGGTCTTCCAGTGCTTCTTTGACACGCACAAGAAAAGTAACCGCCTCGCGGCCATCGATCAGTCGGTGGTCGTAACTTAGCGCCAAATACATCATCGGGCGGATAACAACCTGGCCGCCCTCTGCCATTGGACGTTCCTGAATCTTATGCATGCCCAAAATAGCCGACTGCGGCGGGTTGATAATCGGGCTCGACATCAATGATCCAAAAATGCCGCCATTGGAGATGGTGAAGGTACCGCCCTGCATATCATCAATGGTCAGCTTGCCGTCGCGAGCCTTACGGCCATAGCCGGCGATACCCAGTTCGGTGTCCGCAAAAGACATATCCTGCGCGTCTTTCAGAACCGGCACAACAAGACCGTTGGGCGCAGACACTGCCACGCCGATGTTAGCATAGTTGTGGTAAACAATTTCCTCGCCTTCGATGGAAGCGTTCACTGACGGCACTTCCTTAAGTGCAAGACAGCAGGCTTTAGAGAAAAAGCTCATGAAGCCGAGCTTAATACCATGCTTTTTGGCGAACATGTCTTTGTAACGGGCGCGGGCTTCCATCACTTGTGTCATGTCGACTTCGTTATATGTGGTCAACATAGCAGCAGTGTTTTGTGCGTCTTTCAATCGTTCAGCGATGCGCTTGCGCATGCGCGTCATCTTCACCCGCTCTTCGCGAGGCCCAGTGGGCGCAGCGGCTGCGGCGGCAGGTGCGCTAAGAGTGCGCGCAGACCCGCTTTCAATCGCCTTCATCACATCGCCTTTGGTTAGCCGGCCATCTTTGCCGGTGCCCGCGATAGACGAGGCATCCAGATTATAATCTTCCACCATGCGGCGCACGGCAGGCGACATGGGCATCAGGTCTTGTGCCTGAGCGGCAGGCGCTGGTGCCGGAGCTGGCGCGGGAGCAGCTGCCACAGGGGCGGCAGCTGGTGCTGGGGCCGCAGCTGCAGGGGCTGCTGCGGGAGCAGCGGCGGGCGCGGACGTTGCCTTGCCTTCCGTATCAACCCGCGCAATCAATGCGCCAATTTCAACCGTGTCACCTTCAGCGACGAGTTGCTCGACCAGAACACCAGCAACCGGGCTTGGTACTTCCATCGCAACTTTATCTGTTTCGACCTCAACGATCGGCTCGTCTTGCGCCACCGCATCGCCGACCTGTTTGAGCCAGGTTCCGATCGACCCTTCAGCCACCGATTCACCCATTTGAGGGATTACGATATCTTCAATTGCCACCTTATGTGCTCCTAGTTTCTTTCAATCATTTGGATGCTCTCGGGGTCTAACCTTCAAGAGCTTCATTCACTAATGCCTGTTGCTGTGCAGCATGCTTGGATGCCTGCCCTGTTGCCGTAGAGGCGCTAGCAGCTCGGCCAGCATAACGCGCCCGGGTTACCGGCATCTTCATGGAAATCAATAACTCTTCCAGCGGTTCATTAATTGATGTCCAAGACCCCATATTTTTGGGCTCTTCCTGACACCAGACAATGCTCTCTACATTCTTGAAACGCTTCAGTTCGGTTTGGAGCGCCCGTGCCGGGAACGGATATAACTGTTCAACGCGCAATATATAGGTGTCATCTTGTCCGCGGGCATCGCGTTCTTCCAGAATATCAAAATAAACCTTACCCGAGCACAAAACCACTTTCTTGATCTTGCTATTGGCTTTCAGCTTGATCGCCGATACGCCGTTGTCCAGGTCAGCATCATCCCACAGAACCCGGTGGAACTGTGAACCGGGGCCAAATTCCTCTAAAGACGACACACATCGTTTGTGACGCAGCAGAGATTTCGGTGCCATAACAATCAAAGGCTTGCGGAAAGACCGGTGCATCTGACGGCGTAACACATGGAAATAATTTGATGGTGTGGTACAGTTCACAACCTGCCAATTGTCTTCAGCAGATAGCTGCAGGTACCGCTCCAACCGCGCAGATGAATGCTCCGGGCCCTGACCTTCGTAGCCGTGCGGCAAAAGCATCACGAGGCCCGACATCCTCAGCCATTTGGCTTCGGCAGAGCAGATAAACTGATCAATGATAATTTGAGCGCCATTGGCGAAATCACCAAACTGCGCCTCCCAAAGCGTCAGGCTGTTGGGATGAGCAGTAGAGAAACCATATTCAAACCCCAACACGCCGAACTCGGACAAATGACTGTCCAGCACTTCAAAATGCTGTTCGGGGTTAACTTCCTTTAGCGGAATGTGCCGGTCTTCGGTTTTCTGATCAACAAACACAGCATGTCGGTGGCTGAAGGTGCCGCGACCACAGTCCTGACCCGACAGACGCACATCATGACCTTCCCGCAGCAGCGTGCCAAACGCCAAAGCCTCGGCAGTTGCCCAATCAAAACCTTTGCCGCTTTCAAACATTTTATGCTTGTTATCAAGCACACGCTTGAGCGTACGGTGAATATTAAATTTTTCCGGGTAACTGGTTATTTGTTCGCCGACTTCGCGCAGCATTAATTCGCTTACACCCTTATCGGCGCGGCGTTTTTCATGGTCTTTGTCTGCAAGCCCAAAACCTTGCCACTTGCCTTCAAACCAGTCGGCCTTATTAACTCGGTACTCTTTGGCGGCTTCAAATTCGTCTTCCAGATAGCGTACAAATTCAGATTCCATCTGAACAAACTGCTCGCTCGTGAGCACACCCTCTGCGATTAGCTTGTCTGAATATATTTTTACCACACTGGGGTGGTTTTTAATCGCTGCATACATCAAGGGCTGTGTGAAAGCAGGTTCGTCAGATTCGTTGTGGCCAAAGCGGCGATAACAGAACATGTCGATCACCACATCACGTTTAAACTCCTGTCGGAATTCAGTAGCGATTTTAGACGCAAAAACAGCCGCTTCAGGGTCATCGCCGTTTACATGGAATATTGGTGCCTGCACCATTTTTGCCACATCCGACGGATAGGGACTGGAACGGGCAAATTGTGGGCTGGTGGTGAAGCCAATTTGGTTATTCACAATGAAATGGATAGTGCCGCCGGTGTTATAACCCCGCAACCCAGACATGCCGAAACACTCGGAAATAATACCCTGTCCGGCAAAAGCGGCGTCACCGTGCAGCAAAAGCGACAGCGTATCATTGCGTTTGGTGTCTTCTTTCATCTGCTGTTTGGCGCGCACTTTACCGATCACAACCGGGTTAACCGCCTCAAGGTGTGATGGATTAGCATTCAAGGACAGATGCACTTTGTTGCCATCAAACTCACGATCAGCACTAGTACCCAAGTGGTATTTTACGTCGCCAGAGCCTTGCACGTCATCCGGCGTTGAGGCGCCGCCGTGAAATTCGTTGAAAATCGCGCGATACGGCTTCTGCATCACATTGGCAAGCACGTTCAACCGTCCCCGGTGCGGCATTCCCAGAACAATTTCCTGCAGACCCATTTGGCCACCGGTTTTCATCACGCCTTCAAGGGCCGGCACCATGGCTTCGCCGCCGTCCAGACCAAAACGCTTTGTGCCAGTATATTTCTTACCAAGGAAACGCTCGAACTGAACTGCTTCAATAAGCTTGTTAAGAATCGCCAGTTTACCGCGGTCGGTAAACTGAATTTCCTTGTCGCGGCCTTCAATTTTACGCTGAATCCAGGACTTCTCATCCGGATCGTTGATATGCATAAATTCAACGCCGATGTTGGAGCAATAGGTGCGTTGCAAAATCGCGATAATCTCGCGAACGGTGGCAGTATCCAATCCCAGTACACCGTCGATAAAAATAGGCCTGTCCAGATCATCAGGGCCAAAGCCATATGTGCCTGGCTCAAGTTCTGTGTGTATGGGCCGCTCCTCAAGACCAAGTGGGTCTAGATTAGCCATCAGATGGCCACGCACCCGATAGGTGCGAACCATCATTAGCGCGCGAATGCTGTCAATTGTCGCTGCGCGCACATCTTCTGCTGCTACGCCGCCAGTTTTCGCTTGAGGCGCTTCCTGCTCGATAAACATATCCGAGCCATCAAGACCCGATGTCAGATCATCGTTTGGGCGAATGGGCCAATCCGACCTTGCCCAACTGGGACCCGCAACCTGAATGCCAGCCTCTAACGTCTGGAAGTATTCCTGCCAGCCTTGGTCAACCGACAAGGGATTGGCGGTATATTGCTCGTACAACGATTCAACAAATTGCGGGCTTACACCCTCCAACGCAGCAATTCGATCCAGATCAGCACCCATGGGCAATCGGCGTGGTGCTTCCACCACGCCCCTCTATATTAGTTAACCGATAGCTTTCAGCAGTGTTGGGCCAAGCGCCGCGGGACTGTCAGACACAACGATACCAGCTGAACGCATGGCTTCAATTTTGTCTTCCGCACCGCCCTGACCGCCAGAAACAATAGCGCCAGCGTGGCCCATTGTCCGACCCGGAGGGGCCGTCAAACCAGCGATGAAACCGGCAACTGGCTTCTTAACCTTGCTTTGCTTCAACAATTCAGCCGCCTCTTCTTCCGCAGAGCCGCCAATTTCACCGATCATAATGATCGAGTGAGTGTCGTCGTCGCCGAGGAACATATCAAGGCAATCAATGAAATTGGTGCCGTTTACCGGGTCACCGCCAATACCAATACAAGTGCTTTGGCCAAGGCCGGCAACCGTTGTCTGATGCACAGCTTCATATGTCAGCGTACCAGAGCGCGAAACGATGCCCACATTGCCCGGCTTGTGAATATGGCCAGGCATAATCCCGATTTTGCACGCACCAGGCGTGATAACACCCGGGCAGTTCGGACCAACTAACCGCGTGTTTGAATTTCTGAGCGCGCGCTTCACCCGCACCATATCCAGCACTGGAATGCCTTCAGTGATACAAACAACCAGTTCGATCTCTGCATCGATGGCTTCCAGAATACTGTCCGCTGCGAAGGGCGGCGGCACATAAATCACCGATGCGTTGGCACCAGTTACGTCGCGTGCTTCGCCGACTGTGTTAAACACAGGTAGATCAAGGTGCGATTGTCCGCCCTTGCCCGGCGTTACACCGCCAACCATATTGGTGCCGTATGCGATGGCCTGCTCAGAGTGGAAGGTGCCTTGCGCGCCTGTGAAACCCTGACAGATAACTTTGGTATCTTTTCCGACTAATACAGACATTACGCGGCCTCCTTCACGGCCTTAACGACTTTCTCAGCCGCATCATTTAAATCGTCAGCAGCAATAATCGGCAAACCACTGTCTGCCATTATCTGTTTGCCGAGCTCCACATTCGTACCTTCAAGCCGCACGACCAACGGCACCGAAAGTGCCACTTCGCGGGCAGCCGCAACCACGCCTTCTGCAATCACATCGCAGCGCATGATACCGCCGAAGATATTAACAAGAATACCTTCCACGTTATCGTCCGAGAGAATGATCTTGAAAGCTTCGGTAACCCGCTCTTTGGTGGCGCCGCCTCCAACGTCCAAGAAGTTGGCCGGTTCGCCGCCCTTGAGCTTGATGATATCCATGGTTGCCATCGCCAAACCCGCGCCGTTGACCATGCAACCGATCGAACCATCAAGACTGATATAGTTCAGGTCGTATTTGGATGCTTCGATCTCTTTGGGGTCTTCTTCGCTCTCGTCGCGCAGTTCACGTACATCCGGGTGGCGGAAGAGCGCGTTACCATCGAATGACATCTTGCTGTCCAGAACAACCATCTCGTCGTCTTCGGTCAGCACCAGCGGGTTGATCTCCAACATGGAAGCATCAAGCTCGGTGTATGCCTTGTAAAGCGACGCAACCAACTTCATGCAAGATTTACCGGCAGCACCAGAAAGGCCAAGGCCAAAAGCCACGCGCCTGCAATGGAATGACTGAAGGCCAGTCGCCGCATCAATGGTTACGTTGAAAATTTTCTCTGGTGTACTGGCAGCAACCTCCTCGATGTCCACACCGCCTTCGGTAGACGCCATGATCGCAAGCTTGCCTGACGCACGGTCCAGCAGCATGGACAGGTAAAACTCGCTTTTGATCGCGCAGCCATCTTCCACATAAACCCGCTTAACTTCTTTGCCTTCAGGGCCAGTTTGGTGGGTTACCAGTGTTTTACCGATCAGGTCTTTCGCAACCGCTTCAACATCATCCAGTGATTTAACAACTTTTACGCCGCCCGCTTTACCGCGGCCACCGGCATGGATTTGTGCTTTGACAACCCAGACCGGGCCGCCCAGCTTTTTCGCGGCGTCAACAGCTTCAGCTGCTGTATAGGCAACACCGCCACCAAGAACCGGCGCGCCGTATTGTTTCAAAAGGCCTTTTGCCTGATATTCATGAATATTCATTTGCTCACCCGCTCTTTCATAGTTCGTTGGCTTTCATCATTAGTAGGGGCTCAGATCATAAAAAGGGACCGCTTAACCAAGCGATCCATCAATTGCTATACAGGCTTCCATCAGGCCTTTCACGGCATCAACAGAATGATCAAATCCTGATTTTTCTTCACCGATCAGCTCAATTTCCACAACTTTCTCGATACCGTTTTCACCGATGATAACCGGCACACCAACATACATGTCGTCAAGGCCGTACTCTCCGCTCAGGTAAGCCGCACATGGAAGAAGGCGGCGCTTGTCTTTCAGGTAGCTTTGCGCCATCTCAATCGCGCTGGTCGCAGGTGCATAAAAAGCCGAGCCGGTTTTCAGGAGGCCAACAATCTCTGCGCCGCCGTCGCGGGTGCGTTGAACGATCTGGTCGATCTTTTCCTGCGTAGACCAGCCCATTTTCACCAGATCCGGCACTGGAATGCCTGCAACGGTTGAATAGCGAGTTAACGGCACCATGGTGTCGCCGTGGCCGCCCAGTACAAATGTGGTTACATCCTGAATTGACACATTGAATTCATCTGCCAAGAAATGACTGAAACGCGAGCTGTCAAGCACGCCAGCCATGCCACACACTTTGTTGCTTGGCAGGCCAGAGAATTTCTGCAGCGCCCAAACCATCGCATCCAGCGGGTTGGTGATGCAAATAACAAATGCATCCGGCGCGTTAGCGGCAATGCCTTCACCGACTGATTTCATCACTTTCAGGTTAATACCCAGAAGGTCATCACGGCTCATGCCCGGCTTGCGGGCAACGCCGGCTGTAACAATCACAACATCAGCGCCTGCGATATCGGCGTAGTCATTAGCACCCTTCATCACCGCGTTATAACCTTCAACAGGCGAGGACTGCGCCAAATCCAGCGACTTGCCTTGCGGCAGGCCTTCTACAATATCGAAAAGGACAACGTCACCCAGTTCTTTTAGAGCGGCGAGATGCGCCAATGTGCCACCGATTTGACCGCCGCCAATCAATGCAATTTTATTACGTGCCATGAATATGCTCCAGCGAATTTGCCGCCGCCCGGGCAGGGCTGATACGACCTGAAAAATAAAGAATAATGTCGCTGGTTCCTAGCGCGATTGTCTTGCTGAAACAAGCGATGAATCTGCTCCTGATAGCACGCCGACGAGACCCTCTAACCGAGGCCGTAAAACCAGCGCGTTTGCTATGAAACTTTAGCTTACAGAATTTTCCCAAGCCGTAAATGCCAAATTCCCTTGTTTAGGCAGATTTCCGCCAATTTCAGCCAATAATCACAACAGAGTTCCCCAAGTAATCGCTGCAATCGTAACGCAAGCGTATCAATTTATACGTCCGCCAGCATTCATTCCTATCCCCATAGGGTTACCAATTCGCTAACGATAATGAGGAAACCCGCTTTCAGGGCCAATTTCCATCGGCAATTTACCGCCGATTGCATGGCATTCCGGTCTGGCCTAAGATCGAATCTGCTTGAAGCGAGGCCAAAATGAAAATAACCGACAAAAATAACACTTCTCCGGTAACCACAATTGTTCGCCATGCAATCCTACCCGACAAAATGGTGGCCTTTGAGGCATGGTCCAAACGCATTCGCGCCGCCTGCCGCACCTATACAGGCTATCTGGGTTCGGAAGTTATCAAACCGGTGGACGGCGAAGGCACAACTGTTACCAGCATTTTCAGGTTCAATTGCTACGCAAACCTGGAGACATGGATGCAATCAGACGAACGGCTAGCGCTTTTGGAAGAAACCGACGGCTTTAGCGCGGGCCCGCTCGAGGTCATTCAGTATGAAAGTCTGGAGTATATGTTCCCGCTAAGCGCCGACGGCAAACCACCAAGCCGCGAAAAAATGGCGTTGGTCACTTTTGCTGGGCTGGTGGCCCCGGTGTATTTAGTGCCGCCACTGGTGGTGGAGTATATCACTCAAGTGCCGATCCTGATCACGATCACCTCGCTTGCGATCATCACACCGATGATGGTTTATGCCATTATGCCGGTCCTGACCCGCATTGCTCGCCCTTGGCTGAACAGGTAAGCCCTTCAATATAGACTGAACCATTCTAGCGGTTTCGGAAGTTGGCCTACGGCGAAGTCAACATGCAATACACGACGAGATGCTGCCGAACTGGATCGCCCTGATGCATGCAGGATAGTGCTGGACATGGCCCACACATCGCCCGCATTTGCCGTACAAACCCGCATCGGTAAAGTTTGCGCGACGCTCGCCGCATCGGCTGCCCGCACCCTTCCCATCCGATGTGATCCATCAGCCACTTTTATTGGCCCTGCATTAGGTAGGCAGGCATCAATATGCACTTTAAGAGTTATCATTTTTTCAATAACAGCGATTGGTGGCTCCACATGATGAATACCGCATTTAAGTGACCATACCTCGTATCCATGCCTTTCATGCTTTGCGTGTACCGGAATGGTTCGATCCTGATGCCAGGGTGTTGACCAATTTTGATCAGCTGTTTTGTTGAAGAAAACCGCTCGTACAGCCATTGCTTCAGATCCGACAAGATCACAGGCCAGTTTCATCAAGCTGCTGTTGCCTCCGAGAATGGACTGCAAGGCAGCATCAAAAACCCTTGTACCAACCGAACCGATCGACATGTCGGCGCTAATCCGGTCCAATTGGCCTAATTCAACGTCACTGAGGAGAGACGGAAAATATCTTGTGCCAACCGGGTCTTCGAAAAGCGTCCGTGGCTTACCATCTATTGGGCGAAACTCACTAGGCATCAACCTTCCCGTGTCCCCGGGCGAGATAATCTTCTGATTGCATTTCAATCAGCCGCGAAACAGTGCGCTCAAATTCAAAACTACCATCACCGGCCGGGTATAGGTCGGCGGGTGGAACGGCAGCAGAGCATAAAAATTTCACCCCATGCTCATAAAGCGCATCGATGAGCGTAACGAACCGCTTGGCCTCGTTTCGCTTTCCGCGTTCAAGCTGGGGTATCGCCAACATAATAACCGTGTGAAAAGCGCGAGCGATGGTCAGATAATCAGCAGAACCCAGTGGATTGGCACACAACCGCTTGAAAGAAAACACCGCGACACCGCGCGCACATTTGGGCACAAACAAAGTGCGGCCTTGCACAAATAGTTCGCCGGTTGGCACCTTGTCACGGTCTTCCACATTGCGGTCGGTCAGACGAAAAAAAGCTTCCGAGAGCTTGGTCGTACTGGCCTCATCAACGGGGGTGTAATAAGTCTCAACACCCTTGAGGCGGTCGTAGCGATAATCGGTAGGGCCATCCAGCGTCAGCACATCAAAGGCCTGTTTGATCATCTCAATGAAGGGCAGGAACAGTTGTCGATTCAGGCCATCTTTATATAGGTCGTCCTGCGGCCGGTTGGTGGTGGCCACAATGATTACGCCGCGCTCCAGAAGTTCCTTGAACAAACGCCCCAATACCATAGCGTCGGCGATATCGGTGGCTTGCAACTCGTCAAAACACAACAAGGTGGCTTCGGCAGCGATTTGGCGGGCAACTGGCGGAATGGGATCATCCTCGCTGGCGCGTCCACCCAGGGCTGCTCGTTCCTTATCCGACAACCCGCGCCATATTTTCATCCGGGCGTGTACATCCAGCATAAATTCGTGGAAATGGACCCTACGCTTGGCTTTCACTGGGGCAACTTCATAGAACATGTCCATCAACATGGATTTACCGCGGCCAACGCCGCCGTATATGTACAAGCCCTTAGGCGCTGATTTGTCACCGCCTGATTTGCGGAAGAAATGCGCCAGCCTCCAGTTTTTAATCGAAAGCCCGGTGCCTCGACCGGCAATCTCCGGATATTCCTCAAGTTCGCGGTGCAATCGCTGAAGGCGGTCCACAATACGCGCCTGATCAGGGTCAGGGCGAATTTCGCCGTCTTGTTCCAGCTTTTTATAGGCAGCAATGGGCCCGGTTGATGACACTGCAGCAAAACCCTTGTGGTGACGTCTGTTTCGTCCCTAGCACGAGCGGCGAAAAAAACAAATCAAAGAAAAACTAAATGGGGCTCGCAAGTTGGAGCAGCAGGCCTATCTCTATGCTAAAGCGATTGTGCTGAAGCAGATCCGCGCGAATATGAGGACAGCAAATCATGAATAAAGCCGTTATCCACGCTATCCCCGGGGTCCGAAATTTCCGGGACATGGGCGGTTACACCAGCAAAAACGGCGGCACCTTGGCGCACGGACGATTGTTTCGTTCTGGCCATTTTGCCGAGGTGAACACTGCGGCAGCCGAACAGATTGCCGAACATAACATTACCACTGTAGTTGATTTTCGCTCCGCACCGGAGAAAGACCGCATGCGTGTTACCTGGCACGCGCCCTGGACACCTCGCTACGTGGAAAATCCAATTGGCGGCAACGCAGCCGCATGGATTAAGGACCTGTTCGAGCGGGTAGCGAACGCACCCTTCCCTGCCGATGAGCTGCATGCCCAGTTTATTCTGGCGTTTCAGACCATCCCCATCGCCAACGCAGATGGACTGAAAAAGCTTTTCGACGTACTGATCGATGATGACGACGGCGGCGCGGCGCTATTTCACTGCACTGCAGGCAAGGACCGAACTGGCATCGCCGGCGCACTGATTATGACAGCACTTGATATGCCGGAAGATGCAATTTTTGCTGATTTTTTATTAACCAACGAAGCCGTGGACCTTGAGGCCCGCGCGGTTGAAGCAGCCACATAGGTAGCCGAAAAAACCGGCCGAGATGTGACCCCCGAGGCGGTTTATCCACTGATTGGTGTTGAACCAGAGTTTCTGCATGCCGCTTTTGCCGCAATGACAAAGGAATTTGGCTCAGTTGACGATTACCTCACCGATGCCATGGATCTAAACGCCGAGCGGCGCGGTAAACTGAGAGCCAGATTACTGGATTAAAAAGGTCTGCGCTTAATCAGAGACCGAATGATTACTGTTCCGCGTCGGAGCTTTTAATGTCTCTTATGCGCTTTGCCATCAACAAATCCATCTTGCCGGACTTGCGCAACCTTTTTATGGCGTCGTTAATCTGCGGCAGAAGCTCTGCCCAATTCTTATGTACCCGTGCGCGGAGCAGCACCTGATCATGTACCGGCCCCAGCATTAGGGCGTAAGGCTGTAACCTCTGGCGACGCCAGAATTCCTGGCTGTTTGCAATAGTCATATCTGCCTTGCCCGATGCGACAAGCACATAAGTATCATCCATTGTTGGCACTTCAATCACAGAGCCAAAAGACCCTTCGTTGACATAACTAAAACCTTTTACAACGGCTATTTTGTAAGCGCGTAAGTCCAAAGGATTCAGTCCAACATAATCCCGGTTCTTTTGAAGGATTAAGTGATCGGTCGTATAAAATATGGGGTCGGTATACAGCTGTACAGCCTGTTCTGCAGCGGTTGAACGCCAGGCAGGTATTGAGCAACAATCCATAGCCAGCTTACCTTTTACAAGTTCGCTGCGTCTGTTTTCACGCGATGCTGTAACAAAGTTTGCCTCGATGCCAGCTTCTAGAACAATTGCTTGCCAAAGGTCTTTGAATGAGCTGTTGCTTAAGCTTGCGACAGGAACAGATTCGTTTGCTTTTGCCATATTTCCAGCCGGCAAGCTAAAAAACAGCGTCAAAATAAAGATTGTATTCCAGTTCATGGTATATCCGAATTGCACACCCCCGAGCGCGCGACTACCGCATCTGTACCCCCAATATGTTAATAAGTCTTGCTCATTTAGCCCTGAACCTCGTTTTCTTGAGAAGTGACAAGGGTTGGTTGGTCATATAAAATGGGGCTAGCTGCAACCGCCAGACAATCAAAGGGCAAGCTCCATGAAAGTAACGGTTTGTGAAATAAACCCCGGTGACGGATCTCGCGACAAAGACTTGAGCGCACTGGCTGCCCATATCAAACAGGAACGAACAGACTTCCTTCTATTGCCTGAAATGACCTTCTCCAACTGGCTGGCGGCTGACCGGACACCAGACGCCGGAAAATGGGAGGCAGCAATGAAAAGCCATGCTCGTTACGTTGAAAAGCTTTCATCGTTAGGGGCCAGAGCCATTGTTTCCACTCGCCCCATCACGAACGCAAGCGGCAGCCGGCGCAATCAAGCTTATGTTTGGGGCGACGAAACCGGTGCAAACGGATTTCACGAGAAATATTACCTGCCCGATGAGCCGGGCTACTGGGAGCATAGTTGGTACGACCGCGGTGAAAAACGATTTGACACCGCCCGCGCACTTGGCATGCGCATCGGCGTACTGATATGCACGGAAATGTGGTTTTTCGAATGGGCCCGCCACTATGCAAAGTCGAAAATTGATCTACTGTGCGTGCCGCGGGCGACGACCCATGGCGGTCTGCAGCGATGGTTAGCTGGTGGACGCACGGCGGCGGTATGCGCTGGCGCTTACTGCTTGTCATCAAACTTGTGGCGACCGGAAGGTGACAAAGCAAACTGCGGCGGCATGGGCTGGATCATTGACCCGGACGGCAATGTACTGGCTACCACGGACGAAACCAACAAGTTCGCAACTGTTGAGATTGATCTGGAACAATCTCGCTTAGCAAAGACTAGCTACCCGCGCTATGTGCGCGAGTAGGCTGGAGAGTAATTCACAAACGATTACGAACCATCACCGCCGAACATGGCGAACACTTCAGCGCCGGTCAGTTCTTCGGTTTTTTCGGCAAAGCTATAGTAAGGCGGTTTTTCATCAATAAATACCTGCCCTTTTAGGTCCAATCCACCGTCATCATCCAGCAATCCGACAGCCATCATAGTTTGACCGCTTTCTTTTAACCGGTAAAACAAGTTGGATCCGCAGGTTGAACAAAAACCCCGCTCTGCCCAGTCGGACGAGGAAAAAGTCGAGATATTTCCTGCGCCTTCATAGGTGACATCTGTACCGCAATCGACCTCCATAAAAGGACCACTACCCCACCTTCGGCACATAGCACAGTGGCAGGCGCCTACATGCGGTTCCGCAATTTTGGCACTGAAAGACACAGCACCGCACAGGCACTTACCGCTAACATCCATTTTTTCGCTCATTCTGTTTCTCCTTCCATATCCTTCAGGTATAATTCTCTCATGCAAACAGATTATCAGCAAAATGGCTATTCATTGAAGCGTCAATTTTTCACCGACCATGAACTGGATGTCGTTGAACCAATACTTCGGCGGTTCCATTCGGCTTGGATTGAGCAAAACCGCGATCATTATAACCATCAGGCGATTAACAGCGCTTACATCACCCACGCAGATGCACTTTCCACTCCTGATCGGCAAAAACTCTTCAACTTTATCGCAATGGATAAGCTGGTGAGTGTCGCGCGCGACATTATTATCATGGGGCCAGCTTTCATGAACACTCAGCTGTTTTTCAACCCGAAAAATAGCGAACAGAAAAACTATTGGCACCGTGACATTCAATATCGACCTGATAGTGTGGCTAAACAACAAGAATTACTGAAATTAAAAACCATCCTGCATTTCCGCGTGCCGCTTGCGAACGAGCCGGGCATTGAATTGGTGCCGGGCACCCACCTGCACTGGGACAACGCCCAAGAGTTTGAAACCCGCATGGGCGAGAGTGGCCGAAAACCATCTGACGACCTACCATCAGGCAAGGCACTGGCGCTAAACCGCGGTGACCTGCTGGTGTTTTCCGCCAATATGATCCACCGCGGGCTATACGGGCACAACCGGTTTGCGCTCGACATTATATACAGTGACGCCGACCCTGAACTGCTCGAATTCGTCGACCCTAAATGCTTGCCTGAGCCAAATATGCTAAAAAAAATAGCGCACCCTGACGTGTTCACGGCAACCCAGCAGGCCTTAAATCTGCCTTAAGGTCGCTCGGATAAGCCTGACTATTTTGGCTCAATGTCGAAATGAAACACTTCCTCTCGAACACCCAACTTGTCATAGAGTGCGACGGCGGCCGCATCTATAGGGTCGGCCTGAACATACATTGTCCATGCGCCGCGCTCTCTGGCGATTTTACCAAATGCGTCGATCAAAGCTGTGGCAAGACCTATACGGCGATGGAATTCGGCAACCGCTAGGTCGTAAATGTAAAACTCACTGCGTTCCTGCTCAAATTTCTTTAACTCATATCCAGCAATGGCACCAACAACCTCACCGTCCTGCTCCGCGACCAACGCATAGAAAGTATCCGAATTCAGGAGGCTATCAATATAAGCATCGCTGGGCTGGGCGCTGCAGTAGCTAGGTGCGTCTTCAAAGACTTCACCAAACAAGTTTAGCATACCCAAGAAATGTTTGTTTTCACCCTGCTCCAGAGATAAAATCTGAAATTCTCTCTCAATCACTGCATTGCTCCCCAATAAAAAAGCGGGTCAATGACCCGCTCTCATATTATTCAGGAACACGCCAAAATCTAGCCCTGTCGTTCGACCATCATTTTCTTGATCTCGGCAATCGCTTTCGCAGGGTTCAAACCCTTCGGGCAGGCATTGGCGCAGTTCATAATGGTGTGGCACCTATACAAACGGAATGGGTCTTCAAGGTCATCAAGCCGTTCGCCTGTAGCTTCGTCGCGGCTATCTATCAACCACCGGTATGATTGCAACAACACGGCTGGGCCCAAGTATTTATCTTCGTTCCACCAATAGCTAGGGCAAGACGTCGAACAGCAAGCACACAGAATACATTCATAAAGGCCGTCCAGCTTTTCGCGGTCCTCATGGCTTTGAAGGCGTTCTTTCTCGGGTGTTGGGCTCTGGGTCTGCATCCATGGTTTGATGGAGGCATATTGTGCATAAAAATTGCTCAGGTCCGGCACCAGGTCTTTAACCACTTCCTGGTGTGGCAATGGCGTTATTGCCACATCGCCTTTTGTGTCTTCAATCGCCGTAGTACAAGCCAGACCGTTCTTGCCGTTGATGTTCATGGCGCAGGAACCACACACACCTTCGCGGCATGACCGCCTGAAAGTTACGGTGCTGTCCATCTCGTTTTTAATTTTAATCAGCGCATCCAAAACCATCGGGCCGCAGCTGTCCATGTCCACCTCAAAGGTATCCATGTGCGGGTTTTCGCGGTCATCCGGATTCCAGCGGTACACGTGGAACGGTTTGGTGTTGGTAGCACCGTCAGCCTTGACAGTTTTGCCTTTGCCGACGCGCGAGTTCTTAGGAAGTGCAAATTCAGCCATCTCTCATACTCCTCCTAATATACCCGGGCTTTAGGTTTGATATACTCAACCTCTGTGGTGAGCGTATAATCATGCACAGGCCGCTCTCCAAGGGTTACTTTGTTGCCGTCGTCCAACCAACAAGCTGTATGCTTCATCCAGTTGACATCGTCACGGTCCGGGTAGTCCTCGTGCATATGCGCACCGCGGCTTTCCTTGCGCGCCGCGGCACTGTGCATTGTCAACACGGCCTGGCCCATCAGGTTGTCCAGCTCCAGCGTTTCAATCAAATCGCTGTTCCATACCAGTGATCGATCACTTGTCTTGATATCGTCAAGACCGCCTGCAATCTCATCGATGTTTTTTACGCCCTCAGCCAGCACTTCTTCGGTTCTAAATACGGCACAATTGGTTTGCATGTTGCGCTGCATCTTCAGCCGTAGTTCCGCCGTCGGCGTCCCACCGTCGGCGTAGCGAGCTTTGTCCAAACGGCCCAGTGCCATATCAGCATAGCCTTCAGGCAGCGGTTTTTGAGTGGCTCCCGTTGTGACAATTTCTGGCACACGTTTTCCAACCGCTCGGCCAAACACCACAAGGTCAATCAGCGAGTTAGAGCCCAAGCGGTTCGCACCGTGAACCGACACACAGGCAGCCTCGCCGATGGCAAATAAGCCCGGCACAACGCTGTCTGGATTGTCTTTGGTCGGGTTAATAACCTCGCCGTGGTAATTGGTCGGAATACCGCCCATATTATAATGCACTGTCGGCAGGATCGGAATCGGTTCCTTGGTGACGTCAACGCCCGCGAATACCTTTGCGCTTTCGGAAATGCCCGGAAGGCGTTCAGCCAGAATTGCTGGGTCCAGATGATCCAGGTGCAGATACATATGGTCTTTATCTGCGCCCACTCCGCGACCTTCACGAATTTCGTTTGAAATTGACCGTGACACCACATCACGACTAGCCAAGTCTTTCGCACTCGGCGCATAACGCTCCATGAAGCGTTCACCTTCTGAGTTAATCAGAATGCCGCCTTCACCGCGAGCGCCCTCGGTAATCAAAACGCCCGCGCCGTATATGCCGGTTGGATGAAACTGGATAAACTCTAGGTCTTGCAAACTAAGGCCTGCGCGCAGCACCATACCACCGCCGTCGCCAGTGCAGGTGTGGGCTGATGTGGCCGAGAAATAGGCACGGCCATAACCACCTGTCGCCAGCACAGTGGCTTGCGACCGGAACGCATGCAGTGAACCATCTTCCATATTCATGGCGATAACACCGCGGCATTCACCGTCTTCCATAATCATATCGATAGCGAAATATTCGATATAAAAATCGCTGTCATGCTTGAGCGACTGTTGGTAAAGCGAATGCAGCATGGCGTGGCCTGTACGGTCGGCAGCAGCACAGGTGCGCTGGGCCGCGGGGCCTTCGCCGAATTCGGTAGTCATGCCGCCAAAAGCACGCTGGTAAATCTTACCCTCTTCGGTGCGGGAGAAAGGAACACCATAATGCTCCAGCTCATAAACTGCAGCCGGAGCTTCACGCACCAAATACTCAATCGCATCCTGGTCGCCGAGCCAATCAGACCCCTTGACCGTGTCATACATATGCCACTGCCAACTGTCTTTACCCATGTTACCGAGCGACGCTGCAATGCCGCCCTGCGCCGCAACCGTATGGCTACGCGTTGGGAAAACTTTGGTTATACAGGCAGTTTTCAGGCCGCTTTCAGCGAGGCCCATGGTCGCGCGGAGACCAGCGCCACCAGCGCCGACAACGACGGCATCATATGTGTGTAATGTAATGGGATAGGCGTTCGACATAATAACTTATCCCCCAAACGCGATACGAAGAATTGAAAAAATACTCAGCGATGCAATCAATACGCAGCTGAAGGTCAAAGCGATCATGCTGGCGAATTTGGTGCCGGGATCATAGACATAATCCTCGATCAGCACCTGCAGGCCCAGCCGCATATGGTATACCATATTGGCAATAAACAAGATCATCAGAACAGACGCGATCGGCTGCTTGAGCCAGGCAACCCACTCGGCGTGCCCCTTGCCAGCGTTACCGACGAACGACACAACAAAAAAGATCACCAGCGGAATATTGGCGATGGCCGTTACCCTGTGGGACAACCAATGATGTGTACCGTCTTTGGCAGAGCCAAGGCCGCGCACTTTAGCGATTGGTGTTTTCATATCCGTCATTTCAAATCACCCCCATCACTTTATAGGCGGCGTACCAGATGCCCAGCGTCGCCACCACAGAAAATACGAAGATAGATTTGGCTGTCAGCGTATTGATCTTGAGGTCATACAGACGACCCATGTCCATAAACAAATGGCTAATACCGCTGGCCAAATGCTGCATTAAACTAAAGGTAATGCCGAACAGAACCAACCGTCCGAACCATGAACCCGCAAAATCTTGAACAGTTGAAAAATAATCATGCCCAGAGGCCAGTGCCACCAACCACCAGGTTAGCAATACTGCGCCGAAAGCTAGCGCCGACCCGGTTGCCCGATGAATGATGGATACTGCCATATGGGCACCCCACCGATAAACCTGAAGGTGAGGAGAAAGCGGACGGTTCGCCTGTGCCATATATAGTCCCCTGACAGAAATTAGCGTTTGCAGAAGTTAGAGTTTGGCCCGCCACGACAACAAAATCTGTGCCGCAGCCTTATACGGAAACAGGTTTAGCCTGCCCTACCCTCTATCTGCAAGCCTGTAATTACACAATCCAGCCATATGGGCTCACATTATTTTTATGTAACCTTTAGCGCTGGTAAATAGTGGCCCACATCAGCTGGTTACAAACGTGATATATTACGTGTTGCATCCACACATTTGAGATGGCTATATTCCGGGCAGGGCTAGATAACGCGAATTCGGGATAAGGATTTTATTAAGTTATTGATTCACAACGGATAGT
>JAALKD010000126.1 GCA_011088215.1 Sphingomonadales bacterium | reverse complement strand
CATGTTAACCCCGCGCCTCTGCGCCCACAGGCCGCTCGCCATCAATGAATGAAACAGCGACATCAGCGCCGATGAGCCTTCGACCATGCTGGCATCAACAACCTGGCCCTTGCCCGATTTTTGGGCCTCGAGCAGAGCGCACACTAACCCAAATGCTAACATCATAGCACCGCCGCCATAGTCGCCCACCAGATTGAGCGGGGCAGTGGGTGGCGCACCCGCCGGGCCAATGGAATGCAGGGCGCCGGACAGCGCAATGTAATTGATATCGTGACCGGCGGTGCTTGCCAGTGGGCCGGTTTGGCCCCAGCCGGTCATGCGGCCATATACCAGTTTGGGGTTAATTGCGGCAACGTGGTCCGGACCAAGACCCAATTTCTCCATCACGCCGGGGCGGTAACCTTCAAATAGGGCGTCAGCGGTTTCGCATAACTTCAGGAAAGTGGCCTTGCCGTCTTCGGTTTTCAGGTCTAGTTCAATAGACCTTTTGCCGCGCCGATTAATGTCAACCGAGAGAATTGAACCGCTACCAGGCCGGTCAACTGCGATCACCTCCGCGCCCATATCAGCGAACATCATGCCGGCAAAAGGGCCGGGGCCAATGCCCACAACTTCGATGATCCGGTGTCCTGACAGTGGTCCCAAACTTCTCTCTTTCGGTGCTGTTTACTTCGGTGCCATGCGCGCGGCGGCGTCCATGCGGATGACTTCACCGTTAAGATAGGTGTTTTCAACAATATGGCCAGCTAACTTGGCATATTCTTCAGGCTTACCTAATCGCTTGGGGAACACAACCTGCTGGGTCAGGCTCTCAACTGCGGCTTCCGGCAGGCCGTCAAATAGCGGCGTGTGGATGAAGCCAGGTGCGATGGCCATCACCCTGATGCCTTGGCGGGCAAACTCGCGTGCGGTTGGCAAGGTCAGGCTGACGATGCCGCCTTTTGATGCGGCATACGCGGCTTGACCAATTTGTCCTTCGTAGGCTGCAACCGATGCGGTGTTGATGATAACGCCGCGCTCGCCGTCGGCGCCGGGTGCATTTTTGGCCATCGCCTGTGCGGCCTCGGCCAGAACATTGAAACTGCCGATCAGGTTAACGCCGATTACGCGGCGGAAATGGTCCATGGAATGGCGATTACCTTCCCGGTCTAACACCTTTTCCGGGTTGGCGATGCCTGCGCAGTTCACTGCTACGTCGAGGCTGCCAAACTTGGACAGGGCAACATCCACGGCAGCTTTCACATCTGCCTCGCTGGTAACATCGGTGCGCACGTATACGGCTGCACCGCCCAGCTCTTTTTCCAGTGCGTACCCCATTTCATCGTTGATGTCGACGATGACAGCGTTGGCGCCGTTTTCAGCGAATGCGGTTACGGTTGCACGGCCAAGGCCTGAAGCGCCGCCTGTTACCAATACAGTTTTGCCTTTAATGTCCATCAAGTGCCTCCGGTGAAATCATGTGTTTAAATTTGCGCGACCATAGGCGATGGCCCGGACCGGCTGCAAGAAACAATATCTGCTGCAGAAATATTTTGATTTATCGACCGGCCAATTAGACGGACCAAAAATAACATGCCGCTGTGAGCGATCATAATATTGTGATGACCCTCATTGGCTGTTAAAGCTTGGTAATCCTGAGGTGCGCCCCATATCGCTGTCTCAGGGCACACGCCTTGTTGATCAGTGGCCTATGCAATGACTTGGAGATATTAGATGGATTATGATTACGACCTGTTTGTGATTGGTGCTGGCTCTGGTGGTGTGCGTGCCAGCCGGATTGCATCAGGTTTTGGAGCCAAGGTTGCAGTGGCGGAAGAGTTTCGGGTTGGCGGTACCTGCGTTATTCGGGGCTGCGTGCCCAAGAAGTTGTTGGTATATGCCTCTCATTTCGGGGAAGACTTTGAAAGCGCGCGCGGCTACGGCTGGGACGTGGGCGAAAGTTCTTTCAGCTGGGAAAAACTGATTGCCCGCAAGGACGTTGAGATTGACCGACTGAACGGCCTTTACATCAAGAACCTGGAAGCCGCTGACGTAGAAATTATTAATAGCCGTGCTACCGTAGAAGGCCCTAACAGTGTTCGGGTGGGCGACAAAACCATCACGGCCAAAACCATTTTGGTTGCCACTGGCGGTTGGCCAACCATGCCCGATGTGCCAGGTATCGAGCACGCGATAACTTCCAATGAAGCGCTGCATCTGGATAGTCTGCCTGAAAACGTCGTTGTTGTTGGCGGTGGCTACATAGCGGTTGAGTTTGCTGGCATATTTAACGGTATGGGCTCACGCGTGACGCAGCTGTATCGCAGTGAACAGATACTGCGTGGATTTGATAATGAAATTCGTGACAAGCTGAACGAAGAGATGACCAAGAAAGGCATTGATGTTCGTACCAACACTAATGTGACGGCCATTGAAAAAACTGAAGACGGCCTGAAACTGACGTTGACCGACGGTAGCGAATTGATCACCGATGCGGTTATGTATGCTACCGGGCGTGCGCCCAACACAGCTGGCTTGGGCCTGGAGAAGGCCGGTGTTGAGCTGGATAAAAAAGGCGCGGTTATTGTCGATGAGTATAGTCACACCAATGTGGACAGCATATATGCAGTCGGCGACGTAACCGACCGGGTGGCCCTGACGCCTGTGGCGATTAAAGAAGGTCATGCCTTTGCGCTAACCGTTTACAATGACACGCCCACATCACCAGAGCATGACGCGATCCCCACCGCCGTATTTTCGCAGCCACCCATAGGAACAGTGGGTGTTTCGGAGGAGCAGGCGCGCGAACAATACGGCGAGATTGAGGTTTATACTTCTGACTTCAAGCCGATGAAGCACACGCTCGGCGGTTCAGACGAGCGGGCGTTCACGAAGTTGATTGTCGATAAGGCGACAGACAAGGTAGTTGGTGCGCATATGCTGGGTTTGGATTCCTCGGAAATTATCCAGGGCATTGGCATCGCAGTGAAAGCCGGGCTTACCAAGGCGCAGTTTGATCAGACGGTGGCTGTACATCCATCTAGTGCAGAAGAGTTTGTTTTGATGCGAAACTCGCGATCTTAGGCGAATTTCGTGAATATTTTGGAATTTAGTTCTAAAATAACTTTATATTAAGCGATAAGACAGAAAAAATATGTCGTTTTTGGTCTGCTATACAGTGTAAGGATTGCCTCTGCCAGAAAAGCAGCATATGTAGGATGAATACCCGGACTGTGTATCGATGCGCTATAGTCGGGAAGCGAAGGACGATAAAGAATGACATCAGAAATTCAGGTGTTGGAATCAGCGGTTGTCCGCTTCGCTGGAGACAGCGGCGACGGCATGCAGCTAACCGGCAGCCAGTTCACCAGTTCAACTGCCCTTGAAGGCAGCGACTTGGCAACTTTCCCGGACTTCCCTGCAGAAATACGGGCGCCGGTTGGCACCACCTTCGGTGTTTCCGCGTTTCAGATTAACTTTGGTGCGCGGTCGATCAAAACCGTTGGCGATCAGCCTGATGTATTGGTTGCCATGAATCCTGCCGCGTTGAAAACCAATCTGGGCAACCTGCGGGCTGGCGGATTGCTTGTTGTCGACAGCGGCGCGTTCACTAAGCGAAACCTACAAAAAGCCGGATACGATGAAAGTCCGCTGGGCACGCCGATGCTGGATGATTATCAGGTTATCGATCTGGATGTTTCCAAGTTGACGCTGGAGGCAGTGAAAGAGCACGGCCTAGGCAACAAGGAAGCATTGCGCTGCAAAAACATGTGGACGCTGGGGCTGATGTTGTGGATGTTTTCGCGCAAACGCGAACCGGTTGTTGACTGGCTGAATAAAAAATTCGCCAAAAAACCTGAGATTGCTGCCTCGAACGTAGCGGCGCTGAACGCCGGTCACGCTTTCGGTGAAACCGCTGAGTTATCTGCGCATATCAAGCGGTATCAGATCGGCGCTAACAAAACCGAGCCCGGCCTTTACCGCACCGTAACCGGCAGTCAGGCATTGTCTTGGGGTATTGCTGCAGGCGGCGAACTTGCCGGTCTGAATGTGGTGCTTGGTAGTTATCCAATCACTCCGGCGTCGCCTATCCTGCATACGCTTTCGGGCATGAAGGAAATGGGCATCATTACCTTTCAGGCGGAAGATGAAATTGCCGCTATTTGCGCGGCCATTGGCGCGTCATACGCGGGTTCGCTGGGTGTAACCAGTTCGTCTGGCCCAGGTATCGCACTCAAAATGGAAGCCATGGGGCTCGCCATTTCGACCGAACTGCCGCTGGTGGTGATCAACAGCCAGCGCGGCGGTCCATCTACCGGTCTGCCAACCAAAACCGAGCAGTCTGATCTGTATCAGGCCATATATGGTCGCAACGGCGACGCGCCGCTGCCGGTAATCGCCACCCGCAGCCCGGGCGACTGTTTCGAGGTTGCGATTGAGGCTTGCCGTTTGGCGGTTAAATATATGACCCCGGTGATGCTGTTGACCGACGGTTTTATCGCTAACGCAGCAGAGCCATGGATGCTGCCTGACCTGGATGCGCTTGAGCCCTTTAAGGTTGAATTTGCGAAAACGCCACGCGAGGACGAAAGCTTCAACCCGTTCAAACGCGACGAGGTGACACTGGCCCGCAACTGGGGCATTCCCGGCGTGCCGGGCACGGAGCACCGCATTGGCGGCATCGAGAAAAGCTTCGACACCGGCCATATTTCCTATGACGCTGACAACCACCAGAAGATGACCGACACCCGCTTCGCCAAAATTGACGGCATCGCAAACGATATTCCGTTGCAGGGGGTTGAACAGGGCGAAGAAAGTGGCACGTTGGCGGTTGTTGGGTGGGGCTCTACCTTTGGGCCAATTTCCGAGGCAGTAAAAGCCGCGCGCGCAGAGGGTCTGAGCGTTAGCCATATTCATATCAAATACCTTAACCCGTTCCCGCGCAACTTGGACAAGCTGCTCAAGGGCTACGATAAGGTACTGGTGCCGGAAATGAATGCCGGTCAGCTCAAGACCGTACTCAGGGATAAATTCCTGATTGATGCCAAGCCGCTTAATCAGGTTTCTGGACTGCCGTTCAAAATTGTAGATATACTATCGGCGATACGCGCCGAAGTTAGCGCGTAAGGAGCGAGCCATGAATGAAATGACAGCACCTACCCAAAAGCTAACAATCAAGGATTTCACCAGTGATCAGGAGGTGCGTTGGTGCCCCGGTTGTGGTGACTATGCGATCCTTAAATGTATGCAGCGCACCCTGCCTGAGTTGGGCGCAACCCGTGAGAACACTGTGTTCGTATCAGGCATCGGCTGCTCCAGCCGCTTCCCTTATTACATGGACACATACGGCTTCCATACCATTCATGGCCGCGCACCGGCTGTGGCGACGGGGGTCAAGCTTGCTAACCCCGAACTGGATGTCTGGATGATTACTGGGGACGGTGACGGTTTGTCGATTGGTGGTAACCATATGATGCATGTGCTTCGGCGCGATGTGGACATCAACATTCTATTGTTCAACAATAAAATATACGGCCTGACGAAGGGGCAATATTCCCCCACATCAGAGCCAGGCACCAGGGCACCATCGACGCCGCAAGGTTCAATAGATTCGCCGATGAACCCGATCAGTTTTGCACTGGGGTCTGGCGCGCGCTTTGTTGCCCGTACAGTTGATACAGCCCAAAAGCATATGCCGGGTGTGTTTACCCGTGCCCATGGTTTCAAAGGCGCGTCTTTTGTCGAAATACTGCAAAATTGCATTGTTTATAATGACGCCACCTGGGCTGATGTTACTGCCAAGCCTGTCGTGAAAGACAAGCAACTTTTGTTGGAGAACGGTGAAAAAATGATCTTCGGCGCCGAGGATAACAAAGGTATTCGCTTTAACGCGCAAACTTTCGAGCTGGAGGTTGTATCCATCGGGGAGGGCGGTATTAGCGACGATGATATCTTAACCCACGACGAGACCAGCCTACAACTGGCGCGCATGCTGGCCGAACTGGGCGCAAAGCCCGGCGAACCAATGGCGATGGGTGTATTGTACGCCGACCCTGCCGAGACCACCTACGCGGATGCCGTTCATGCGCAGGTCGACGAATATAAGGGCAGGCGCAGTCTCAAGGATATGATCTATTCCGGCCAAACTTGGGAAGTTTCATAACGGCTTTTGGCCTTGCCCACCTAACAGTTTACTGAAAAACCGCCTCGCAAGTCCTTGCCGGGCGGTTTTTTCTCAGCTATAGCCCATAGATGATGGTGCCCTTCGGGGCTAAGAGGAAACATGGTGCGGCATCCTTGCCAATGCCATGACTGTACCCGCAACTGTATGCGGCGAGCCTTGATCACATATGCCACTGAGTACCCATAAGGGGCACCCGGGAAGGCGTGATCAATCGGCTTTGACCCGCAAGTCAGGAAGCCTGCCATCAGGTCGTCGATCCCTTGGCCGGGTAAGCCTGTTGGGGCAGATCGGAAGAGCGGCG
>JAALKD010000125.1 GCA_011088215.1 Sphingomonadales bacterium | reverse complement strand
GGAGTTCGTGGTCGATTTGGATCAGGTTGTTGAGCCGATGATCGCCGACCCGGACGTGAATAATGCGGATGTATCTAAACGTTATACCCATGACACAATTCGCCCGGTTTCATTTTACGGCGGTGATAAGAAAGTCGATTTGGGCTTCGTTGGGTCTTGCATGGTTCACAAAGGCGATCTCAAGATCGTTGCTCAAATGCTCAAGA
This sequence comes from Sphingomonadales bacterium, assembly GCA_011088215.1. Taxonomy (GTDB): domain Bacteria; phylum Pseudomonadota; class Alphaproteobacteria; order Sphingomonadales; family Kordiimonadaceae; genus Kordiimonas. The sequence goes on along the minus strand of JAALKD010000125.1, from coordinate 6,282 downwards.
ATTTGGAAAAAGGCGACGGCAAGATCGAATTTAATGCGCCGCTCGTTATCGCGCCGCCAACCTACAATATCGTTGACGAGTTGAAAGAAGAAGGCGACTGGGCAGTTCTGCAGAAGTATGCGGGTTTTGAATTTGATGACGGCGCGCCTAAAAATGCGGCTCGCACCGAATATGAGAATATCCTGTATCTGGAACGGCCAGGTTGCAACCTTTGTATGGGCAACCAGGAAAAAGCAGCGAAAGGCGACACAGTTATGGCGACCTCTACCCGCCTGTTTAAAGGTCGGGTTGTTGAAGATTCTGATGAGAAGAAGGGCGAGTCTCTTCTGGCCTCAACGCCAGTTGTCGTACTCTCCACCGTTCTTGGCCGGACCCCAAGTGTTGATGAGTATAAGTCTGCCGTGGATGGTATTAATCTTACCAAATTTGCCCCGCCGCTGGGCAAACCACCCGTGTCCCATCACTAAAACCAAGCTTTGACAATCTTTTGATTGCCTTGGTTGCATTACGATAGAGCAGCGTGCCTAGTGCGCGCTGTTTTTTTTCGATCGCAACAATCTTACCCCAATTTTATCACGATTTTGCCTTAAACCGCCGTCAAATTTGTCCTCGTTAAGAAAACAGAGGTGCGTGAGCATCCAACAATAAAGATATAGCGAAGACTGAGGACGGACTATGACTGAGTATTTTACCGTAGAATTGATTATCATCCTTATCCTGCCCATCATTGCCACGGTGGGATTGATGCACAGTCGCCGTATATTGGCGCGTCAACCGGCCGTCAGACAAATGGTTCGCGAATCAAGGCGCCAGCGGTCCTATCAGGTTAACTTTTTGTAGAAACGATAACGTTTGAATTGGCGCTTGAGTCCACACCGGTTATGCCTAACTCGGCGTAGTGCATTTCATGCTCAGGGCGTGAATGTCTTCCCTCATTTCTTCCGCAAGGGCAGCGTTAACCAACCGTTGGCGCGCCACCCGGTTTTTACCTTCAAACGCCGCTGAAGTAATATTTACATGAAAATGGCTCTCGCGATCACCGCCAGGATTGCCCGCATGCCCAGCATGACTTGCGCTATCGTCGATTACCTCCAGATGGGTCGGCGCGAGTGCATCAGTTAATTTTTTTTCGATCAGTTGGCTGACTTTGCCCATTTTTGACTTACTTTCTCTTGAGTGTCGGCGCATAAAAGACGATATATGCGGCCATCTACCGTGGATCACTTTACCATCGGCACAGATAGAATGGGGTTGTTGGCTGTAAAAGCAAGATCCCGTGGATAAGATATATAGACAAGAGGAATTGTCATGACCGCAGCAGCGGCCGGAAATTTACCGAATATTGAACTGCCTGAAAATACGATTTCGGTTCGTGAAGTCTTTGGCATCGACAGTGACATGCAGGTTCCTGCCTTCGCAGAGCGAACGGAGCATGTACCCGACGTTGACAGTGCTTATGTGTTTGATCATGACACCACGCTGGCGATTTTGGCGGGCTTTGCCCACAACCGCCGGGTGATGATCCAGGGCTATCATGGCACGGGAAAATCGACCCACATCGAGCAGGTTGCCGCACGGCTGAACTGGCCAACAGTGCGGGTTAACCTGGATAGCCATATCAGTCGGATTGATCTGGTTGGTAAGGACGCGATTGTTCTCAAGGACGGTAAGCAGGTAACCCAGTTTCAGGAAGGCTTATTGCCGTGGGCGCTGCAGTCCCCCACCGCGATTGTATTTGATGAATATGATGCGGGTAGGCCCGATGTGATGTTTGTGATCCAGCGGGTTCTGGAAGTGGAGGGAAAGCTAACACTTCTTGACCAAAACCGGGTTATTCGCCCGCATCCCGCTTTCCGCATTTTCGCAACTGCAAACACGGTTGGCCTTGGTGATACTACTGGGCTTTACCATGGCACCCAGCAAATTAACCAGGGTCAGATGGACCGCTGGAATGTGGTCGCCACGCTGAACTATCTGTCTCATGATGTGGAAACAGAAATTGTACTAGCTAAAGAGCCTGGCTACCAAAATGAAGAAGGTCAGAAAGTAATTTCGGCCATGGTTCGCGTGGCTGACCTCACCCGCACCGGTTTTATGGCGGGTGATATCTCTACGGTGATGAGCCCGCGTACGGTGCTGACTTGGGCACAGAATGCCCATATTTTCGGCGATGTTAGTTTTGGCTTTAAAACCAGTTTCCTCAACAAATGCGACGAAGCTGAGCGCACCATTGTTGCGGAATATTATCAGCGCTGCTTTGGCACTGAGCTTGCCGATTCGGCAGCCAACCTGGTGGTTGGGACCTAAATAAAGGGCTGAACGTGGCCGACGGCGGACAAAAACCGAAGGATATTTTCGAGCAGGCCTTGGCCGCTGCTACGCGGGCGGTCTCAGGCGAGCCGGAGCTGGAAATTTCCTTTACTGCTGACCATCCAACGCTGGTGGGTGATGAGGCGCGATTGCTGCATCTGCCGCACCGGGTTACTGCCCGCGACGTGGCCGAGGCGCGCGGTGTCGCGGATGCGCTGGCGCTTAAGAAACGTCATCATAACCCCAAAATGCACCAAAAGCTGGCGCCGTCAGGCCAGGTGGCGCGGGCGATTTTTGATGCGGTGGAAATGGCGCGCTACGAATCAGTGGGCGCACGTCAGATGAACGGCGTTAAGGCCAATATAACCAGCTATGTGTCGCGCCGCGCGCAAGAAAGCGGCATCGCCCGCCCTAGCGACGATGAAACTGGTAAATTGGCCGACGTGCTGGGGTTGCTGGCCCGCGAGCGGTTAACTGGCGAGAAGCCGCCAGAGTGTGCGACGCTGGCGGTGGAAGGACAACGCAAGTGGCTTGAACAATCGGTAGGTCATTTGCTTGATGAGCTGGAGGACAAGGTTGACGACCAACGAGGCCTGTCGGTTTTAACCCGTAGCATAATTTCAGAACTGGTTGGTGATGGTGACGGCAATGCGTCTGACCAGCAGGACGAGAACGATCAAAGTGAAGACGCCGATGCTGACGCACCCTCAACACCAGACGGCGACCCGTCGGACGAGGAAGAAGGAGACGCTGACGGCGCGGAAGGCACCGAAGAGGGTGAAGGCGAAAGTGACGACGATGATCAGTCATCCGAGGCGGCGCTCGATGACAGCGAAGACGTGGACGGCGACACCAGCGACGGCACCCATGAAGGCACCATCCCGTGGCGACCCAACCGCCCACTTGATAATTTGCCGGATGCCGGCTTTTACAAGGTGTTTAGCGAAGAATTTGATGAAATTATCAAAGCTGAGGATCTATGCGACGCGGAAGAGCTGGATCGGTTACGCCGGTATCTGGATCAGCAGATGGCGCATTTGTCTGGCGTAGTGTCTAAGCTGGCTAACCGGTTGCAGCGGAGACTGCTCGCTCAACAACTGCGCCATTGGCAGTTTGATCTGGAAGAGGGCATTCTGGATGCAGGACGCCTGTCCCGGGTGGTAACTAACCCTATGCGCCCAGCGTCATACAAACTGGAATCGGAAACAGAGTTTAAAGACACGGTCGTGACTTTGCTGCTCGATAACTCCGGGTCCATGCGCGGGCGGCCAATTTCCATTGCCGCCATATCAGCTGATATCCTCGCACGCACGCTGGAGCGCTGTGGCGTGAAAGTGGAGATACTCGGCTTTACCACCAAGGCATGGAAAGGCGGCAAGTCGCGCGAGAAATGGTTGGAAGCAGGCAGGCCTGCCAAGCCTGGTCGGCTGAACGATTTGCGACATATAATCTATAAAACCGGTGACAGCCCATGGCGGCGGTCGCGCCGTAATTTGGGCTTAATGATGCGCGAAGGTCTGCTGAAGGAAAACATCGACGGCGAGGCCCTGATGTGGGCACACAATCGTTTGATGGCCCGCGCCGACGAGCGTCGAATTTTGATGGTAATATCTGACGGTGCGCCGGTGGATGACAGTACCCTGTCGGTTAACAGTGGCACATATCTGGAGAATCACCTGCGGCAGGTAATTCGCTGGATCGAAGACAAGTCCCCGGTGGAATTGATTGCTATTGGTATTGGCCATGATGTGACCCGTTACTATCAACGGGCGGTAACAATTTTGGATGCCGAGCAACTGGGCGGTGCGATGACCGAGCAATTGGCATCTCTGTTTGAAGAAACATTGCCGAAGCCGCGACGGCTGTAGGGCAGAATTTTAGATCAAAACAAAAGTAGGCGAGCAGCGTGAGAAAATTATACAAAGCACTGACGGGGTTGGTGGCGGTTGCCGTCGTCGCTTTGGTCATCGCGGGCTTTGCCGACCGAGGCATAGGTGCTGCCTCAAGGGATGCAGACTTGCCGGTTGCCATGATCGCGCAGGCGTCTGAACTGCCGTTCGACCAACCGCTACCGAAAAGCCCTGGTGGCCAGCGTGTGCGTTTCGCGGGCGGTTGGTCGCTGACCTCTGGTTATGAAGAGTTTGGCGGTTTCTCTGGTTTGCTCATTGATGACAAAAGTAAAATATTGCTGGCGATTTCCGACAAGGGTGATTGGTGGCAAACACCTTTTGACGTCCGGCGATTTGTGCCGCCAACAGCTGGTATCATGCGCCGATACGCTGCAGGAACTGCCGCTGACAAAAAGGATCTGGACGCGGAAAGCCTGATAAAATTTAACGATGGCTATCTGGTTTCGTTCGAGCATAACCTCCGACTGGAGTTTGTTGCTGAAGTCGGAGAGGGCGGCACTGCTCCACCGCTGGCAACCATTGATTTTGCTGGCGTGTCGATGAACAGCGGCATGGAAGCGATTGCCCGGTTACGTGGCGGGCAGCTGCTGGCATTTTCCGAGCGTGGGCGCAACGGCAGCGGCCAGTTGAAAGCCTGGCTGGTATCCTCGACCAGTGTCCAAGATTTGTGGTTCCAACCGCCAGCAAATTTTGCACCGACCGATGCAGCGACCTTGCCAAACGGTGACGTGTTGGTGTTGCTGCGGTATTTTTCCGCTATTGACGGCGTGGCGATCAAAGTTCACCGAATCAAGGCTGATGATATCGCCACCGGATCGGTATTGACCGGTGAGGAAATATTGCATCTGACACCTGAGTTTACCGTGGATAATATGGAGGGGTTGGATGTTGTGGCACTGGACGACGACACAGTTCGCCTTGTGATGATTTCCGACGATAATTTTAATTCGATTCAACGTACCTTGTTGATGATGTTTGACTATGATTATCGTTGATCACGGTTGGTTTAGAAATTAATTACCAAACGTTCGTTCAATAACTGTGTTTCTCTGTAAATGACTTATCCGTATCCCAGCGAACTATGGTTTACTTGTCGCCGCTGCATTGGCATGTTTGACTGCTGCCTTGGTTTGTATGCGAAGGGGAGCTGTCATGCCGACTAAATCCGAGGTCATCCATTCAATCGTCGTAACCGGCATCAATACCGCCGGGTTAATTGCGAAGCGCTTATTGGCAATAGTTTGTTTAGCGGTTGGCTGGGAAGCTGCAGCGATTGCTGACGATGCTTGTTCAACCACTGCTTTATATACATACGCTGATGTTACGGTCTCAGACGGTAAAACCTATGCTGTGGAAACTTTCTATCGTTCGAAAGATCGAGCAACGTCCAAGTTTATTCGCGATGACGGCGGGTCGCTTCATGTGGTTGAAGGACCCTTCACATGGACCCAGGCCGGCGACAAGGCGGAATTGGCCAAAGGCGATCAAGGTGATTTCCAGCGGGACTTTGCGCTGGGGCACCAATTCCATGCGTTGATGGTCAACTACCGCGATATCGTCACCGATATTGAGCCGGTTAGCGGCGTTGAGTTTGCTGGCGGAAAAACATCTGCGCTGAAGGGTATGCGCGATACTGGCGGCGCGGTCTATCTGATCGACGGGGAGGTCCCGGGCAGGCCCGCAGGCTTGCGCTATGATGTTGGTGATCTGAAAATCGATATCATTGCCAGTGCCTGGCGCGAAGTCGGTGGCACCGAGACACCCTTTGCCCTTTTGATCGACGATGGCACTCGTACTTTTGATTATCAATTCAAGTCGGTGGACATGACCGACAAACCTCTGATGTGGTATTACGATAGTGTGCCCTCGCCAGCCATCGATGAAATTGACATTCTTCGCCTTCATAAAAAAGCGCTGGTTGCTCACTGTATTGGAGACGCCGCGATGATGGCAAGCCTGTCTGCGCCGTCTCCGGTTATCGCTAATAATGGCTCCATATTCGACACCAGCCCCGAGCAAACACTGGCTGTCTTTACTAACGTTTTTGAGCGGCGTAAATATT
>JAALKD010000124.1 GCA_011088215.1 Sphingomonadales bacterium | reverse complement strand
CCGTCAGGCGCTGCTGTCAGCTGCGAAATTGCATCCGCCCGCAGCACATGGCTGCGCTGAAGTTGATCAATGTAGGCTCGCGCAACAACCGGTTCAGCGGGCCAGGACACCCGGAATTGTTGTTGCGGGTTAAACACCTTTCCCTGATCGGCAAGCGCGGCGGCGGCAATTTCATTTTCGGTCAAATACTCGCTCGGCAATAACGCCATAACATCCAGCCCGCGCACAATCTCACTGCCGTATATCTTGCCACCATACCAATAGGTTGACCAGAAACCGCCGGTAACCAGAACATCTTCGTGGATCGGGCCGCGGTCGAAGAAGGCGATCTCAACAGGGTTGGAGGAATCGGTGAAGTCAATCACTGACATGCCGCCCTGGTACCAAGCCTGAACAAAGATATCGCGCCCTGGTACCGGTACGACAGAGCCGTTGTGAGCTACGCAGTTTTCGGTCTCGGACTGCGGCGCAGGCAGTTTGAACCGGCCTTTAAATTCCAGTTTACCGTCTTCAATATCGTAAAACACATCGGCGCCCCATGTCTTGGGGTCGTGCGCCATACAGCGAGGTCTGCCACCGCCGCCCCATTCGTCAGTGAACAGAACTTTGGTGCCGTCATTATTGAACGTGGCTGAATGCCAGTAAGCAAAGCCCGGGTCGGTCACCGCATCAATGCGCGTTGGCTTAAGCGGGTCGGAAATATCAAAGATAATACCGTTACCCGAGCAGGCCCCTGCAGCAATTTTGGCCTCAGGGAACACAGTGATGTCGTGGCACTGGTCGGTCTCGCTGGTATCCTGTGTATTGTCGCCGTGGTCGCCGCCTTCCCACAGTCCGCCAAGGCGACCCGTCTCGGGGTCGGCGAATACTGCCGGGCTATCAACGATACGTGATTTGGATGGGTCGTTGACCGGAATTTCAATCACATCGATGCGGAACAGGGCGGTTCGCTCATCGCCAGGCACCCGGCCCACGCAGCCTGCCAGTTCTTCTTCGCTGCGCAATGACGAAGTGCCAGAATTATAAACGATAATTTTGCCATCTGCGCCGGGGCCAGAGACAACCGAATGAGTGTGCGACCCGCGGCATGTTTGAACCTGTCCTACCTGGGTGGGGCGCGCCAAATCGCTTATGTCAAAAATGCGTAAACCGCGAAAGCGATCAGCACTGACGTCTTCGCTGATGCCGTCAAGGCCGCAATCAACCCGTCCGCGGGTTTGCTCTACCGACATGATCAACAAGTCACCGACAATTGAGATGTCGCCTTGGCCGCCCGGGCAAACCACTGAACTGAACAGCTTTGGTGTGCCGTCATCTTGCAGCTGGTAAACATTGAAACCGTGGTAGCTGCCCATTACCAACTTGTCGCCCGCAAAAGCCATGTCAGTGTTGGAAAAACTTAGGAACGGCGACCGTTCACCGCGTTTAACCTCGTCTTCCTCGCCGGTTGCATTATCATCGTCTTCTTTTGCTTCCACGACAGGCGGCAGGTCAGATGGGTTTTCCGGATCAAAGAAGCCAGCCGGTCGCGGCAGTGAAGCTACCAGCTCTACATTCATTGCGGCGGCACCTGCGTCCCGCAGTCCGGCCGCAAGGCCCGCTCGCGAGTCAGCCGACAGGCCCACCAGTAATCCAGTCATGCGCTTGATCTCGGCAGTCTGGTCGTTGGTGATGTCGTTAGCGAATGCAAACAAAACCGGGTCGTAGGCCGAGCCAGAGTGGCCAAGCAAATCGTTGACCATGGTCACCGCGCCTTTGTGGTGGGTGATCATCAATTCCAGGAACAGGCGGTCAAAATCAGTGGATTTAGCGGCAGCGAGTGCAGCCATTTGCGCGGTCGAGGCCATGCCCGCCATTTCATGTGAGGTTTCCATGGCGTGGTGCGCGGTCGGGCTTGGAACAGCTTCACCGCGTGCCTCCAGCCACCCATTCATAAATTTGATTTCGTCCAGCTGTGAAGCATTGATGCGCCCGGCAACACTGATCAGTTCTTCCATATTAGTGCGCTCAGCCACCAGTGCCGCCATCTGCACGGCCTGATTATGGTGCGGGATCATATCCTGCATGAACTGAACGTCGTCGCGGGAATAGCTGTTGTTGGCAATCTCAATGGCTTCTTTTGCATCCAGTGACTGCGCCGGCTTGCCCGGTGCTCCCGGCTGCACAATCGGCGCGTCCTGCGCTGTGGCCATGCCAGCATGTGCCATCAACGCCATACTGACAGATGCGGTTATACAATATTTACGAAACCCAACTTTTGGAAACCCGGTCATTAGACTTGCCCCTTTGTGCCTGTTCAACTGTGAGTTAGGCACGTTACCCGATTTTGCCCGAAAGACAAAAAATGATGAATTGTTAGTTTTGGCACGTGACAGCGCGTGCGAGTTTTTAATGCGGGCGCCGAGCGTGTTACGCTGGTATAAAAATTACCGACAGTATTTCTTTGAGGCATAGAAATGAAAAACGAAACAGTTGAAACAACTTCGACACATAGCACTGGCGACCAGAACACTGGCGACCAGAACACTGACGACGAGAAACGTCGACAGCGAAATATGATGATCGTGAAGGCCTATCCCTTCGCCTTACTGCTTATTAGCGCCGCCCTTAATTTTTTTGTGTTCGGTATAAACCCGCTTGCACCGGCTCTGCCCGCAGTTGGCTCTATTCATGCGTTGGTTGTTGCTGCTGTTTTACTTGTTATCAACCATACGTGGCTCATGACCACTACAGAATTGACCCGTGCTCGTTTCAAGATGTTTGCAACACCGGAAGAATGGGCGGCCAGTGGTACCAGTCAGCAATCAGCACCGGGTGAGGGCGTGCGGGAACTTGAGCGGCACCACAATGCCCACCGTAACACGACTGAAAACACGGTCTATTTCGCATTTTTGGCACTGACTTTTGTTATGGTTTCGCCCATCATTTATGCGGCTTATGCATGGATCGCTGGTTTTGCGGTTGCACGGCTTGGCTACACATATAGTTACCTGAAAGGTAAAGACGATCTGCGGGGATTGTTTATAAGCCTCAGCCTGTTAGCCATGTATGGCATGGCCAGCTACCTTGCATTGAGCATGCTTCTTTATCGCTGAGAATTCTTTGCCAGCATATCTGGTGACCTTCGCCTGACGCGGGTGGATTAGGCTCGCCAAGACTGTTCTGGGCTCACCTCCATGTGTGAACAGTGGGAAAATCTGCTGCTGCGGATACCATTAAAAACCCCGCGTAACGAGGGGCTGTTTAATGGTGCCCGAGGGTAGATTAGGCTCGTCAGGGCTTTGCCCCTTCTCGCCACCTTCGGCTGCGCCTCGGTATGAACTACCGACACGCGGATTTTCAATTGGTTGCTTACTTTATTGAATTTCAATAGTTTTGCTTTGTGCAAAGAGTTTGCAAAAGAACTTAAGCGAGCCCACTAATAAGATCAAAGGAGCCTTTGGTGCCATCTGCTTTCACCAGTAAATTGCCAAATTTAGAGACCAGTATTTTCACTGAAATGTCGATAATGGCTAATCAACATCAAGCGATTAATTTAGCTCAAGGCTTCCCTGAATTTGATACGCCCGCTTTTTTGAAAGATAAAATTAACCAAGCCATTAGTGAAGGGAAAAACCAATACGCACCCTCAAATGGTTTGCCTGAATTGCTAATTCAAATTGCTGAAATGGTGCATAGACATTATCAAACTGAATTAACTGCTGAACAAAAACTCGATGGTTTAAACAACGTTACTATTACTGCAGGGGCAACTGAAGCATTATGGGTCGCGATACAAACCCTTGTGCGCAAAAATGATGAAGTGATTGTTTTTGACCCCGCCTACGATTCATACGAACCTGCCGTTGAGCTTGCAGGAGGGGTTTGTCGCCATATCGCCCTCGAGGCTCCAAGCTATGCAATAAATTGGGCAATGGTAGAGCAAACCATTAATGCCAATACACGTGCCATTATAATTAATAGCCCACACAATCCAACAGGTTCAATACTTAACCAGTCTGATCTTAGTAGGCTTCAGACATTGGTTGAAAAATATAATTTATATGTCATCAGCGACGAAGTATACGAGCACATGACCTTTGATGGCATGCGGCATGAGAGTGTTTTACGGTACCCTGAGTTATTTAAACGAGCCTTTTTAATCTCCAGTTTTGGCAAGACTTTTCATTGTACCGGCTGGAAAATGGGCTACTGCGCCGCACCAATTGAGCTTTCTGCCGAGTTCAGAAAAGTCCATCAGTACGTCACCTTTTGCTCATTTACCCCTGCACAAATAGCTATTGCACAAATGCTAAAAGAGCAGCCATCACATGTCACTGGTTTGGCAAGTTTTTATCAACAAAAACGAGATCTGCTTGTTAACGCGCTGCAAGGCTCTCGTTTTACTATACTGCCATCAAAAGGCACTTATTTCTTATTATTGGATTATTCAGCCATATCAACACAGGGTGACCGTGAGTTTTGTCAGTGGTTAACCAAAGAAATAGGTGTTGCTGCCATTCCTCTCAGCCCTTTTTACCAATCGGAACAACGGGCGACTTATCTTAAGAATAATAAAGTGATACGGCTTTGTTTTGCTAAAAATGACGACACTTTATTGAAAGCAGCAGAAATATTATGTCAGCTTTAGCCATAGCAGCAGTGCAATACAATATTCATTGGTTACGCGTTGGTTGGCGAGCTGCCGCTTAATAACAAGTGTCGGTATAAATTCAGCCGCTAATATTGCAGAAACAAAAAAAGGCCAGTCCGAAGACTGGCCTTTTTAATGGTGCCCGGGGGCGGATTTGAACCACCGACACGCGGATTTTCAATCCGCTGCTCTACCCCTGAGCTACCCGGGCACATCGTAATATTTTCGGGCGGGTAACCCGAGATGCGAAGGGGCTTGTAGCCAATAATCGGGGGCCTGTCCAGCATCGAGTTGTTTTTTTTGGGTGGGTTTAGCCCCGCGCATAACTGACCACAAAAAAGCTTAGGTTTCTTCGCCGATATCATCTGGAATTTCTGCGTCTCCAGGCAGGACATATTGCTCGTTAAGCCATTTGCCCAAATCAACGTCAGCACAGCGTTTGCTGCAGAAGGGCCGGAAAGCCTGCTGCATGGGTTTATTGCATTGAGGGCATTTTGCTTTGGAAGTTGTTTTCGCTGGTTTTGTCACAGGGAATACTCTGGTTAATTGCGCAGGAATACGTCAGGGCTAGCGCCCAACATAAGTTCCACACTGCGTTTGGTCTTGGAGGACAATTCTTCCACATAATTTGGATGGGCCTTGAGCCAGCCAATAATCGATTCGGGTCCGGAGACAATAAGCGCACCGTTGCCGCCGCCCGGCTGTCGGCCGATGCGCTCGCCCCGGCGCAGCAGGTCAAGTGCGACATTGCTGGCACGCATACGTGCGGGCATGGTGACTTGCATTCTGCCTTTCAGCGAAACGCCGCTGCGCTTGCGGGCAAACTCAACCATGCCGAAGGTGGAAATGCCGGTGTGCTGCAGGGGCACCCTGTCTGCGCGCGCGGTTTTTTCAATAAGCTGCATCAGTTCGCGGGTGGCACCCTTAGCGGACATATCGATGAAATCCACCACCACCAGTCCACCAATGTCCTGAAACCGCAGGTGATACAGGGTGGCGAGAGCCGCCTCCAGGTTCACGATTACTTTGGCGTCGCTGGCGCTGCGACCCTTTAGTGCACCGCCCAGATTTACGTCTACCACGGTAAGTGCCGGGGTTTCGGTGATGTTGATCCAGCCGCCAGACGGCAGTTCAATGCGCGGGCTCAGTGCCTCTTCAATCGCTTCATTAACACCGAAATGCTCGAACGCCGCTTGCGCGCCTTTATAAAGGCTTAGTTTTTCCGCCAGGTCAGGCCAGTGTTGCCGACCAACTGCTTTGGCCTCGGCGAAGGCTGTGCCGCCTTCAATTTGAATATCGGTGGTATCTGTCGGTATAGACAGTAGTGCTTTTTCCAGCGGTGAGCGGGCAAACAGTCTGCCGGTTTTTTCCGGTGTGTTGGCCAACACAGCGGTTAGTGCGTCCGCTTCTGCTGCCACGACATCAACCGCGATATCAGCAGCGCTGGAGCGCACAATAACGGCGGCCCCTTCGGTGGCATCGGTTAGTGCGGCTGTTAGTTTCTTCACGGCGTTCGGCGACAGGTCCTTCGAGAAATTCAGGCGCCGGCTGCCAGCTTCTACCACCACGTAGCGGCCGAGCAAGCGTGGGCGCGGGGTGATGGTCAGTGCCTTGGTCTCCAACGTGCTGGGCTGAGCGACAACCTGTACCAGCAATCGCTGGCCTTCGGTTACGCAGTCGCTGATCGATTCTACGGCACCCTTAACCAGCGACTTAGCCCGACGCAAATTCATGCAGCCGGTCAGCCCGTCACCCAGGTCGGCAAAAGCCAGGTCATTGGCGGTATCGACAGTAGTGATGCGGGCGGCGAATACAGCGTCCAACGGACTTAGCGATGCATCATCATGGAAGCGCAAATCGGTGGGCAGGCCGTCCGTATCGATATCAGCACTGCGCCAGCCCCCGATGCCGGGTTCCATGACGGTCCGGGCGGCGGCCGTCATCGGCTGGGGGCCGGGGGGGGGGGGGGGGGGGGG
>JAALKD010000123.1 GCA_011088215.1 Sphingomonadales bacterium | reverse complement strand
CCCCACCCCCCCCCACCCCCTTCCGAGCCCCTCGGTGGATATGCCAGGGCCGAACTTCGAGGCAGCGCTGACTGGCGACATTCGCGGTATGAAAATTGGTATCCCCAAAGAATACTACCTGGACGGTATGCCAGGCGACATTGAAGCGCTTTGGCACAAGGGTATTGAGTGGATGAAAGCTGCGGGCGCTGAAATCGTTGATATCAGCCTGCCACACACTAAATATGCGTTGCCCGCATACTATATTGTTGCGCCTGCGGAGGCATCGTCCAACTTGGCGCGCTACGACGGTGTTCGCTACGGTCTGCGCGAAGCGCCTATCGGCGGCAGCCTAGATGATATGTATTATGCCACCCGCGCTGACGGTTTCGGCGAAGAGGTGAAACGCCGGATTATGATTGGTACTTATGTACTGTCAGCTGGCTACTACGATGCTTATTACCTGAAAGCCCAGAAAGTGCGCCAGCTGATTTCCACTGATTTCAAGGAAGCGTTCAAAAAGGTTGATGCGATCCTGACGCCAACAGCGCCCAGCGCGGCTTTTGCTGTTGGTGATAAGTCGGATGATCCACTGGCCATGTACCTGAACGATGTGTTCACGGTGCCAGCTTCGATGGCGGGACTGCCGGGTTCAAGTGTGCCAGCTGGATTGAGCAGTGACGGTTTGCCTTTAGGCTTGCAGGTGCTTGCCAACGCGTGGGACGAAGAAACGGTACTGAAGGTTTCCGGTGTGATTGAACAGGCGGCGGCCTTTAATGCCGCGCCGTCAGAGTGGTGGAGATAAGCTCATGAGTGATTATCGTATTCAGGGCGCGACCGGCGACTGGGAAGTGGTGATTGGCCTCGAGATCCATGCGCAGGTTACCTCAAACGCCAAGCTATTTTCTGGCGCATCTACCGAGTTCGGCGCTGAGCCTAACACCCAGGTTTCACTGATTGACGCTGCGATGCCCGGCATGCTGCCAACCATTAACGCGGAATGTGTCCGTCAGGGCGTTCGGACGGGCCTGGCTATTGGAGCCGAGATCAATAAATATTCTGTATTTGATCGTAAGAATTATTTCTATGCTGACCTGCCGCAGGGCTATCAGATTTCCCAATTCAAACATCCGATTGTTGGCCATGGTCAGGTGACGGTTGATTTGGAGAACGGCAAAACCAAAACCGTTGGTGTTGAGCGCATTCATCTGGAGCAGGATGCGGGCAAATCCATGCATGATCAGCACCCGCAACTTACCTATGTGGACCTGAACCGATCTGGTGTTGCGCTGATGGAGATTGTCTCGGATCCAGATATGCGCAGCCCGGAAGAAGCTGGTGCCTATGTAACCAAATTACGTACGATCCTGCGTTACATCGGATCGTGCGACGGCAATATGGAGCAGGGCAGTATGCGGGCCGACGTGAATGTGTCTGTGCGCAAAGTCGGCGACCCTTTGGGTACACGCTGCGAGATCAAAAACGTGAATTCAGTTCGTTTTGTACGCCAAGCTATTGAGGTTGAGGCGCGCCGCCAGGTCGATATCATCGAAGATGGTGGTGTCATCGATCAGGAAACTCGGTTGTTTGACCCGGTTAAGGGCGAAACGCGATCCATGCGGTCCAAGGAAGAAGCACATGATTATCGCTATTTCCCGGACCCTGATTTGTTGCCGGTCGAGTTTGATGATGCCTTCATTGAAGCCGCGCGCGAAAGCCTGCCTGAATTGCCGGACGCCAAAAAGGCTCGCTTTATGGAAGCGTTAGGTCTGAACGACTATAACGCTGGCGTTTTGGTTGCCGAGCAGAACTCGTCTAAATATTTTGAAACGCTTGTTACTGCAGTAGCCAAGGCAACCAGCAAAAGCGAGGCTGAAGTTGCGGTTAAGGCTTCCAATTGGCTGACCGGTGATTTGTTCGGCGCGTTGAATAAAGCCGGAAAGTCAATCGACGACACGCCGGTTTCAGCAGAGCAGGGCGCTGGATTGTTGGCTCTTGTGGAAGACGGTACCATCTCCGGGCGTATCGCCAAGGACGTGTTTGAGATTATGTTTGAAACCGGCAAGGACGCGGCAGCTATTGTTGAAGAAAAAGGCTTGAAGCAGGTTTCTGATACGGGTGCGATTGAGGCGATTATCGACGAAATCATTGCAGCCAACCCAAATCAGTTGGCACAGTACCGCGGCGGCAAAGACAAGCTGATCGGCTTCTTTGTAGGTCAGGTGATGAAGGCAACGAAGGGCCAGGCGAACCCGGGCGTGGTTAACAAGTTGCTGAAGCCTAAACTGGATGGTTAGATCGACGTTAGGCTGTGAGATTAAGGAGCCCGCCAATTCGGCGGGCTTTTTTTGTGCCCTATTTTTGCCACGTCTGATAGGCATTCTTTGAGGATGGTCACTATGATGCTATGCTGAATATAAACCATAATGAAGGGGTTCATGTTGCGTTCAGCTGCCATAGGTAAGGTGGTCACAACTTATGTTGTAGAGTGTCATGTTTAGAAAGTCTGTGTTGTTGCTTGCGACCACGGCGATTTTACTGCCCCTTGAAATGGCCGTCGCCAAAGACCAGAAAGATCGTAAAGAACGTGTTCGCGCCGAGCAAAGTGCAAAGCCAGCGAAACGCCGCGCTGTTCGCACCGAGAAGCGAGCTCAACAGCGTCAGGTACGCAGGGCTTCAGAGCAACGCCAATCTGCGCGCCAGCCCCGCCGCGAAGCCACTACCCAAAACAGACAACAGCGCCAACAGGCGCCCGCAAGGCAGCGCCGCGACATCAATGCTGAGACCGCGCGCCGCGCAGGCGGCGAGGCGCGGCGCAGAGAAGCCGTTCGCACCCAACGCCAGCCTGCACGTAGTCAGTCTACCCAACGTCAAGAAACTCGCCAACAAACTCGTCAAGAGATCAGGCAGGATACACGCTGCAGGGTAACAGAACCCGCACGCCGTACGGCACGGCCAACCGCTCGCCAAACAACACGCCAAAGTGTCCATCAGAACACGCGTAGGCGTGTCGTTGAACAGGCGCGCCAAACCAATCGTCCGACTAATCGTTCGGGAAGGCGGGGCGCAACCAGATATGATTTCGATGATGCAGCGCGTTATGACGGCACTCGTGGACGCCGCGACGCTCGCGATGCTCGTATCGATCGCCGCCGTGACAGTGGCAGCTACCGTGACCGCAATAACCATCGACGTGCAGACAGCTATCAGCCGCATGTGCGTCGCAACAATTACTATCGGTCATATCGCCCCTACTATGGTTCCAATTTCTTCTTTGGCCTTGGTTTTGGCAGTTATTACGGCGGTCCGCGCTACTCTTTCGGATACAGCAATGGTTATTGGCCTTATTATGGATCGTACTATAACGCCTATGATTATTACCGTTATTACAGCCATTGGCCGTTTGCGCGGGGCTATTATGGTCACCGGGCGAGCTGGGGCTGGGCGCACCGCCACAACCACTATCATTACGGCGACTATTGTCCGGGCTTCGATGCTGATTATGGCCACCATTACGGCCACAGCAGTTACCATGCCACCAGCGGCGACAATGTAGCGGGAACTCTTCTCGGCGCTGTTGTTGGCGGTATTATCGGCGCTGAAATTGATGGCGGGCGAAACAAAACGGCTGGTGCTGTCATCGGTGCTGTTGTTGGCGCATCGCTTGGTGACGCCGCGACTAGCGATCGTGATGTTCGCTACACCGGTGAGCGTCAGCCTTATTCGGCGAGCGCACGTTTTGACGAAAATGGTCGCCATGTATATGAGACCCAACCGTACCAGCCACCGGAGGAAGTGCGAACATGCCTGCGCTACGAGTATCGGCGCGAGAGCTATGTTTGTACCAAGTGGGAAGTCGAATACAAATACGATGATGTGAACTAGCAAACGCTAACTTCCAATAGCCTGTCATAAAGGGCTGCCTCAACGGGCAGCCTTTTTTGCAATAGTGCAGTTATGTTGAGCTAAATAATTCAAACCTCGTTGCAGCCGGGTGAACTTACACAAGTAATTGCATGACTAACTTTTTCGATACAGCGGCGATGAAAAAAACTTAGTCTCGCCAACTGGTGCCATTCGTCTGAGGTTGAAACAATGCTTGCAAGCAAACGTTTTGCCCAGGCCTGTACCTTCATATCATTTTGATATTATGGATTCTGACAGCGTGGTTGAAACCATCAATTTGCGGTTGGGGATCCAGATGTTGATCTAAAATATATTGGCATATCGGCTGCTGGATTCGAGAAGCCAACCGAGGCCAAAGATATGCAGGGTCTGCAATCAATTTGCTGAAACCAATGGCTGCTTATTATGGTATGCCGCTGTTACTATTGACCTGCAATCCAAAAAAACCCGGCACAGGGCCGGGGCTTTGAGTGGTTGTGTTTGCAGAGCTTACTACAGCTCGGCCTAAACTCTTTATGCAGGTGGGTCAACAGGGTCTTGTGGGTCTTGGTCCTGGGGTACCTCTCGCGGCGCATTTCAGGGTGCAGGTGGTTCGTCGTCATAGCGCGGAGCGTTATGGTCGAAAACAACCCGGCTTTGGCTGCCACTGAACATAATAACAACTGGTGCGCCTTCAGGTAGGGGGCTAGTGTCTTGCTGGACAATGCTAACCAGCGCGCCGCTTTCTGTGCGGATCATATATTCAAAACCGCCCTTTTTGCTGCCAGATTTTTCAATGCTGCTACCGATTAAGCCACCAAGCAGGGCGCCGCCGATGGCACCAATTACATTCTCAGCGCCGCGCCCGCGGCCGCTACCGATCGTGGAGCCTGCTGCAGCGCCGATGCCAGCGCCTGCCACTGTCCCGACGCCGGAGCTTCGGCGTTCAATTTGAACCCAACGGTAGCTTTCCACGGTGCCCCGTTCAACGCGGTTTACTTGGCCGACAGAGCGACTGTCATAACTGTTCGGCGAATAGTTGGTTGTGCAAGCACCCAACATCAGCGCAACGGGGGCAGCGAGAATTAGCCCGGTTTTCTTCAACATGATTATACACTCCCAATTTGCCTTTAATTCCATTGCTACCCTGTTGGTAAAAAGGGGCAGCACCAAGGCAATAATCTGACCTATTAAGGCACTTTAACGCGGTGGGCCTGAACCAACCATGAACGAAAACAGGGTATGGGCAACCGCCGCAAACATCGCGAATTGCGACGGGGCCAAGCAAAAAAGGCGGCCTAAGCCGCCTTTTCAAAGATGTTTCAGGGTTTTACCGGCTCGTTGTTAGCCAGTATGAACCTCAAGTGCCTTGTCGATCAGGAAAGCAATGTGATCGCGGTGAGCCCTCGTAGCAGCGTTGCCGCGCCAGCGCGCCATATTATTGCGGATGCTTTTCAGATTTGAATGGGCATTTGAGCGAGAAATATGGTCATAATTCGGCATGTTCAACAGATTGATCAGGCCTTTGACATACATAATTTGCAATATCTGCCTGTGGCTGTTGACTGCACCTCGGCTGTCATCTTCGAAAACAGCGTCGGTGACGTCGCCCAGTACCTGTGTAACGTCGTAGCCATTGCCGTACAGGGCACTGTCTGTCATGCGCTGCATGGTGACCGGGTGCAATATATGGTTGAGAATATCGGCCTGAATAATCGCAACTCGGCTGTGTAGTTTGGGGTCTTCGGTTGAAGCGCCGTGCAGGAATCCACGATGCTGGATAGCAAGATGTTGCAACAGATGCGGGTCGGCTGCAAATGCGTTTGGCGCAAAGATGTAATCGCGCAGCATTTTCATTGCTTGTTGCTGTTTGGCTTTTTCAACCGGCGTATAGGGTGCTGCTGCGCCCGGCTGACCTGCCCGCGCCGTGTCCACATATACGCCACCAATATAGCGCGAAGCAACGCGGCCCTGCCACGCCATGTCGGCCGTCAAAATCAGGTAAGCGTTGCGCAATTCCTGATAACTGTTGCCGTCTGAAGTGAATTTGGACCGCAACTTGCCCATGGCGTTGCGTGATAGCTTTAGCCTGTCTTCGGCAAAACTGACTGCGTCATCGGTCATGTCATAGACATTAACCCGGGGGTCGATGCCTTTGCCGGGTGCGCGCATATCGTCGGCGTCGTTGGCGAAAACCAAGCCTTTTTCAGTTGAGCGCGCCAGAAGTGCTGCCCGCTCAGTCGGGTCGTCCATTGCGGGGTCATAACCGAAGCGGATAGCCCAATAGTCGTATGGTCCGGGCTTAACCGAGTAAAAATGCGCCTGATCCTCACCGGGAGGCGCAAAATTGATTGCTGGATAGTCCATAACTGAGCCAGATAAGCCATCGTCTTGCGCTGAAATATCATGGGCAGTTGCGTAAGACCGGGCGTATGTACCCTTCATGTTGTGGTTCAAGCCCAGCGTGTGACCAACTTCGTGCAAAATGAGATAGTAGAGCGATTCTTCTATCATCGTGTCGGTAATGTCAGCGCTTTGGTCAGCCACCGCGGCGAAGGTTTTGCCGAGCATGGTGTTTTGTTGCATATAGGCACCCAGGTTACAGGTGCGGCTATGGCGCGCCAGCATGGCCATGAAATCCGTTTGCATGTTTTGACTGTTTTGCGCTGAGGTATTATCGACTCCGGCGTCCACGACATGGATATTGCCTGCCGCGGGCAAAGCTGCAGTTTCAAAAATATTGCGCTGGTTCAAACGATTGGTCAGGAACGAATATTCCAGCCTAATGTCCGCAGCCAGTAGTTGTCCGGTGCGTGGGGTGGAAAACCTGGGACCGTAACCGCC
>JAALKD010000122.1 GCA_011088215.1 Sphingomonadales bacterium | reverse complement strand
AACCCACCCCACAACACCCCCCCCACCCCCCCCCCCCCCCCCCCCCCCCCCTCTCGCCGCCCCCCCTTCCCTCCCCGCCGTTCTTCCGTTCTCAACATGGATGGCTCTGGAATTTACGTCGGCATTTTGGCTGTCTTTTCAGCTCAGATTTTTGGAATTTCACTCGGGCTAACGGAATATCTGTTGATCGCTTTTGCTGCAACTTTAGTATCAATTGGCACCGCTGCTGTACCGTCAGCATCCTTGTTTTTGCTGGCTGCGGTTCTAGGCGTTCTTGATATTGACGCCGCCCAAACTGCCATCATAGTCGGCTTCGTGTTCCCGTTTGACCGACCGCTGGACATGATCCGCACTGTCGTGAACGTCACGGGCGACCTTTCAGTCAGTACAGCAGTTGCCAAATGGGAAAACGAATTCGACGAAGAAGTTTTCCGCGCACCGCCAACGGAGTAGACTTCAGTGGGCTAAACATTTCGCAGAAACCTGCGTTTTCTGCTTTTCAAACACTTCTGCCGGGTGGTATAGCCCGGCAGTTTTCGTTTACCCGCAGTTTTCAAGTATAAGAGTTGATATGACTAACAGTAAAAAAGCAGTGGTTCTTCTGTCTGGCGGCCTTGATAGCGCCACCTGTGTCGCTATGGCCCGCGATGCCGGTTTTGAAGTTTATGCCCTGTCGTTCAGCTACGGACAACGCCACAGCGTTGAACTGGAAGCTGCGGACCGTGTGGCAAAACATCTGGGAGTTGTTGAGCATAAAACCGCTGTGCTGGATTTGCGCCTGTTTGGCGGAAGCGCACTAACTGCTGACATCGATGTGCCAAAAGACCGTAACGAGGAAACCATGGAAGCGGATATCCCCGTTACCTATGTCCCTGCCCGCAACACCATTTTTCTGTCATTCGCCTTGGCCTACGCCGAAGTTGTTGGGGCCAAAGATATTTTCATCGGTGTGAATGCACTTGATTACAGCGGTTACCCCGACTGCAGGCCCGAATTTATCAAATCATTTGAAGAAACCGCGAACCTTGGCACCAAGGCCGGCGTTACCGAAGGCGAACGCCTACGCATTCAAACCCCACTGATTGACATGACCAAGGCCCAAATTACCACTGCAGGCACACGCCTGGGCGTGGACTATGCCATGACCATCAGCTGTTACGACCCCGATTTATCCGGTGCGGCCTGTGGGCACTGTGACAGTTGTCTGCTGCGCAAAAAAGGCTTCACGGAAGCTGGCCTTGCCGACCCCACTCGCTATCAGGCATAAACACTCCATGGTCTACGCAGTTAAAGAAATTTTCTACACCCTGCAGGGCGAAGGCAAACAGGCCGGACGGCCAGCGGTATTTTGCCGATTTGCCGGCTGCAACTTGTGGAGCGGGCTTGAGCGAGACCGCGCCAAAGCCATTTGCCAGTTTTGCGACACCGATTTTGTCGGCACTGACGGTGAAGGTGGCGGTAAATTCAAAACGGCAGAGACACTTGCAGCAGCTGTTGCCGCAGCATGGCCAGACGGCGCTGCCGACGATCGCTTCGTCGTTTGCACCGGCGGCGAACCCCTGCTCCAGATGGACAATGCGGTAGTTGATGCCTTTCACGATCAAGGTTTTGAAATTGCAGTAGAGAGCAACGGCACTATTGAGCCGCCTGCAGGTATCGACTGGCTGTGCATTAGCCCAAAAGTCGGCTCTGACATGATCGTAACCGCTGGGCAGGAACTTAAACTGGTCTACCCGCAAACCGGCGGAGACCCGGCGCAGTTTGAGCATCTGTCGTTTGAAAACTTCTATCTACAGCCGATGGACAGCCCAACCCTTGCAGAAAACACAGTACAAACCGTAGACTACTGCAGAGCCCACCCGAGGTGGCGCCTGAGCCTGCAAACCCACAAGCTAATTGGGATACCTTAAGGCTGAGTCTCGGTGGCAAAGACAATATCGTCGCCGCCCTCACCTTGTTCCTGCCATGCGTTTCGTAGCGATGCGAAAATAAAATCAACAATAATATCAGCCTTGGCAAAGTCCATTGCGTTCACCGTAACAGTAGGTCGCCTCTAGAATCATCAAATGAAACTTTACCATCAAGTGAACTAGCGCCTCGTACATTTTCAACAATGTTTGCTAGTACTTTAAGCCTGTCTAACCGCCATGTCTGATCGGCGCGAAGATATGTGAACGCAAAAGAAAGAGCGACAAGCGTTAACCCCTCCCACGATAAGTCGGCACGTCCTGCTCAGGTATCCAAACACCCTTGGGGGCATCGCCGGTTTGGAAAAATACATCAATGGGAATGCCGCCGCGCGGGTACCAGTAACCGCCAAAACGTAACCATTTGGGTTTCATTTCTGCCACTAGCCGCTCCGCGATACCGACGGTGCAATCTTCGTGAAAGGCAGCGTGATTGCGGAAGGATTGCAGGAACAATTTCAATGACTTGCTTTCAACCAACTGTTCGCTGGGCACATAGTCCAGCACCAGATGGGCGAAGTCCGGCTGGCCGGTTACTGGGCACAAAGATGTGAATTCAGGACAAGTGAAACGCACGCAATAATCACTGTCTGGCCGCGGGTTTGGCACATACTCCAGCACTGCCTCTTCCGGGCTTGCTGGCGCGCCGCCACTACCGCCGAGCTGTTCCAAGCCATCGTAAATTGATTTTGCCATCGTGCGTCCTTCAAATATTCCCAGCATGTTCTGATAGTCTCTGGTGCCTGCTATGACCGCATAAACCCGGTTTTGTCAAAAAAATACGATAAAACACCGCGAAAAGAACAAAAAATCGCCGTTTTGCGGATTCAATCTTTGTTAATCCCTTTTTGGTAGGCTTTCCCAATCGACCACTTCACAGCGCCTCTCTAATGAATAGAGGTCAAACAAAAGGGGAAGAAAATGACACATATTTGCAAACCAACTTTCGCCCCTGGCCAAATCGTTCGCCATAAAGAAAATGGCTATCGCGGATTGGTTTACGATGTGGACGCTTGTTTTTCAGAAGCACCAGAATGGCTTGAAAAACTGAATGCCACCGACCAAACCCGGCAAATGCCGTGGTACCATGTGCTGGTGGACGGCCAAAGCCACACCACCTATGTGGCGGAAGAGTGCCTGGAAATAGCGACCGGTGTTGATACGACGGTAGAGTTTGACCATCCGCTGTTGCGCGATTTCTTCCGCAAGGAAGGCCCGGGCGCGCTTGCTGCCAAACACAGCCTGAATTAGGCCACCGCGCAGACGCGCTACCCATGCCTACCGAACTGTCGCTCACCTAATCTAAAAGGATAGATATGCCTCGTTGAAACTTGTCCTCAGCGCGCCTAAAGTGCTGCCAACATATTAAGCAGCAGGAAAAACATGGCAAATTCCCCCCTCAAAACCATCGAATGGCTAACAAAAAACCTGGCCAAGAACCCAGACCCCGACAAATTGGTTGTTCTGGATGCAAGCTGGCACTTGCCCGACAGCGGACGCGACGCGCTCGCCGAATTCCACGAGGCGCATATCCCCGGCGCGCGTTTTTTCGATATCGACAAAGTTGTAGACCCGTTGTCAGAGCAACCCCATACGCTGCCGAAAGCGCGAGATTTCGCCGCTGCAGTGAAATTGTTGGGCATCAACAATGGCAGTAAAGTTGTTGTATATGACAACAGTGATTTTCGCACCGCCGCCCGCGCGTGGTGGATGTTCCGGGCCATGGGCCACAAGAATGTCTATGTTTTGGACGGCGGTTTCCAGCTGTGGCGAGCGAAAAAACTGCGCACCCAACGCGGTGGCTTCAAGGTTGATAAATCAATCTATTACACAGAATACAACGACGCTCTCTACCTGACCAAAGACGATATTCTGGCCAACATAGACCTGCCTGTTAAAGACAAGAGCAAATGGCAAATTGTCGATGCCCGCGCTGAAGCGCGCTATTTGGGCACAGCGCCAGAACCCCGTGCAGGCCTGCGGTCCGGCCATATTCCTGGCGCACTGAACTTGCCATTCAGCGAACTATACCGTGATGACGGCACTCTGTTGGACAACGATGCACTATTTGACCGAATTGAAGCTGCTGGCGTTGATCCTGATCGCCCCATCGGCACCAGTTGTGGCTCGGGCGTAACCGCCTGCTCTCTTGCATTGGCCTTTGCCAAGCTTGGCAAATGGGATACCCCAATTTACGATGGCTCCTGGAGCGAATGGGGTGCTGACGCCGATTTGCCCATTGAATCAACACCTTCTGCTAGCGAGACCACTTTATGAGCGATAACGACGATACCAAACTGGTAACCGGGGGTAGGCGCAAAGAATGGACCCACGGCGTGGTCAACCCACCTGTTTACCGGGCATCCACCTGCCTGTTCGATAGCTATGCCCAACTGCGCGAGCGCATTGCAGACCCCACCGCCAAACAGTTGTTTTATGGCCGCAAGGGCACGCCGACCCAATGGGCATTGGAAGAAGCACTGACGGAGCTGGAAGGCGCGGACGGCACCATGCTGTTCCCGAGCGGTATCGCGGCGGTTACCACCTCTATTCTCGCCTTAGTAAAAGCCGGTGATCATATTCTGATAACTGACAGTGCCTATGAGCCTACCCGCACTTTTGCCAATGGTCTGTTAAAGGCCATGAATATTGAAGCGGAATATTACGACCCCACAATAGGTGCTGGCATTGCTGCCCTTCTGCGGCCTAATACCAGCGTGGTTGTCACTGAAAGTCCGGGATCGCTGACTTTTGAGGTACAAGATATACCTGCAATTGTTGCTGCGGCAAAAGAAAACAACACCTATGTTATTACCGACAATACTTGGGCAACACCGTTATTTTTCAAACCTTTAGAGCATGGTATTGATATTTCAATTGAAGCTTGTACTAAATATATAGGCGGCCATTCCGATGCCATGATCGGCAGCGCCAGTGCCGTAGGCAAGGCATGGCGTCGCCTTCAGCGAACCGCATACCAGATGGGCCATATGGTGTCGCCTGATGATGCATTTCTAACCTCGCGCGGGCTGCGCACATTGGGAATTCGTCTGAAAGCCCATGAAGAAAATGCGCTAAAAATTGCCGCATGGCTGAAAGACCGGCCGGAGGTGGCCACCGTTTTGCATCCAGCATTTGAGGAGTGCCCCGGCCACGCGATTTGGGCACGTGATTTCGCCGGATCCAGCGGGCTGTTTTCAATCGTCTTGAAAGGCGGCGACTATCCCGATACCGCCGCCATGGTTGATGATATGCATCTGTTCAAAATGGGCTTCAGCTGGGGCGGCTTTGAAAGCCTTATCCTTCCTTCTGACCCAACAAGCAGTCGTACTACAGCAAAATGGTCGGCGCCCGGCCCCTTACTACGGCTGCATATTGGCCTCGAGGACACCGATGATCTAATCGCGGACCTGGAAGCTGGCCTAATGCGCTATAGCCGCCATATTGGCAACTGAATGCTGGAACCCTTTGAAATTGAAGCGCTTGCGCTGAGTTTCAAAGTTGCCGTTACCGCAACTGTCATCGGCTTGCCGTTCGCGGTTTGGGTGGCCTATTTACTGTCACGCTACCAGTTCAGAGGCAAATTTATCGTTGAAACCATAGTGCATGTACCGCTGGTGGTACCACCAGTCGTTGTCGGCTTTGCGTTGCTGGTGTTGTTTACCCCTGTAAGCGGTTTCGGTAGATGGCTAAGCGATATGGGCCTCAACCCGGCTTTCACCTGGGTAGCTGCGGCAATTGCCAGCGGCGTGATGGCTTTTCCATTGATGGTGCGCAGCATCCGGCAGGCATTTGACGCTGAACCCATTGAATACGGCGAGATTGCCCAAACCTTGGGCGTTGACGGGTTGGCCCGTTTTTTTCGTGTTAGCCTGCCTA
Organism: Sphingomonadales bacterium; assembly: GCA_011088215.1. Taxonomy (GTDB): domain Bacteria; phylum Pseudomonadota; class Alphaproteobacteria; order Sphingomonadales; family Kordiimonadaceae; genus Kordiimonas. The sequence goes on along the minus strand of JAALKD010000122.1, from coordinate 932 downwards.
TCGCGGCCCCAGGTCTTATTTCTGCGGCAGTTTTGGGCTTTGCGCGAGCAATCGGTGAGTTTGGTGCAACTATCACCTTTGCCGCCAACATTCCCGAGCTGACCCAAACTCTGCCGCTAGCGCTTTATTCCGCTGCCCAATCGCCGGGCGGCGAAATTGCCGCCTTCCGTCTGGCGCTGCTTAGCCTGATACCAGCGATTGGTAGCCTGATAGTGGCTGAATGGCTACAGCGCAGAACGCCCGGAAAGACGCGATCATGAGCGATGCGCTATTGCATGCCGATATTGCATGGCGGCGCCAAGGCCTGAAATGCCGGGCTGTGGTTGAGTTGTACGCTGGGGTGACTGCGCTCATAGGCCCGTCCGGGGCCGGTAAAACAACGCTGGCGCGGATGATTGCAGGACTTGAACGCCCTGATTCAGGCACCATCCGTTTTGGCGACAATATTCTTTTTAACAGTGGCAAAAAAAGGAACATGCCCGCCGCAAAGCGAAGCATCGGGCTGGTTATGCAGCAAACTGCCCTCTTCCCTCATCTGACGGTTGAGCAAAATATTCGATTTGCAGCGTCAGCCGCCGAAGAACAGGTACACCAAGCCATCGGGGTATTAAATTTGGCTACCCTTCTGCATCGCGGCACCGACACGCTGTCAGGCGGCGAAGCAAAACGCGTTGCAATCGCCAGAGCTGTGGCTGCAGATCCGTCGCTTTTGATCCTTGATGAGCCGATGAACGGCTTGGACCCCAAAGCACGCAATGAAATACTGCCAATGATCAAATCGCTGGCACAAGCATCCAGCGTGCCCATTTTAATGATTACCCATCAGATTGAGGACATGCTGAGGGTAGCAGACCATGCAGTGTTAATGCGTCCACGCGAAGTGATCGCAACGGGAAAGCTTGAGACAGTGCTGGCGGCGCCAGGATGCGCGG
>JAALKD010000029.1:8635-40813 GCA_011088215.1 Sphingomonadales bacterium | reverse complement strand
ACAATTGAGAAAATACTGGTCGATACCGCCTACTTCAAGGGCAATTACCCAGCGTTTGTATCATTGCAAGCTGCCTGTATAGAACACAGCGACGACGAGACAATTGCCAGTGAAAGCGGAGAATGGAGTGAGCTGTTGGCCAAACAGCCGTTAACAGCCGACGCTGAACATACCTTCCCGCCGAACGAGTCCACTGGTCCGGTTACCCATGTCCGAATGAATATTTTCCCGGACGGCGGTGTCAGCCGATTGCGCCTTTTCGGCAAACCCAGCCCATAAAGCTGGCTGATTATCAGCGGTTTAAACCAAACCCCAATCAGCGGGCACCTTCACCTGTAGCGACAATAGCATTTGCCCGTAGGCCTTACCCTGTGTGTCCATCCGCACTGATGCAGTTGCGCCGCCGCCCAGTGCCTCGGTCATCAGAAAGTTGTAAGCGCCGAAGCCCGGCAAAGCGAAACGGGTGACAGTACCTGTCATCGCGTGGGAAAAATATGCTGCAACCGCCTCGGCAGTTACCTGATTTTCAATAATCGGTAGGAAGCGGGCTTCACGCGCCATAAGGCCAATGTTGGCTTTGTTGCCCTTGTCACCGCTACGGGCATAGGCCAGTTTTTCCAGCGGCACCTCGATCAGTTCGCCACCAGCAGGCACTCCCTCTATTTGCATTTTTGGACAAATGGCAGGCTCTGAACTCCCGCTTGCACCGTAAACGGCTTCGGTAATGACGGTATCGTCAACCTGTACCTTCACTAAGATATCTGATTTTGGAATCAATCCAGAATGTATGCGCATCAAGGGCTGTGAACGTACTCGACCACCACCTAGGCCCGACATGCCTGGGGTGCCGGACGTCCCCAGATAGGCCAACTCAGCAGACGCGAAAGCAAGCGCGCGCTTGTCATCATGGTGCAAGCCAAACTTACACATAACCTCACGACTATCCAGATCACGGGCGTTTGGACCGTAAACACTTTCCGACCCGATAATCTCGATCGATACGTCGCGGAAGTCGGCAATGCCCTTTTCCTCAAATACATTGCGAACGCGCTTAACCCAAGCCTCAGCGCCAGTTCGTGCCTTATCGGCTGCGCGGGGACCCGCAATGAAATAACTACCCATCAACCGGTAGCCATCAATATAAGTGGCACAAACTTTATAATCCGGCCCCGGCGCGCGGCCCTTGGCACCACTAACCTTGATACGATCCTTTGCAACGCCGTTAAGAGCCACCCCGCTGAAATCGCAGGCCACATCAGGCAGCAAATAATTGGCCGGGTCACCGATCTCGTAGAGTATCTGTTCGCCCACTGTGCCGCGAGTGACCATGCCGCCAGTGCCGGGCGGGATTTCGACAGTAAAATCACCGTCTGCAGAAATTTCCGCAACCGGATAACTGATGTTTGAATAGTCCGGCACAAGATGCCAATCGGTGAAGTTGCCGCCAGTGCACTGGGCCCCGCACTCAAGTACGTGGCCAGCAAGCGACCCTTGCGCCAGTCGATCATAATCATCCATCGACCAGTCAAATTCATAGATCAAAGGCCCAAGCACAACAGCGCTGTCAACCACCCGGCCGGTAACAACCACATCCGCCCCCGCGGCCAGCGCATCAGCGATGGGTTTCGCCCCCAGGTATGCGTTCATGCTGGCCAGCTCATCTGGCAGAGGCTGTCCGCTATCATTATCCGGCATTCCTGTGGATGAAATCTCAGCGGCCCTGCCTGACAGGTCATCGCCGTAAACACCTGCGATGGTCAGCGAAAGGCCTTGTGCATCGGCTAGCTCCTGCAAGGCAGCAATACAGTCGGGCACATTGACACCGCCCGCATTGGCAACAACTTTAATGCCTTTTTTTGCGCAGTCAGCGAGAACGTCTTTCATTGCAACAGCAACAAAATCAAGCGCATAGCCAAGCCCAGGGTCACGCACGTTTGCACGGGCCAATATGGCCATGGTGACTTCAGCAAGATAGTCGAAGACCAGATAGTCAACATCGCCCTTGTCAACCAGTTGGCGGGCGGCAAGCTGACTGTCGCCGTAAAAGGCGGACGCGCCGCCGATGCGAACTTTCTTGTCCATCAGGAATTATCCTCGCCTTCTTCCATCGCTTCTACAACCGCCAATATTTGCCTGCTTTTCACCTGATCACCAATCGCTGTAGAAACCGTTTTTACCGTGCCGTCCATAGTGGCCTTCAGTGAATGTTCCATCTTCATGGCTTCCATCACCACCAACACTTCACCCGCTGCAACTGTGTCGCCTTCAGTCACGCGCACGTCTATGACCGCACCGTCCATTGGCGCTTTAACCCGACCGTCGCCACCGTCCGCACCAGCAACTGCGGGTTCTTGCGTAACATTCGTGACCCCCACGTGACCAGCGGCACCGTCAATGAATACAGTGCCGTTCACCTTCGCATAATAGAAAGATGACCTGACACCGTCTTCGACGACAGTGCATTGATCGTGAGAGCGGGCTACAAATTGCAACGCTACTTCGTTTTCACTCACCACAACAATAAATTCGCGGCCATCCTGTTGAACCTGAACATGGTACCGGGTGCCATCAACGTTGAGCGACAAAGTAGCGTTGTGACCGGCAGAACTGTCCCAAGGAGTCGCCCCTTCAACCGCATTACCGCCAAGAACAAAAATCATCGCCGCCCGAGTAATCGCTCGCACTTGCGTGCGGTTCGCTGTTTCTGTTTTTCCGTCTCCGAAGTGCTGAGCCAGAAAGGCTGTGGTTGCGCTGCCCTCCGCAAATACTGGATGGCGAACAACATCTTGCAGAAACTTTCGGTTATGCGCGACACCCAGCAACGCGCAATCACTCAGCGCCGATATCAGCCGCCTACGTGCCGCCAACCGGGTTGGGCCGTAGCCAACAATTTTCGCCAACATCGGATCATAATGCGAACTGACCATTTGGCCGATTTGTAGTCCGTGATCAATGCGGACACCGTCCCTGTCAGGTATGTGCCAACCATGCGCCGTTCCGGTTTGCGGCATAAAACCCTCATCTGGATCTTCCGCATACAATCGCACTTCAACGGCGTGCCCAGTCAACCGGATTTCCTCTTGCGCCAGCGGTAATGCTTCGCCTTCCGCCACCAGAAATTGCCAGGCAACCAGATCAACACCGGCTACGCATTCGGTAACCGGATGTTCAACTTGCAAGCGTGTGTTCATTTCCAAGAAGTAAAAATTCCGGTCTTCATCGACTAAAAACTCAACTGTTCCGGCACCGTAATAACTACACGCGGTGGCCGCCTTAACTGCCGCCGCCCCCATTTTCTCGCGCAGCTCCTCTGTCATAAACGGACTCGGTGCTTCTTCAACCACTTTTTGGTGGCGACGCTGGATAGAGCAGTCACGCTCGAAAAGGTGTACAATGTTGCCGTGGCTGTCGCCGAAGACCTGAAACTCAATGTGGCGCGGCCCGATAATGGCTTTTTCCAAAATCAATTCGCCACTGCCGAAGGCGTTTTGGGCTTCTGACCGCGCCGTCCTGAGCTGTTCTTTCAACTCGTCCGCCGCCGCAGCTAGCCGCATACCGCGCCCACCGCCGCCAGCGGACGCCTTGATCATCAACGGATAGCCAATTCCTTCAGCTTCTGCGGCAAAAACATCATCGCTCTGCTCTGCACCTTCATAGCCGGGCACACAGGGTACGCCCGCCTCCTGCATAGCGATTTTCGACAGCCGTTTGCTGCCCATCAATTCAATTGCATCTGCGCTTGGTCCAATGAAAGTAACGCCAGCATCCGCACAGGCCCTGGCGAAGTCAGCGTTTTCAGATAGGAAACCATATCCGGGGTGGACCGCATCAGCCCCAGTTTCCTTGGCTGCAGCGAGAATGTTTTCTATCACCAAATAACTTTCACCTACCGGGGCTGGGCCAATGCAAACGGCTTCGTCAGCTACCGCCACATGCAGCGCATCCGCATCCGCTTCGCTGTATACGGCGACAGTGCGATAACCCATTTCCCGAGCAGTTTTGATCACCCGAACCGCTATTTCGCCGCGGTTTGCAATAAGGATTTTCTCCATGGCCTAGGCGTCCTCCGTCCAGCGGGGTTTTCTTTTCTCTATGAACGCCTTTGTGCCCTCAACACCTTCGTCGCTGCCCAACGCCTCAGCAAACCAATCAGCTGCTTGATCAAGCAGCGCTTCATGTTCTACAGAGCCAACACTTAGTAATAATTTTTTGGTCAATGCATTGGCACCCGGCGCAGTTTTTACCAGCCGTTTCAAAACCGACGCTAGTTCTGCTTCCATGGCACCTGCTCCTTCGGTGACGTAGTGAGCGATACCCAGCGCCCTTGCCTCATCGCCGTCCATCCAATCACCAAGCAGTGCCAGCCGCCGCGCCGCCGTTATGCCGATGCGCGCCACTACAAATGGCGCGATTTGCGCCGGGATAATCCCAAGTCCGGTTTCTGGCATGCCCATTTTTGCGTTTCTATCAGCGATGGCGACATCTGAGATACAAGCAAGGCCCAGCCCGCCACCGAGTACAGCGCCTTCCAGCATTGCAATAACCACCTGCGGCGCGGCGTTGATCTTCGTCACCATGCGCCCGAAGCTTCGATTGAACTCCCACATCGCCTTGTCAGCGGCAGCTTTATCACTCGCTGTTTGATCATGCATGCCGGAGATATCACCGCCCGCGCAAAAATTACCACCAGCACCGCGCAGCGTAACAGCTCTGACCGTGCGATCGTCCTCGATGCCAGCGAACACACTAATCAGCTCACTCACAAGCCGCTCGTTCATGGCATTGCGCTTATGCGGACGGTTAAGTGTAACCGATAGAATACCGTTGGCCTCGCTTAGCAATAATTCATGACATTCAGGTAAGGACATATAATTTCTCCGCGCTCGTCGCCTACAGTCGCGCCACGCCAAAGCTGTTTGAGTTGAGGCGTCGCCCGTCGCCCTCACGGCAAACGCTGAGGACAAAGGCAACAATACTACGAGTGTCACGCGGATCGATCATGCCGTCGTCCCAGAGGCGAGCAGTGTTTGCCAGCGCGCGCGACTTGGCCTCCATAGTATCGACAACGTCTTTTTCCATTGCGTCCAGCAGGTCATGGTTCACCGCATTGTGTCGCGCCATTTTGGCCTCCCCCACCTGGCGCATAACGCTGCCCGCCTGAGCTGGCCCCATAACCGACACGACGCTGCGCGGCCACGCAAACATGAAGCGTGGCTCCATGCCACGGCCACACATGGCATAATTACCTGCCCCGTATGAGCCACCAACAACAACACTGATCGCTGGAACCGTGCTGTTGGTTACCGCCTGGATTAACTTGGCACCGTGTTTAATAATACCGGCCTGCTCTGCCTCCGTGCCGACCAAAAACCCGGTGGTGTTATGCAAATACAGAAGCGGCGTGCCTGATTGCTCGCACAGCTGAATAAACTGAGCAGCCTTTGCAGCACCGCGCGCCGTTATTGGAGCGTTGTTGCCAATGACACCGCAGGTAAGGCCATGAATTTTCACATGACCACACACTGTTCCAATGTCAAAGCCGGCTTTAAAATCCAGATAGTCAGACCCATCAACAATACGGGCGATAATTTCACGTACATCATACGGCGTTTTAGGGTCGACCGGCACAAGCCCCAACAATTCCTCTGCAGGCAGTTTTGGATCATCAAAACTCACCGGCGAACCAACTGAAAAACCTTTATTCCAGCCCAGGTTTTCAACAATTTCGCGCGCAATTCGGATTCCGTCTGCGTCATTTTCCGCCAAGTAATCAGACGTGCCTGCAATTTCGCTGTGCATCTCGGCGCCGCCAATTTCTTCATCAGTTGCGATCTCCCCCGTCGCCGCCTTTAGCAGGGGCGGGCCCGCCAAATAAACGGTCGACTGTTTACGGATCATCACAACATAGTCCGACAGACCGGGTTGGTATGCGCCGCCCGCTGTAGCGCTGCCGTGCACAACGGTGATTTGCGGAATGCCCGCCGCTGACAACTTGGCTTGCATGGCAAAACCACCACCCGACGGCCCGAACCAGTCGCCTAACGACTTAAGATCCCCGCCGCCGCTTTGCGCCAGCGTGATCAACGGCAGTTTATTCTCAAGCGCCAGATCCATCATCCGGCGGCGTTTCTTGCCTGCAAGTTCTGTGATTGTGCCGCCTTTTGTCAGATAATCATCCACCATGATCATGGCGCGGACACCGCTAACATAACCAATACCGACGATGCAGCTGCCGCCAGCACCGCTGCCGTCCTTGTCGCCTTGCTGCATGTAACCACATAAGGTAGACAACTCCAGAAACGGCGCGCCCGGGTCCAGAAGCCGCGTCAATCGTTCTCGCGGCGGCAACAGGCCCCGTTTGATATAACGCGGGGCTTTCTCGGTTGCTTTGTCGATGACAAGCCGCTCAATGGCACGAAATTCGTCCACTGCACCCAACATGACATCATAGTTAGCCTTATAGACTGCCGATTGTGGATCAATCTCTGTCTCAAATATTGCCATTGGTTTGCCTCATATTCAGCCGCACCGATTAGTCGCGTGCGCGCGACGGCATTATGTTCATATACTTGCAGATAATACCGAGCATCACTTCGTCTGCTCCACCACCGATAGACGCCAAACGACTATCGCGGTATGAGCGAGACACCGGGTTGTCCCACATGTAACCCATGCCGCCCCAATATTGCAGGCAGCTGTCAGTGACCTCGCGACACAAGCGGCCCGCTTTCAACTTCGCCATAGACGCCTTGCGCGTTACGTCGTCACCGCTCACATATCCTTCAACAGCATCGTAAACCAGCGCCCGCAATAGCTCGACTTCAGTTTGCAATTCGGCGAGACGGAAATGCACAACCTGGTTATCGAGGATCGATTGACCAAACGCCTGGCGCTCGCGTGTATAATCGATGGTGTCATTGATATTGTTTTCCAAGCCCTTGAGGCTATTGGCCGCAGCAAACAAGCGTTCCTCCTGAAACTGCTGCATTTGGTAGGTAAAGCCTGCACCTTCCGCCCCGATGCGGTATCGCTGCGGCACTCGGACATCGTCGAAGAAAATTTGTGCTGTATCACTGGAACGCATGCCAAGTTTATCAAGTCTTTCGGAAAAGCTGATGCCCGGCGTATCAGTGGGCACTATTACCAACGACTTGTTCTTGTGCATAGGGTCATCGCTGGTATTGACCAACAAGCAGATATAGTCGGCCTGGGTTGAGTTGGTAATCCACATCTTCGTGCCGTTGATGATGTAATCATCGCCGTCTTTGCGTGCTGTGGTTTTTATGGCAGCGACGTCCGAACCTGCATGGGGTTCGCTAACTCCAAGCGCGAAAACTGCATCGCCAGAAATGGACGGCATGAGAAAATCACGCCTTAGCTCATCACTTCCGAACCGCGCCAGCGCGGGCGTTGCCATGTCGGTTTGCACACCAATTGCCATAGGCACGCCGCCGCACTTAATACGACCAATTTCTTCTGTAAAAACAATTTGGTAGCTATAATTCAGTCCAAGCCCACCATACTCGAGCGGCTTGTGAATACCCAACATACCCAAGTCGCCCAGCTTTTTGAAAAGCTCATGGGCAGGGAAAATACCTTCGGCCTCCCATTCATCAACATAAGGGTTAATCTCCCTGTCAACGAAGGCAGAAATTGTTTTGCGTATAGCGTGATGTTCATCGGTAAGACGCATGGAACTCTCCTACTTAAAAGGACTTTGTTCTGCACCCAGTGAAGCCGCTTTCTGGAATGCAGGACGCGCTTGCAGACGCGTAAGATAATTTTTGACCTGATCGGTGTAGCACTCATCCAGCCCAAGGGACTGGCCCAAATGCAGCGCATATCCAACCGCGACGTCAGCGATAGTGAATTTATCTACGCACAAAAACTCGCGGTCAATAATATGCGCGTCCAATCGCCGTAGCCGGGCGATATACCAGGCAGCATAGTCTTCGGCCGCCTGCGGCAACCGCCGGTCTCCCTGCTCAAGCATGGTATAGCGCAGCACAATGGTCTGCGGGAAAGTGAGCGTTGCATCACTGTGATACAGCCAATTGAGATAATCACCGTATTCCGGATGGTCGACCGCCACACCGAAACCAGCTTGCTGATATTTCTCAACCAGATAATGACAAATGCCAGAGGATTCGGTCATTGTGACATCACCATCCTGAAAAAACGGTACAGTACCAAGCGGATTTACGCCTAAATAGCCTTTCTGAAACACCCGCGGCGGGAATGGCAACATTTCAAGTTCATAGTCAAAACCCATTTCTTCCATCGCCCACAAAGGCCTAAGCGAACGAGCGTTATGACAGTGCCAGAGTTTCATCAATCTTCCCCTCATCGGCATAATTAAAGGCCATATTGGCGAGCGGCCAAATCACGCATAATTTCTTCGGAACCGCCGCCAATGGCATTGACGCGCACCTCGCGGTAAATGCGTTCAACCCGCCCGCCACGCATGTAGCCAATCCCGCCCAAAACCTGCATTGCTTCGCGCGCGCAATATTCCATGGTTTGGCTGCACTGGACTTTCAGCAACGCGATATCACCGGCGGGCTCAATCCCGTCCGCCAACTGCTTGGAGATAACTTGAATGTAAGCGTCTGTTGCATTTATCCGCATCTTCATGTCGGCTATTTTATGACGAATAACCTGGTGGTCCGCCAGGCGTTTTCCGAAGGTTTTGCGCTCGCGCGCCCATTCAACTGCTTCCTCCAGGCACACACGGGCTGCACCCGCCATTGCAACTGACATCGCCATGCGTTCACTGTTGAAATTGCGCATGATTACAGCAAAGCCCTGGTTCTCCAGTCCGATCAAATTTTCAACTGGCACCCGGACATTGTCAAAATACAATGTCGCTGTATCAGACGCCCACCAACCCTGCTTCTTGTCGAGCGCTGTGCGGGAAAAGCCTTTCGCGTCCGTCGGGATCAACAATGTGGAAACGCCGCCCGCCCCGCTGCCGCCTGTACGCACAGCGGTGGTGACCCAATTGGCGTTCATCCCACCGGTGATAAAAGTTTTGGAGCCATTGACGATGTAATGATCGCCCTCCCGGCGGGCCGTTGTTGCCAGTTGTGCCACATCCGAGCCCGCGCTTGGCTCCGTAATCCCCAGGGAAATTCGCTTTTTGCCGCTTAAAACCGCAGGCACAACCTCCTGTTTGATGTGGTCTTGGGCAAAATTAACAACTGGCGGAAGGCCTATTCCATGGACCATCAATGTGGCAGCAACACCGCCGACACCGACACGCGCCAGTTCTTCATTGAGGATATTTTTATGCCAGATATCAATACCTTCTGACGTACCGCCAAATTCTTCCGGATAGCCTAAGCCCAATATTCCCATATCGGCAGATTTTGTCCAAAGTTCCGCGGGGATTGCGCCGGCTTCATCCCAATCGGCTGCAAAGGGCATAACTTCTTTGTCAAAAAATCGACGCAACTGATCCTGCCAAGCAAGATGGTCATCAGTCAGATAGGGGTTTGGCAAACGCGCACTGTCAAAATCCAGCGTCATATAAGGCATCCTCCCGGCTCTAAACTAAGTAACCCGGTCAAGATAAGCTATACGAGGTCCAATTTCATGTTATTTTGCGCCAAATTAATAATTTGTTACGCCAAAAGAGTTTTAACTCGAAAATCGGACGGCGCGCAGCCATGCCAAGACTTGAAAGCATTGGAGAAAGCACCCTGATCGCTGTAGCCGAGCAAGAAAGCCGCGTCCGTCACGCTGATATTGGGGTCCGCGAGATAGCGTACCGCCAACTGTGAGCGAATATCTTTCACTTCATCGCGAAAGCAAGTACCTCGCTGTTGCATATGGCGCTGAAACGTACGCGCAGACATATTCATGTCGGACGCCACACCGGACATACTTAAATCACCAAGTGGAAGAAGCCGGACGATAGATTGGCGCAGACGCGACCAAAATTTGTCGCTGGGATCTTTGCCGTCGAACAAATCTGCAAATGGCACAAGGCTGCCCCGCCCACCAGGGGAGCCTTGATAATTTTGTTGGACCAGCGGGAAGTCTAGCGACTGTCGGGCAAAATACAGGCAACTGATATCAGCTTCGAATTCGATTTCAGCGCCAAATAATTGTCCTAGCACATCAGTATTGGCAGGTTGTGCATAGGTCACCTCGGCGCGACGTACAGGCACCGGCAAAAGGCACAGGCTATCGACAATTGCCGCCGATGCCGCCAAAACCGCGTCGGTCAGATAACGGTCAGAAGTTGTCGCATCCGCGAGCGGGAGCCACTCAAGCCGGATCATATCGCCAGCCGCTTTGATTTTGACCTCGCCGATATCACCCCACATTTTCAGCACGCTTGGCATCAAGTTCAGGTAGTCGCGAAAAGTATGGCAAATGGTTGCCATATAGAGTTGCAAATTGAGTCCACCGAGATAACCGATACGGCCAGCATATAGTGCAATATCGCTGTTGCCGGTCAGCTTTTCTGCCAGTTTGAAAAGATGGAAATACTGTGTGAGTGCAATCCGTGCCTCGGGATCTGACAAGGAAGACGCGTCTAACCCAATGCGATCAAGCAAATCAGCGCGCTTTGCGCCGAATTGTTCTGCGGCAAGCAAAAGTGCGTTCACCGGCGCCGCATAAACGCTCCAGTCTGGCGGAATAACCCCGCTGCCGGAGTTACCGCCAGACGCTGCGGCATCAGACGCTGTGACATCAGGCGCCAAAGGCTCAGGTCCGGCCTGCCAAAATGTCCGGTACCGACAGTCTCAACTCAAATTTCTTTACTTTACCCGTGGCGTTCCTGGGCAGTTCGTCTACCACAACCACATGAGCCGGATGCTTATAACGAGCCAGTTTTTTGCCGCAATGTGCCCGCACGTCATCAAGGCTTACGGAATAACCTTGGCAAACCACGACCACCGCACAACCGGTTTCGCCCCAGCGCTCATCGTCAATGCCAATTATGGCAACTTCCTGAACAGCCTCCATTTCATATAGAACACCCTCTACCTCTGCAGGGTAGACATTTTCCCCGCCGGAAATATACATATCCTTGGCACGGTCCTGCAGAATGTAGTTGCCTTCATCGTCTTGGATGGCAATGTCACCGGAACGGAACCAATCACCTACAAAGGCCTCTTCATTTGCTTTCGGGTTGTTCCAATATCCCGGGGTAATGGCGGGGCCGCGCATCCATATTTCACCGGTTTCACCGTGCGGCACTGGGGTGCCATCAGCCTTGGCGATTTTCATTTCGGTATACATAACCGCTTTACCTGACGTGCCAACAATACGCGGCACGTCGCTGCGGGTGGCGAGGCAATTGCTGGCAGAAGATTCCGTCATGCCGTAACCATCCTGAATAACAAGCCCGCGCTCATACCACCACTCAACCAGCTCTTTCGGTACACTGGCACCGCCAGCCAGAGTAGCCACCATTCTGGAATAATCAGTGGTCGCAGCTTTGGGCGACATGCGCATGGCATTGAACATGGCGGGCACACCCAGCGTGTGGGTTATGCCAAGTTCCGGATCATTAAACGCATCCAGCGTGGCTTCCGGGTCAAACATGCGCATAACTACCGCCGTTGCGCCGCTGGAAATTGCCGGTAAACTCGTGATATTTAGCCCACCGATATGAAATTGTGGCATGAGAGTTAACCAAACGCTATCTGATGTTGCTTTGGTTGGGGCAACGCCGCTCATATGCGAAAAAACCATCATTTCGTGAGTGATGATCACGCCTTTGGGCTTGCCAGTTGTACCCGACGAATACATCAACATGCACATGTCGCTGATCACTTGCTCGTCGCGGGTATAAACCGGTTCATTTTGAGCAATACCGGTTTCCATATCAGACGGTCCACCAACGCCATCAAAACCGACATACTGTTCGATATCAACCAAGCCTTTTAGTTCGTCGATAACAGCACTAAACTCATGATCATAAAGCATCATTTTAGGTGTTGCATCGCCGATTATATAGTCCAGCTCTGGTGCGGTTAACCGGTAATTTAGCGCCAAGATAACCCCGCCGACCCGCCAAGTGGCGAGAACTATGTCAAGCACATCGGTAGAGTTAAGCGCAAGAAAGCCAACCCGATCACCGGGTTTAACGCCTTGGGTTTTAATATAACTGGCAAGTCGGCCAACGCGTTCGTTCATCTGGGAATAGGTCTGCCGCCGCCCACTGGCCAGATCAATCGTCGCAACTTTATCGGGGCTGGTCCCGGCATAATGATTTACCCAATCAACGACATACGGCGGCGAATAACCTGTCATAAAACTTCCTCCCCAGAAAGAGCCCCTGAAACGAGCCATAAATTTGTATATCCACCTTTTGTTATAGCCGAAGAAAGCCCGACAGCAATCATTTCCCTAACGCGCAAAGATGCGGCATATATAGCTACAGACGAAATTCAACGATTATCAAGGGGGTGATAAATGCGACGATTAGTGTGGTTAAGTGTACTGCTCGTTGGGTTTCTGGCGACGGCACCAGCAAGCGCTGATGTCGTAATTTACCGATTTGCAAAAGTTATAGATGGCACCGGCAACGTGTTGGATGCCCGCGATATAGCGGTGAACGGCGGGCGCATTAAAGCGGTTGGCAACAATCTGGACAAATCTGTTTCGGGACAAGTGGTTATGATGGAGGGATTGACAGCCCTTCCCGGCTTAATCGATGCCCACACTCATATCACATACGGTCTTAGCCACTATCCCGACGGCAACGCCTGGGAAGCACTTGGCAAAATTGAACGCGCTGACCGCTATGAAGCCGCGAAAGTCAATGCGCTAAAAACCTTGCAAACCGGCGTGACCAGTGTGCGCGACCTAAACGCCGACGGACGGTTGGACTTTGACCTGAAAGCCGCGATAAATGCTGGCGAGGTTCCCGGGCCGCGCATATATACGTCCGGCCCCGGCATTCACCCCTTCAACGATCCGCTGCCCGACGGCACGGAAACCGCCACGGCTGAATTTTTGGCAGAGGCCGCAGCAAAACGCGTTGCTATGGGCGCTGACTGGATCAAGATATTCGGCACCACCGGCAGCGCATCTGACTTGACGAGCCGCGCTTATTATTCCGCTGAAGCCATCGCCGCTGCAGCGGATGCGGCCATAAAAGCTGGTAAACGCATTACCGTTCACACATATGGCCCAGAAGCAGTGGACGCAGCTATTGCGGCGGGTGTGACATCCATAGACCACCCAGTTGGCATGTCTGCGGCACAGATCAAGGCAATGGCCAGCGCCGGCATCATCTATGTGCCAACCATCGACCACAACCGATATTATGCTCAGCACGGCAGTGAATATAGTTACGGCGCAGACATTCAGGCGGGTCTGCGTGTTTTCGTGGGCCGCAATATCGAGACCACTCGTCTCGCCCATGCTACTGGTGTTATGATTGCCATGGGCTCAGACGCTGTGCTCAGCGGTTTCGGTGAAAACACTTGTGAATTGAAGGCTTTTGTAGCGGCAGGAATGTCCACAGCAGAGGCCATCCAGACTGCAACGGTTAACGGCGCAAAATTGCTAGGTGAAGACGCCAACCTGGGCAGGCTGCAACCTGGTTTCGAAGCCGACTTTGTTGCGCTGTCCGGCGATCCGCTATCCGACATCAATGCCATCACGGACGGTGTAACTGTCGTTATGAAAGCTGGCTCGCTTGTTGTTGATCACCGCGCCGATCCGGCGCAAATCAACAAACCCAATTGCGGGGCGCTATATTAGATCACTTCAAGCGCTCTGCATGCCAGACGATATGCTCGGCCATGAAGGTGGAAATGAAATAATAGCTGTGGTCATAGCCGGATAGCATACGCAGTCGAAGATCAATTCCAGCATGCTCGCAAGCATCTGCAAGCAAATGAGGCTTAAGCTGTTCATCGAGAAAATTGTCCGCGTCACCCTGGTCAACCAATATATCCGGAACCCGGGCACCATCTTCTATCAGCGCCACTGTATCATAGGCTCGCCAGCTGGCGCGGTCTGAACCGAGATACCCGGACAAAGCCTTCTCCCCCCACGGGCACTGCGTCGGTGCCACGATTGGACTGAAAGCCGATACGCTTTTATAGCGATCGGGGTTCCTGAGCGCGGTTGTCAGCGCGCCGTGGCCGCCCATGGAATGACCCATGATGCCTTGCCTGTCCATATCCGTGGGAAACTGGTCCGCGATAACGCCGGGAAGCTCAGACTCGATGTAACTACGCATATTAAAATGCTGACTCCACGGCTCTTGCGTTGCATCCATATAAAATCCTGCGCCCTGGCCAAAATCGTAGGTATCATCTTCCGGAACATCCACGCCGCGCGGGCTGGTATCGGGCGTCACAAAAATAACGCCATGCTCGGCGCATGCTGCCCGAAACTCGCCCTTTTCAACCACATTCATATCTGTACAGGTAAGACCAGACAGATACCAGACCACCGGTAGTTTCTTGCCCGCATCGTGGCTCGGCACAAACACCGAAAAAGTCATTTCTGTTCCCGTGCAAGACGACAAATGCCGGTAACGGCCCTGCACACCACCGTGTGATCGCACCTCGGAGAGGGTTTCCAGTTTGGATTGGTCAGCCACTAACTTTAATTCCCGATTTAATAGACGACAACACTACGAATGGACTTGCCTTCGTGCATCAAGTCAAAACCTTTGTTGATTTCTTCAAGACTCAACACATGGGTGATCATCGGATCAATTTCGATCTTGCCGTTCATATACCAATCTATGATTTTGGGTACATCAGTACGACCTTTGGCTCCACCAAATGCGGTACCTTTCCATGTGCGCCCAGTTACCAGTTGGAATGGGCGGGTAGAAATTTCCTTACCCGCATCAGCAACACCGATCACCACCGAAACGCCCCAACCACGGTGACAAGCTTCCAGCGCCTGGCGCATTACGGTCGTGTTGCCAGTGCAATCAAATGTATAATCGGCACCGCCATCCGTGAGCGCCACCAAATGTTCAACGATATCACCGTCAATCTCGCTTGGATTAACGAAATCAGTCATACCAAACTTGGTGCCCCAATCAGCCTTATCATTGTTGAGGTCAACGCCGACAATCCTGTTTGCTCCCACCATGCGTGCAGCCTGAACCACGTTCAGACCAATACCGCCCAAACCAAACACAACAACGTTCGAGCCTGGTTCCACCTTGGCCGTATTGACAACAGCACCAACGCCGGTAGTGACCCCACAACCCACATAGCAGGCGGAATTAAACGGGGCGTCATCTCGAATTTTGGCTACGGCAATTTCCGGCACAACAGTATAGTTTGAGAATGTTGAACACCCCATGTAATGGAAAATCGGCTGCCCTTTATAGCTGAAGCGCGTCGTGCCATCAGGCATTAAACCCTGCCCTTGCGTGGCCCGTATGGCGGTACAAAGATTGGTTTTCCCGGACAAACAAGACTTGCAGTGCCTGCATTCCGGAACATATAGCGGTATCACATGGTCACCGGGCACGACACTGGTCACACCTGCGCCAACTTCGCGAACAACCCCCGCTCCCTCGTGCCCTAAAACACTGGGAAACAAACCTTCACTATCAAAACCGCCGAGTGTGTATGCATCGGTGTGACAAATGCCTGTAGTCATTATTTCCACCAACACCTCACCCGCGCGCGGACCTTCCAAATCAAGCTCAACAATTTCCAGAGGTTTTTTTGCTTCGAAGGCAACAGCAGCACGTGTTTTCATAGGTTTAATCTCTATTTGAGTATGTAATTGGAATGCAAAGAGCAACTTGGATGAATATTACCCAAGTTGCTCCTCGCTGCCAACGGCAGATTATCCGATAATGTGAAAACCGACATTGTTGAGATCGGTTAACACCCGCTACTACTTTCCGTCGTGATGATCGGCCTTGCGGTCATCGCCGCGGTAAATATCGGGTTATCCCAAGGTTTAGGGCCGAACGGCTTACTGTTAGGCCACATCTCATCGAGTGTTTCACCGTCACGGAGCACACCGCCCTGCATCACCTGTCCGATATCCAGCGTGTTGCGAATATCATCCAGCGGATTCGACTTCAAAATCACCATGTCGGCGAGTTTACCCACTTCCAAACTGCCAATATCGTCGCTGGCCCCGAGAAAATGCGCACCATGGCGCGTTGCGACATCAAGCGCAGCGTGCGGTCCCATGGCGCTAGCCACCATCCAGGTTTCCCAGTGCGAACCAATACCGTGCTGCTGACCGTGTGAACCGATCGCTCCGTAGCCTCCGTTGGCAATTACGTCAGCGAGGCCCTGTGCTATCATCGGGAAGCTATAGTCTGTATCTGGACGCTTGATAGGGCGCCGGGTGTTAGGCACCAGTTGGCGCCACGGCAACCATTTGCGCTGCTTCGCATCCTGCCAGACATTTGTTTCACCCCAGAAATATTCCTCATTCCAGGCACCCGGTCCACCCACAACAAAGGTGGGCGAATAAACCGCTTTGGCCTGACCAAAGAACTTAGCAGCGTCGCTATATAGAGGCGCATAGCTCATCGGATGTTCGAACCCGGTTTGCCCGTCCATAATCATACCCAGATTATAAGCAAGATCTGAGCCCTCCGAAGTCACCATCACTCCTTCTTTACGGGCAATATCACTGACCCACTGACGCTGATCGCGTCGCGGCTGAAATATTGTTTTGCCATGACCGCACCCCACGATTTCAGCCGCTTGATATTGTCTTCAGCAACCTTATAGCTCGTGAGACGGTTTGTTCTCGCATCATCGCGATTATAAAGCGGGCCACCGGCCGAATATGTGCGCGGCCCAATAACCTTACCTGCGGCAATCAGCTCAGCAGCGGAAAACACATTCTGCGCCGCCACGGCGTTATCAAGCGCTGTGGTAACGCCGTAAGCGGTATAAATAGCTGTTTCGTACCCACGCGCTGGTACAATGCCCCGATAGTCTCGGAAATGGTGAGCGTGCATGTCGACAAAGCCAGGGATAATGGTCGAATCGGTAGCATCAATCACGCGGTCAACATCGCTGGTATCACAGGTGCCGACGCAAGTGATGCGGCGACCACTAACCACAATTGTTGCTCCTTCAAGGACCTCTTTCCCGCGCATCGTAATGATACGAGCGTTGGTGAAAGCCGCAGATCCATCTGGAATGCGCTTATTCACCGTCAGCGACAAAGCAGTCTCACTGGTATCACCCGAGGCAACGTTATGAGCATAATATGTAGATGCCGAACCAAACTCCAGCGTGCTGTCATCGCGCCAATTAGGAAACAAACCGCCAGTTTTTGAAAGCTGCTTAACGGGCAAAACACCCCGCCCGGCAGTCTTACTAATCAAAACGGGTTTTGCCCTCGCCTGTTCGTACGGCAGCGGCGAAAGATAAACATTATCGCCTTCAAGAAAAGCAACATGACTGCCATTAGGCGCAATCACAGCTTCATCAGCAAAATCAAAGCGGGCATGTATTCGTGGCGGGTCTATTGAAGGAATCATAGGTACAGAAACCAACTGAGAATATCCTACTGGTCCATCGCCTTCTGCATATTCATCGCCGTGCAAAGAAAAGGCTTCTTTGCCTAATCCTGACCTCGATCCTTTAACACCCTCAAGATAAAAAATCCGGCCATCCGGTCCCCATAATGGGCGCGGCAATTGCCCGCGACCGCGACCGAACCGGTCACTATAATCAATCCGACCAACGGCAACGGCGTTGTCGCCGTTTGCATCCATGCGGACCACATCCCAATAAGGGTTATGAGTTACTTCCCGCCCGCGTGCGTTTGCATTACCGCTCTTGACCACCACCAGCATTTTGCCGTCAGCGCTCCAGTCCGGATGAATATATTCGCTGGCCTGGGTCGTTATTTGCTTGGGCCTACCACCGGTTGATCTCACCGTCCAGACCTGACCTCGCTCCAGATCATCCCATGTGGTAAAGGCAATGGTACGACCATCGGGCGACCAGCTAGGGGCAAATTCAAATGGTGCAAAACTATCGCGAGTTAACCGCTTGGGCGTTCCGTTCGGTAGATCCTGTATCCAGATTTTACCAACCGCCTGAAACGCGAGCTTGGTGCCGTCCGGTGATGCAGCCGTCCAGCGCATAAATTTGGATTGAAATGGATCATCGGTGATCCGAAAACCCTTATAGGCTTGCTCGGAGATTGTCCGCTCAACTTTAGCCGAAAACGGAATGGTCGATACCGCACCGCTTGCTACATCAACCCGCCGTATTTTTCCGCCTTGGCTGAGAATAACTGATTTTCCGTCAGGTGCGAAACTATAGCCAGGCAATATACGAAGGGTTTTCATGCCTTCGACCATGTCCTGGGTCACAGGATCCATCAAAATTCGCTCGGTGCCGGTTTCCAGATCACGGAGCCATAGCGCGGTACGCGGGCCAAATTTTTGACCTTTGTGAGACACTGTCCCATCAGGGATGCGGCGAATAAATGTCATCAGCTTACCGTCAGGCGATATTTCCGGCGCGGCAGCACCGCCGCTAGAAAAACGCGACTGTTGTTGATTGAAACCGTGACTAACGCTTGTCACGTCACCAGTTTCCAGGCTCAAACGACTAACCTGAATTTCACCGGCTAACGAATTCCAGTGGCCCCATGTGGTTCCAGAGCTGGTGCGTTTGTGAAAATACAACCATTTACCGTCTGCTGACGGGCTGGGCCACGCGGCCCCGGTTTCTTCGCGGCCAACAAGTTCGATGCCTTTGCCACCGTCTTTGTGGAACATCCAAATACCAACATCAGGCCGAGAGCCAAACATAGGCATACCGCGCTTGCGTGTGTATATGTAATTGCTGTCTGCGCTCCAGGTTGGGGTTAAAAAGCGCGCATTCAAATCCTTGGAAACTTGCCTGGGGTTGCCGCCGTCTGCATCCATCACCCATAAATTATCCTGGCCGCTGCGGTCAGAAATAAAAGCGATTGAACTACCATCCGGAGAAAAACGCGGGTGATAATTGGTAGCAACGCCACTGTCCTGCGTCAAGCTGGTGGCTTCGCCGCCAGATATTGGCATCCGATATACATGCGCCAACAGGTCGAACACCAGCCACTGACCGTCCGGCGACACGTCCACCGACGTGAAAGTGCCCTCTTCGGTCGTGAAAGAAATTTGGCGCGTTTGCCCGCGGGCAATTGTTGTATCCCACTTTTCAGCTGAGGCATCAGGTGCTTCAGCGCGCACCGCCAACGTAGGCACCAGCATTTGCGCTGCTATTAACAACCCAACAGAACCCAGTGTTTTATTGAAATTTTTCATGACAAAACCCCGCAACATTTGAACCAAACGGCGAAGCATTTGTGACCTAACTCCCCCGATATTCCCCAAGTGAAGTATAGCCAAGCAGACAAATTACACAAGAAAGCCGATGCTAGGGCTTTAGTTTAGTTAGAATGCTGCCACCCAAACGTAAATTCTTGCGTTAATCGGCAAAATAACTGTCGCAACAACGGGCTTAACTGTGCAAATTAACACGTTAAACGAGGTGGTCTGATGTTCGAGGGGTTTACTGAAGAGGTTTTGGGCGGTGTAGGCGCGGATATTTTTCTGCGCCGGACTGGGCCATCAGCCGCGCCCGCACTTCTAATGCTGCACGGCAATCCCCAAACCTCCGCCATGTGGCACAAAGTGGCCCCGGCAATGGCAAAAAACTTTCAGGTAGTCTGTCCCGACTTACGCGGATATGGCCATTCAGACAAGCCGTCCTCAACTGCTGACCATATGCCCTATTCGAAACGCGTGATGGCTGCAGATATGGTCAAGGTAATGAGAGATTTGGGACATGACCGCTTTTTTGTCGCCGCCCACGATCGCGGTGCGAGGGTTGCTCATCGTTTGGCACTCGACAGCCCCGCTCAGGTGGTTGCCATGACGTTATTGGACATCGCCCCAACCCGCGAAATGTACGCCAACACTACTGCTGCCTTTGCTCAGGCTTACTGGCATTGGTTCCTGCAGACCCAAAACGCGCCGATCCCGGAAGATATTATCGGCAAAGACCCCCAAGCGTTCTGGAAACTTAAATGTTTTAACCAGGCGGGCGGCAATCCATTTGATCCGGACGCACTCAGCGAATATCTGGCCGCATTCAACGATCCCGCGATGATCCATGCATCCTGCGAGGACTACCGCGCGGCCCGCACCATTGACATCGACCATGATAATGCGGATGGCAGTCGCAAGATGGAAACACCGCTTCAAGTGTTATGGGCCAAGCGCGGCGCGATTGAAAAATGTTTCGAGCCTATGGAACTGTGGAGAAGTCGTGCCACAAATGTAGTCGGTCATGCGCTTGACTGCGGCCACTATATGGCCGAAGAAATACCCGAACAAATTATCGAGAAACTGGTTAGCTTTTTCGGCCAACACATAGACGGGGCAACCACATGACCGCACGCACGCTCTACGACAAGTTGGTTGACGCCCACAAAGTCTGCGACTTGCCTGGCGGCGACTTATTGGTCTATGTGGATTTCCACATCATGAATGAATACACCAGCCCGCAGGCATTTTCCGGCCTGGAGGCGAAAGGCCTGAAAGTATGGCGACCGGGCGCGCATTTGTCTGTGGTTGATCATGTCAACGGCACCCGGCGGCGCGAAGGTCCGGACGAGGCTTCAAAATTACTGATTAGCAACCTGACCAAAAACTGCGATAAACATGACATCGCACTATATGGTCTTGGTGACCCTCGCCAAGGTATCGAACATGTTGTGGTGCCTGAACAAGGCCTGGTTGCGCCGGGCATGTTGATTGCCTGCGGCGACAGCCATACAACAACATACGGCGCGTACGGAGCGCTTGGTTTCGGCATCGGAACCTCGGAAGTTGAGCATGTGCTGGCCAGCCAAACGCTGCGATATCAGCGGCTGAAATCAATGCGTGTGATAGTGGACGGTGGCACTGCACCGGGCGTCACCGCCAAAGACATTATTATGCAGGTTATTAAGACCGTAGGCGCGGGTGCCGCCAACGGTTACGCGGTTGAATTCGCTGGCTCGACAATCACAGCGCAGGATATGGCCGGCCGCATGACCATCTGCAACATGGCGGTTGAACTGGGTGCGCGGGCAGCGCTAATTGCCGCCGACGCGTTAACCGAAGCAGCGTGCCGAAATAAAGCCCATAGCGGCAGCCATCGATTTAGTGTTTCTGACTGGACATCCGACGCTGATGCCAGCTTTGACCGCGAAGTAGTTATTAACGGCGCAGACATCAGCCCACTGGTTAGTTGGGGCACCAGCCCGGATCAAACTTTACCGATTGGTAGCAACCTGCCAAGCGAAGTCGACATGGCAACACCCGCAGCTAAACAAGCGCTTACGCGTTCCCTCGGCTATATGGGACTGCATGAAGGGCAACCTCTCAAGGGCCTACAGATTGATATGGCCTTCATTGGGTCATGTACCAATAGTCGAATTGAAGACCTGCGCGCCGCCGCCAAAATACTTGCCGGACGCAAGATCGCAGACGGCGTAACCGCCCTTATCGTGCCGGGCTCAACAGCAACCCGCATTCGCGCCGAAGCCGAAGGACTTGATAAAATATTCAGCACAGCCGGATTTGAATGGCGACCGGAAAGCGGTTGTTCCATGTGCCTTGCCATGAACGACGATGTGGCGATGGACGGCGAACGGGTGGCCTCGTCGACCAACCGTAATTTTGAAGGCCGTCAGGGCAGAGGTGCGCGCACGCATCTTATGAGCCCAGCGATGGTCGCTGCGGCAGCAATTGCGGGCCACATCACTGACGTAAGAGATTTTGCCGAGAAGGAAGGTTAGCTGACATGGCAACAATCATTTCAGGCAAAGCCGCAGCCTTCGCTCAGCCCAATGTGGATACAGACGTCATTATGCCCAAGCGCTTTCTAAAAACCATCACACGCGAAGGCTTGGCGGACGGCACATTTGCCGACCTGCGCTTCACGGAAAGCGGCGAAAAGCGCCCCGAGTTTGTTCTGAATTCAGCTGATTGGCGCGATGCATCAATTCTTGTTGTTGGTGATAATTTTGGCTGCGGTTCCAGCAGAGAACATGCTGTATGGGGCTTGAGACAATTGGGTGTCGATGCTATTATCGGCACCGACTTCGGCGGTATTTTTTACGACAATGCGCGCAAAAATGGCCTCGCGTTACTTATCGTGTCAAAGGCCGTGCGAAATAAGTTGTTGGCATTCGCCGGCGATTTGGAAACCCTACAATTTAACATTGATATCGCTGCGAAAACCATCAAGGCCGCCACGCAAATATTCGAATTTGAGATGGGTCAAACCTGCCAAACCGCATTAATTGAGGGTAAGGACGAAACGTTTGACACCCTGAAGCTGGCACATAAAATTCGCGCTTTTGAAAGCGCCAATCCAAATGCAACGCGGCTTATCGTCAACAAATAATTTCCCGAGCAAACTTTCTACATAGATCCACGAAACGCCACGATAACTGGCACGCGTGCTGCCCTCCATGCTGGGAAAAATCCACCAATCAAACCGATTGCCAACGCCATTAAAATGCCATTTTGGAACAACTGCGGTGAAAGCTCGAACGTGAACACTACCTGGGTAAAACTGGCACCCATGGTCGCCGTTGTAAGGCCGTCCATGAACGAATAGGACACCAGTGCCCCTATCACACCACCAATCAGCGACAGAACAATGGACTCCACTAATGTGCCAAAAAAGGCTGATGTATTACTGAAACCAATCGCCCGTAATGTCGCGATTTCAGCCGCGCGCGACGCAACAGACGTATACATGGTATTCAGCGCACCAGCCAACGCGCCGAGCCCCATGACAATGCTGATAATCCAACCAAAAATGACAATACCCTGCAGAGCTTTACCTTGTGTAGCAAAATAGCCTGATTCTGTGTCCACATCGAGAATAAGCCGCGGGTCGCTTTCGATCATGGCTTCAATGCCAGCGATATTGCCGGGCTCCGCCAGCTTGATACGTATGGTCTGGAAACTGTTACCGCGATTAAATAGATCCTGAACCATGCGGGCGTCCGCCCACAATTCACTTTCAAACGCCGACCCCCCAGTGGAAAATACGCCGACAACAGTCCAGCGGGTTTTGCCAAATTTCACTTCCTGACCAAGCTCAAATCCATCAAACTGGTTAAGTACACCCTGCCCGACAATCAATTCGCTGGTGCCGGGTACAAACATGCGCCCTTCAGCTATGGATACGTTTTTTCTAAGGTCAAAGCCGGTCGCTGAAATTCCGCGCATAGGAATATTAACTTCTGTGCCACTGCTTTTCTTTCTACCATCAACAACAACATACAACTCTGCCGAATAAAATGGCTGACCGTTTTCCATTGCGGCAATACCGGGTGCCGTGGACACAATATTGACGCTGTCGCGCCCAATTACGCTATTGAGCTCAGACTGCGACCCACTGCGGGTTACTATAGCAACGTCGTCCGAACCAGTGCCCGAAAGCGTAATGTCAAAGCCGTTCGACATGGCTAGAAATGACAGTAAAACCGCTACCACCACTGCAACCGCGAAAATCGCCGCCAGCGACATCCACAAGCGCTGTGGCAAACTGCGTACATTCATCACAATAACAGTCCAAATCTGAGAAAGCATTCTAGACATAATCCTGTCCTCTATTGCCGCGAAAGGGCTGTTATGATGTTAAGACGCAAGGCATTGATTGCGGGCAAAATCCCAGTAACCAAACCGAGTGCAACCATTATCAAGGTTGCCTCGCCTACAATGCCATTTGTGACCACTAAAACCGGCAGCTGGATTGGTGCCTGATTGAAAGCCGCTACGGTTAAATTTGTAGCCAAAAGACCAAGCATACCGCCAGCCAATGCAAGCAAAAGCGACTCCGCCAAAACCATGAAAAAGATACGCCGTGACTTGAAACCAAGCGTTTTCAGCACGCCGATTTCAGCAGTACGTTCACGAATGGACAGCACCATCGAATTACCAACAATCACCAAAATGATAAAGAAGGCGGCAAACACAACCGATCCAAGGATCAAACTCAGGTTACCGATCTGCTCAATGAAGGCCTTGTTGAATACCTTTTCTGGTACGGTTTCGGTTTCGTACGGGGTATTTGCAAACAGATCGTCGATCGACTTAATGACTGCCTCGTTCAATTTGGGGTCAGTCGTGCGAACACCCATAAAACCGATAAAATCGCGACCAAACGACTGAGTTTCGTTGAAATAGTCATAATGAAAATAGACGCTAGTGGTGTCAGTTTGCGCGTCGGTCCCCGTGTAGATGCCTATGACATCAAACTCCCATGAACTGCTGCCATCAACTTTAGAAAAAATATTGGAGCTTATCGGTATCCTGTCTCCCACACTCCAGCCATGCTGTTTTGCAATACTTTCACCGGCAATCAAGCCTTGCCGACTGTTCAACCATGCCTGACGCTCGTCGGGTGACAGGACAATTTCATTGTAAACTGTCAAGAAAGTTTGTTCATCAACAGCGAACATTGCCATAAAGTTCTGCGGGTCCTGATAGTAACCACCAAACCAATTCAAATGGGTTACATCAGTAATATTATCCAGACCCTTAACCCTGTTGACATAAGAAATGGGCAATGGCTGGGTGAAGTTGATTTTGTTGACCGCTATCAAGCGGTCATCTGCGGCCAGATCAACGCCGGAATCAATGGCTACCTGAAAGCTTGTTAACGTGCCGTATATCAGGAAGGCAACAAATGTCGCAAACATCGTCAAAAACAGACGCAGCGGCTTGCGCGTTAGATTTTTGAAAATCAGATAGAAGTCCTTCATGCCACCAGTTCCTCTTCGACAAATTCACCCTTGTCCAGATGAATTGTTCGCTTGGCATATTTGGCCGCGGCCGGATCGTGGGTCACCATAATGATGGTTTTATTGAATTCTTTGTTCAGCAACTGCAAGGTTTTGAGAATTTCATCTGCAGTTGCCCGGTCCAGGTCACCGGTTGGCTCGTCGCACAATAAAAGTTTTGGGTCTGACACAATTGCGCGGGCAATGGCCACGCGCTGTTGCTGGCCGCCAGACCATCTCATTGGGCATATGTTTGGCTCTGTCCAACAGATCAACCAACGTCAGTGCCGTCTCGACATTCTTCTTGCGATGTTTTGCGCCCAATTTAGTCAACAACAGGGGCAGCTCCACGTTGCGCGCCGCATTCAGCATGGGCATCAGGTTATAAAACTGAAATATAAACCCCACGTTGTTGGCGCGCCAGCGAGCCAGTTGCCCTTCAGAAAGGCTATCAACACGGTCACCGTCAAACCACACTTCGCCGTCTGTTGGTTGGTCAACTCCGCCGAGCATATTGAGCAAAGTTGTTTTGCCAGAGCCTGAGGGCCCCATGATCGCAACAAAATCACCTTCATCAATTGTCATGTTCAGGTCTTCGAAAATTGTGATTTTTTCTTTGCCCTTAACGAAGCTTTTGGCGACGTTCTTGAGATCAAACAGATGGTCTTGGCTCATTTTTCTCTCCCAGAGAATTGGTGCGGTAAACGAGGTATCAGGTCACGATTTAAGAAACGCCACTTTCACGCCCATGTCAGGTAAAATACGATTGTCTTTTTCTTCAATGCGAATACGAACACGCACGGTTGCCTTAGCGCGGTCGGCGGTTGGAATGATGGCAATTACTGATGCTGGAATAGTCCAACTAGGGTAGGCGTCCAGATTGGCCTCGACCTTCTGGCCATTGAATACGCGGCCGATAAAAGCCTCGTTAACATCCACCTCGATTTCAAGCGAACCCATGTCAACGATAGTGCAAATACCGGTTCGGGTGAAACCACCGCCTGCTGAACTGGGCGATACAATCTCGCCGGGTTGAGCGTTTTTAACTGTGACCACTCCGCCGAACGGTGCCCTTATTGTATGGTCATTGAGCCGTTCTTGTTGGCGACTGGCTTCGAGGCGCGATACCTTGATACTGGCTTGTGCCGACTGAACTTGCGCTTCAAGCGAGGCCACATTAGCCTGCGCGCGGGTGACATCAGCATTGCTGGAAAAGTCGTTTTCTTCCAACTCGGTAACACGCACCAGAACCCGCTTGGCTTCATCCAGATTAGCCACTGTACTGTCCAGCTGAGCTTGTTGGACTTCGATTTGAGCTTGGGCAAACTCCAGGTTAACCGAAGCAACTGCGTTGTCCAGACGGGCAAGTACGTCGCCTTCATTAACCGACATGCCCTCTTCAACGTAAACATCCGTGAGAAGCCCCATAATTTCTGCAGAAACAGTAGCAATGCGCCGAGCAGTGATATAACCGGATGCATTCAGCAAACGGTCAGACACCGGTGCGACAGGCGCTGCCGCACCGCCAGCGGAATCTTCGGCTACAACATTAGCTTGCGCCACCTGCTTAATGTCATCGCCCGGCTTGGCCACAACCTGCCGTGGCTCTGGCTGTGCGCCTCCCAAATAGAAATACGTACCAGCTCCACCCAATAGCAATGCAATAAGAACCAGACCAACAACAGCGACAACTGACACACCCCCGGAGGCGTCATCTTCCTTACGATCAATCTTTAAATCGTTCAAAAGCTTGCTTTTATCTTCCATAAATCTAGCCCAAATTACTGAAAAAAGATGCAGAAGTAGAATTTTTTGTAGCTTATGTCCTATAACTCAAGTGATCAAATATTTTACACGCCCGTCGTAAACTGGATCAAATATTGGTTGGCGGCGAAAGCGCTGGGAAAACGCCAAAACATATTGTCCGTCAAAATTTTTGCCCTTTCATACGTAGATAGTGTTTTGGAAAAATCAATGACTGCCAGTTTAAAAACGGAGTTGGAATTCAAATGAGCAATAAAACAATCGCCACTTTTTTCGCCGTTATCGCATCAGTGTTTTCCCCAACTACAGCAACACAAGCCGAAGATTATGCGCTGGTGAACGGCAAAATTTTCAACGGTGTGGAAAACCAAATTCTGGAAAATCAAACTGTTTTCATTTCGGACGGAAAAATCAGTGAGATTGCCAAAGCAAGCTCAGCTATCGGCAACAACTACACGGTTATCGACCTTGAGGGTAACTATCTGATGCCGGGCATGTTTGATGTACACACGCACCTTAATACGCTGGCCCAAGCGCGCCGTGCGCTGGTCTCCGGCGTTACAACAATTAGAAGCGCCAGCGTGAAAGCATTTGAAGATGTCGCACTTCGGGAACTTGTGCGCAGTGGCGCTGTGGCTGGCCCGGACGTGGTGGCCACTGGTGTTTATGTTACGCCCAAACTGGGGGACACAATCCTGGCTGACCCGCGACTGGCTGTACTCGCGGACGGGGTTAATACGGACGATGAATTGCGCACACTGGTGCAGGTCAATATTGACCGCGGTGCGGACGCGATCAAAACCCGCGGCACTGAGCGCGCAGGCCTTTCCACCACCGACCCACGCCAGCCGGTTTATACAGAGCGTCAACTACGTGTGGTGGTAGAGGAAGCCGCGCGCCACAACGTTCCGGTGCTTGTCCACGCGCAC
Source organism: Sphingomonadales bacterium (assembly GCA_011088215.1). Lineage (GTDB taxonomy): Bacteria > Pseudomonadota > Alphaproteobacteria > Sphingomonadales > Kordiimonadaceae > Kordiimonas. The sequence goes on along the minus strand of JAALKD010000029.1, from coordinate 13,346 downwards.
GGTGATGAAGGCGGCAAAGCCGCGGTAAAGGCGGGCGCGCGCAGCATTGAACACGGCACATATCTGTCCGATGAAACGCTCGCATTAATGAAAGAGCGCGGCACATGGCTTGTGCCAACTTACGTCACCATGAATGAGATGAATGAAGAACAATATGATCATGTGTTGCGGTTGCGCGGCAAACATATGGTGCCGCAGCTAGAGCGCGTCATCCGCAGTGCCCATAAAATAGGAGTGAAGTTCGCAACCGGCGCAGACAATTATTATGACAATAAATCCACCAACCGAATTTCCGTTGAAGTAGAAAATTTTGTCCGGCTGGGCATGAGCAATTTCGAAGCTCTGCAAACTGCAACAGTTAGTTCCGCCGACCTACTTGGCCTGAGCGCCGTCACCAGCCAGATTACCGAAGGCTATGAAGCCGACATGATTGTCGTGCCCGCAAACCCTCTTGAAAATATTGAAGCGTTGCAGGATGTACTGATGGTGATCAGTAACGGTCAGATTGCCTTAAAGCGGATTCCGTTCGGCGTTTCTGAGTAAACAATTTAGTGCGAATGGGCCGCACCTGCCCCCGATGGCACCCGAATATCCTCAACCAAGTCCTGCACGTCTTGAGGTGTGTCTTTGGTAAAGCGCTTCACTAAAAACGCCGCGCCAATATTGACGAACATACCAACAAAACCAATACCCTCAGGCGAGATGCCGAATAGCCAGTTTTCCGCCATATTCAACTCTGGCGAGACGAATTTGAAGAAAACGATATAGCTGAAGGTGAACACCAGGCCTGCGAGCATGCCAACAATCGCGCCTTCCTTATTCATGGATTTGGTGAAAATACACATGATAATGGCGGGAAACAAGCTAGCCGCAGCAAGACCGAAAGCGAAAGCCACCACCTGGGCAACAAACCCTGGCGGGTTAATACCGAAATAGCCAGCAATCATGATCGCGACAATAGCTGCCAGGCGCGCAGCCCGAAGTTCCTGAGCGTCACTGATATGGGGCATAAACGTCTTTTTCATCACATCGTGGCTGATCGATGAAGAGATAACCAACAACAGGCCCGCCGCAGTTGACAGTGCCGCCGCAAGCGACCCAGCTGCGACAAGGGCGACCACCCAACCCGGCAACCCGGCAATTTCCGGGTTTGCCAGCACCATTATATCGCGGTCCACATAAGCCTCATTGGCATTGTCAGTTGGTTCATTGGTAATGACCCGTTCGCCAGACGCACCGCGCTTATCTCCATCAAAATCGGGTTTTCCGTCAAACGGTGCACCTGCACTATATTGAATTTTTCCATCCTTGTTTTTGTCCTTCCAGGCGACCAAACCCAAGTCTTCATAATTTTTATATACTTCGGCGACGTCGCTGTAAGGCGTGTCATTAACGCTGTCGATGAAGTTAATGCGTGCAAAAGCCCCAACCGCTGGAGCGGTGGTGTAGAGAATCGCGATAAACACCAGAGCCCAGCCCGCAGACGTGCGGGCATCCGATGCCTTTGGTACGGTGAAAAAGCGTACGATGACATGAGGCAACCCGGCGGTACCCAACATCAAGGCCGCCGTGATGGCAAAAATGTCAGCCATGGATTTGGTGCTCTCTGTATAAGCATTAAAGCCAAGGTCAACCAACACCGCGTCCAGTTTTTCAAGCACATACATGCCGGAGCCATCAGCGAGCTCTGACCCCAAGCCCAGTTGCGGCACCGGGTTTCCTGTGATCAGCATAGATATGAAAATTGCCGGTACGGTATAAGCAAAAATCAACACACAATACTGCGCCACCTGCGTGTAGGTAATGCCCTTCATACCACCCAGTACGGCGTAGAAAAACACGATGGTCATACCAATAATGACACCCATGTCAATGTCCACCTCTAAGAAGCGACTAAAAACAATACCAACACCTCGCATTTGCCCTGCCACATAGGTGAAACTGATGAAAATCAGGCAAACAACGGCGACCAGACGGGCCGTGTCAGAATAATAGCGCTCACCAATAAATTCCGGCACAGTGAATTTGCCGAATTTACGTAAGTACGGCGCGAGCAAAAGCGCCAGCAACACATAACCACCGGTCCAGCCCATCAAATAAACCGAGCCATCATAACCCAGGAATGCAATCAGTCCGGCCATGGAGATAAACGAGGCCGCCGACATCCAGTCCGCCGCAGTTGCCATACCGTTAACTACCGGATGAATACCGCCGCCTGCGATGTAAAATTCTTTCGTGGACCCAACGCGGGACCATATGGCAATGCCGATATACAGCGCAAAGGAAACGCCAACGAACAGATATATGAGGGTGGAGGTTTCCATATGCCTAATCCTCCACGCCGAAGTCGCGGTCTATTTTTCGCATGCGGTGCGAATAGACAAATATCAGCGCGATAAACACATAAATTGATCCCTGCTGAGCAAACCAGAAACCAAGCTTGAAACCGAAGAATTGAAATTGGTCAAGGAAAGGTTGAAGCAAAATACCAAAACCAAAAGAAACCACGAACCAAACAACAAGCAGCTTGCCTAGCAGCTTGAGGTTAGCTCGCCAATAGGCTTTGGTCCGGTCTCCAGCACTCTCGGCGTCCCCATTTTGATTTGGCTGCGGTGACATTCGGCTCCCCTTCCGACAAAATCGCAATCACAACCATGCATCCGCAGGGTTGTCGCTGCGAGCACAATAGGAAGCTGCCATCCTTCATGCAAACATCATTGTGGAAAAAACGCGTTCAACACCCCGAGAGGTTGATTTAACCTAGCTTGGGATGCGACAAAAACTGCTGGTGCCCACCATGCCGATAGACTCGCCGAATGCCACTTTCGCCGGCCCGCGCAATTCCTGCACCATCGCCGGATCAACCCTAATCGCGGTCATATCACCCATGCGAAAAGCAAACCCCTCAACAGCGACAGGCAAGGCAATATGTGGTATTAAGCGCCGACCAACTGCTTTGCCCTGCTGGTCCACCAGCAAGTAGGCAGCTTTCTCACCAGCGTCATTTTTGACCAACAACATGGGTGGCATACCGCCCATTACACAGAGTTCTGCGCATTCTCGGTGCACCTTGCCCGCGCCCGGTTTCATCACACCGAGCATACATTTGCTGTCAACAATTTCCCCAACCAGTGACACAAACATCGAAGCTGATTCCACTAATGGAGCCAATTCGACAGCGGCCACCTCTACAACACTGTGCAGGCCTTCAATTTCCATCATTTGCCAAGGACCGCGTTCGATCATAAAGCCTTCTATAGAAACAGTTTTACCATCCAGCGGCGCCAATATTTCCGTCGCATCAAGCTTACCCAACTGAACAATCAAAACCGGATGGTTCGGGCGGTCTGCTGTGGCAATCATCGGGTACGGCTTGGCTCTAACCACACCAGTTATCGTTACGGGGTCAAAGGCATTCCATGTGCCAGTGCCCGCTTCCTTCGTAACCACAGCAAAAATATAGGCAGTCGCAAAACTCGCCAACAGCAGAAGTGGAACCGCCCACTGAAAGAGAGGCTTCAGCACCTTCGGGAACGGAAGATAACCAACAAAAAATGGGGTTTTCATGACGCCTCCGATATCTGATTTGCCAGCTTGACTAATGGCCGGGGCGTGCCGGGAGGTAGCGCCGTTGTATTCAACAACAGTGAACCGTTCTCAACCTTCAGCTCGTAAGTCGCGACTTTTTCTTCAAAGGGCGGCGGCGAGGCGCCATCCTCCAACTGATACTGGAAGCCATGCCAGGGACAGGTAACCAAACCATCGATCATACAGCCTTCCCCCAACGGCCCAGCCTGATGCCTGCAAACATTGGAAATGGCACCAAACTCATCATTTTCAGTACGAAAGATCGCCACGCGTTCCTGGCCCTTGATTTCAATAACGCGGCCAACGCCTCGCTCGATTGCCTGCGGGTCCGAAACTTCGACCCACTCACCGCTATCAACTTTTGACAGATCTACTTTACCAGCGAACGTGGATATGAGATGTAAGCCACCAACCCATACCAGGCTAACGAATGGCACCCAGTTCGGCACGCGCGACGGCTCCGCCTGAAGCGCACCCAGCGCCAGATGCAAAAGCACCAATGCATAAGCCACATACACCAGCATATGCAGGCCCTTCCAGAACCTGGGGCCTAGCACAGCGTTCCAGAAATCATGGCTGGTTGCTGCCATAAGGAAAAAGATTAACAGTGCAACAAAGCCTAGTGGCTGGAATGGGTAATCACTGACTGTCTCAAACGTGCCCTGACTAGTAAACACAGATGTAATCGGGTCTTGCACTCCGAAGCCATGATACCAAAAAAGCGCGAATATACCGTGCGCTAAAACGATAATAAAAAACGAAACGCCCATATGCCGCCGGTTGTACAACAGCGGCAAAAAACCCTTGTTAAGGCGCGCTAGCGGCCCAATTGCCAGAATGATATTGAGCAGGATAAAGCCAGTGTCACCGAGTGCGCGTAGGACTAATATTTCGTCGCTTGGTGCCAACGGTGCAGGGACGCTTGCGCCCGAAACCACAACATTGAGTGCAATGGCCGCAACAATCGCCAACCACAGAATAATATCATATACTTTCTTATTTTGGTTCCACTGAACCGGAACATAACCATGGCTCACTTGAACACCTCAGTTTGCTTGACGAGTGGACGAGAATTTTCTGCCGGCACTACGCGTTTGCCGTCCTGCGCTTGCCACATCAGCAA
>JAALKD010000029.1:0-8535 GCA_011088215.1 Sphingomonadales bacterium | reverse complement strand
GAGAATTTTCTGCCGGCACTACGCGTTTGCCGTCCTGCGCTTGCCACATCAGCAACGCCAGTAACGGGATCATGACAATCCATACAGCCAAATGGACCTTTCTATGTCCGCGCTTCATGTGGTTCTCCTGCTGGATATCCATTTCACCAAAAGCAGGGGCCACAGTCCAATGCCGCCTGGCAACAAAAGCAATCGCACCCGAAAGCCACTATCTTTTGCGGCGGGCTCGATGGCGACACAGCCTTTGGTTACAAAAGCAATGCCAAACAAAAGCCCAATGGCGAAATAGATGCCGATTAGCGGTGCAATGCTAAACATCTGCCACTCCGGCAAAGGGTACGCCTGACAGCTTCGCCATTTCATATTTCCAGGTAACAAGATCATCGGCCGAAAAATCACTGAAATGATCGTGGCCACATGCACGAGCGAGAATTTTCATCAGCTCAACGCTGGAGTCAAAAAAGCGTGCCAGTTGTTCGGCGGAATTTTGCACAATCAAACGACTGCGCAGATTTTTTTTCTGAGTTGCGATACCAACCGGACAATTATTGGTTTGGCAAGCACGCATGCCTAAACACCCTATCGCTTGCATAGCTGCGTTCGACAACGCAACCGCATCAGCGCCCAGCGCCAAAGCCTTAGCGAAATCGGCCGGTTTTCGCAGGCCCCCAGTGGTGATTAGGCTGACATGGTTCGCCCCGGAAACATCGAGGTGTCGCCGCGCTCGGGCAAGGGCAGGAATGGTTGGAACCGATATATTGTCGCGGAAGATTACCGGTGCCGCACCGGTGCCACCACCGCGACCATCAAGAATGATGTAATCAACGCCCACTTCAAGCGCAGCGTCAATATCGCGTTCAATATGCTGAGCCGAAAGTTTGTAGCCGATGGGGATACCACCAGTAAATTCACGCACTTCGTCAGCGAAGTCTTTAATTTGCGACACTTCGGTCCATTCAGGGAAACGGGCGGGCGAAATAGCTGCAGTGCCTTCTTCGAGGCCTCGCACTTCCGCGATTTTTCCAACCACCTTGTTGCCCGGCAAATGACCACCAGTGCCGGTTTTTGCGCCCTGCCCACCTTTAAAATGGAAGGCCTGGCATTTTTTAACTTTATCTTGGCTATAGCCGAAACGCGCCGAGGCAAGTTCGTAGAAATAACGTGAATTTTCTGCTTGTTCTTCTGGCAACATGCCGCCTTCGCCCGAGCATATTCCGGTGCCTGCCATCTCCGCACCGCGCGCAAGCGATATTTTTGCTTCCTCTGATAAAGCGCCAAAACTCATGTCTGAAACGAACAGCGGTATTTTAAGCCGTAATGGTTTTTTGGCGGCCTTTCCAATAACCACATCAGTGCCAATTTCTGCATCATCCAAATGCGGCGGCTTATGCAACTGCCCGACAACGAACTGGATATCATCCCAATCTGGCAGGTCAGGGCGCGGGACACCCATAGCCACCGTCACGCCGTGATGCCCAGTTTTGCTCAGTCCGTTTTTCGCATACTCCTGTATAAGTCCCACATGAGCCTCAGCAGCATCTGGGTGAGGGTCGGCATATTGACCAAGGTACTGATCGCGCTGAAACGGCTGCGGGTTCTTATCATGCCAGACGCTTATCTCGTCCTCGTCAACAAGTACATCGTCACCTTCAACCCAAATGCTGAATTTTGCCAGTTTTCGCTGTTATTGTATTCGGAGACACCAGAATCGAGCCTGAAATCCCAACCATGAACGCCGCACATCAGGTTTGGGCCGTCAACAAAGCCGTCAGCAAGCATTGCGCCCCGGTGCAAACAACGACCATACAAGACGGACACATTGTCATCATATCTGGTGACCACCAAGTCGACATTGGCGACAAGCGCAGCAATTGGTTTGCGATCTTCCAAACCACTAAACTGTGCAACAACAACCTTATTCATAAACTGCTCCCCTCAGCGTTTTCCAGATTTCGGACTAAGCTCCACAATTGGTTAGATGCCGTTTACCGTCAAAAGGTTACAAAAAGATACGGTTGAATTGACGATACATGACGCCTAGTCTTTTGAGAAATCACGAAAGACCAATATGCCGATGACGGATCCAAAAAGCCTAGTTGATCGCCTTGTGAGCGGCGACCAGCATGCCTTTGAGGAGCTCATTAGGCTTTATGGGCCTCGACTGCTGTTGAAGGCCGAGCAAATGCTTGGCTGCCCTGATGAAGCAAAAGATTGTGTTCAGGAGTGCTACATTCAGGTGCACAAAAATATTGCCAATTTTAGGCAAGAGGCGGATATTTTTAGTTGGGTGTACCGAATATTGGTAAACTCATGCCTTAAAAAAATGCGCAAGCGAGCGGCGGCAACAATGGAATCGCTCGACGAACTTCAACCTACTTTTGACCAGGACGGCTGCAGAATCGAACCATTATGGCAAACCTTGCCAAGCACGGAAGAAATTTTGGAACAAAAGGGCGCGCAGCAACAAGTTATTGCAGCCATTCAGAGCCTGCCTCCCGGCATGCGGGACGTGCTCTATCTTCGAGATATTGAAGGACACAATACTGCGGAGGTTGCCGAAATGTTATCGCTTTCCCTGTCCGCCACCAAAGTTCGACTGCACCGCGCCCGCGCCGCGCTGAAAAAAATCCTTGAACCGGTTTTCGATGAAAGGAGGGTTTCATAATGACGCGTAGCAGAACATCCCAGATCAGACGCTGGCTCTATAAAATGCCAATGATGATGAGCTGCGAGGAGTTTGAAGGTTTCATTCTTCAATATCTAGACGGCGAATTGCCAACCGTGAAACGCGTTGTCTTTGACATGCATATGAAAGTTTGCCGCGAATGCCGTGACTATTTGGCTGCGTACCGACGCAGTATTGAAACGGCCAAAGTCGCCACAGAACGACAGGCGCAGCAGGAGCTGCCGCAAGTTCCAGAAGACTTGGTGACTGCAATCCTTGCAGCTCAAAAAGCTGACGAAAAAAAAGACCTGTAACCTTTTGATGCTCACAGGCATCTAACTATTAAACGGGCACATTTCATGTGCTTACGGGGAGCTTTCTATGACCACTGATACCAATCAATCGACCGCTGATCTTGTATGGACGAATGTCGCAAAAGTAAGCGAGTTACCTGAAGGACGGGTAAAAACAGTTACTGCCGGCACCAAGTCCATTTGCCTATCCCACTTTGACGGCCAGTTTGCCGCAATGGATAATCACTGCCCGCACCAAGGCGGCCCGCTAGGAGAAGGGTCAATCGAAAAGGGTATTGATGACAAATGCTGGATCCGCTGCCCTTGGCACGGCTGGGACTTTGATCCCCTAACCGGAAAACCACCGGGCGGGCACGAAGACAGTGGACAGGACGTCTATGCCGTCAAAGTTGAAGAAGGTGATGTCTTTATTGGCATGCCTGCCGACCCTGAAAGCACAACAACGGTGTCGGACATTATGGCTAAAACCATGACAAACTGGGGCATAAACACTGTTTTTGGAATGGTTGGCCATTCAAACCTTGGCCTTGCCGATGCGCTGCGGAAAGAAGAAGTTGCTGGTAATTTGCGATATTTCGGTATTCGTCACGAAGGTGCTGCAGCTTTCGCGGCGTCAGGCTACGCCAAGTTAACAGGCAAACCCGCCGCATGCCTGACCATCGCTGGTCCGGGGGCTACCAATCTTCTCACCGGCCTTTGGGATGCGAAAGTAGACCGTGCGCCTGTGCTGGCGCTTACCGGACAGGTAGACTCGAAAGTAAAAGGCGCCGGCGCATTTCAAGACATCGACCTCACCAGTGCGTTTGACGCTGTGTCGTCATTCAGTGAAACAGTCTTGCACGGCTCAAAGCATGCAGAATTAATGACATTGGCGGTTAAGAACGCCCATATTCAACGCGACGTATCACATTTGATATTCCCTGACGAAGTACAGGTTATCGAAGCCGCTGACGATGCCAAGCCAAGCGGGCCCATGGGCCGTATCGGCACACATGTAATGGAACCAGACCATGCCTCGCTGGACAAAATGGTCAGCGCAATCAAGATGGCAGAGCGACCCCTAATTGTTGTGGGTTATGGCGCACTTACCGGCATGTCTGAAATAATCAAACTGGCGGAAAGACTCTCGTGCCCTGTCGTCACAACTTTCAAAGCAAAAGGACAGATTCCCGATAATCACCCGAATGCCGCGGGCGTTCTCGGCCGTTCTGGCACCCCTATAGCCAGCTGGTTCATGAACGAATGCGACCTACAAATTGTTTTTGGCGCTTCATTTTCAAATCACACAGGGATTGAATCGTCGAAACCAACTATTCAGGTTGATTTTGATCGGGCAGCGCTCGGCAGGTTTCATCCGGTTGACATCCCGGTCTGGGGTGAAATCGCACGCACAGCGCAACTGGTGTCTACGGCCCTCCCCTCCACGGTTATGGCCACAGACCAGTTGCCGGAACTTGCTGAGCGCTGGAATATTTGGCGCACCGAAAAATTGCGCCGCAGCAGCGACAATGTCGAAGCTGGCATAAATTCCGCCGTATTGTTCAGAACATTATCGCAGTTCGTGCCGGAAGGCGCTATTTTGCCAGTAGATGTGGGTAATAATACCTATAGTTTTGGCCGTTATTTTGAGACGAAGGCAGACCAGCGAGTTCTGATGTCCGGCTACTTGGGCTCAATTGGCTTCTCGTTCCCTGCAGCAATTGGTTCCTGGTGCGCCACCACAGAAGATGGCCCCTACAAAGGCAGACCAGTGATATCGGTTTCCGGTGACGGCGGTTTTGGACAGTATCTGGCCGACTTCACCACTGCGGTAAAATACGGCATGAACATCACGCATATTCTATTGAATAATTCGGAACTGGGCAAAATAAGCAAAGAGCAAATGGCAGCTGAATGGCAGGTTTGGCAAACGTCATTGCATAATCCATCGTTCGCTGCTTACGCCAAATTATGCGGCGGCGGCGGCTGGAAAGTGACAAAAGCCGAACAGCTTGAAGACGCAATCAAGCAAGCAATGGCCTACGATGGGCCGTCGATTGTTGAGATAATTACCGACGCGTCACTTATTTAGGCAAGAGGGGAAAACTGTGGAACATTTGATGGAATGGCTGGAACATGCCGCAACGTTTGTCGATATCGTAGGAATTAGTATCGTTTTATACGGGTTTGTCCTCAGTTTTATCAGATTGATTGGCACAGAACTAGGCCGGTTTTCCGGTCGGTTTTCCGGCATAGTTGGATGCGAACAAGTCCGTTTGCAATTGGGTACCTATATCTTACTTGGCATCGAATTCATGATCGCCTCAGATATCATCAACACCGTGATTTCCCGAACAGTAGAAAGCTTGATTTTCGTCGCATCGCTCGTGGTCATTCGAACTGCAATCAGCTTTTTCCTCGGCCGCGAACTTCAGGAGCTAAACAAACAAGAGGGATAACTCTCCGTTCAGTGCAGGGCTATCGCAGCTAAAAACTCCCAAGACCGGCCACACACCACCGGTTCAATCGTTGGCGTACGGAGATTTGCGCATGAAACCAACATGTCTAATGACAGCCATAATCGGGCTTGCCCTAGCAACTCTACTGATGCCCGCGGCCACCGCACAATCTGGCGGGCATCACACTACATCAACCGTCCATTTCAATGAGGACGAGCGGCATCACATCTCTGTCTTTGCCGGTGGCACAGACATTGCCGGCGAGTCCGAAACAGCAGTCACGTTGGGTATAGATTATGAATACCGCATCAACCGATTATTAGGCTTGGGGTTCATTGCCGAACGAGCTTTTGGAGACATCGACAGCACTACACTGTTTGTCGTTACTGACATTCACCTATGGCGCGGGCTGGTGACCCAACTGGGAGCCGGCGCAGAAATCTCGCACGGCGAGACATATTTTGCCGCACGAATAGGCGCTTTGTACGAATTTGAAGTCAGTGACGGGTTTACCTTCGCACCCCAGCTTCACTACGATTTTTCGGAAGAGGACTCGCTGGTGTTTGGCATATCTATAGGTAGAGCCTTCTGACCTGATATCTCCAAATTATTTTGTTACCAAAGCAGACAGAGCGATTGCTAATCCTCACGGTCAAAACAGAGCACTATTTTTAACATTAATTACATACACTCTGGCGCCTAGTTGATTTTCAAATTACGCGCCGCGTTTATTGGTGTGAACAAAGGTATCCCAAAATTGAAGCATCGGCGTAACGATAAGAAGCAACGTTCGGAGCCAAGCTGGAACGCTGAAAAAATCAGCGACCTTAAGCATCAAGAACCTGCTGTTCAGGAACAGTTTGTCAGGGATACCGGCCAAATCGTTTATGCCACCCTGCGACGGTATTTGCCTTGCGAAGAGGATGTACGAGACTGTTTTCAAGAAACTTTCTTTAACGCCTTTCGCAACGTCAGTGAATTCAGAGGTGACAGTGCTGTGACCACCTGGTTGGTGTCCATAGCCCGCAATTGCGCTTTGTCTAAATTGCGCGGTAGAAAAAACACGCCAACCGAAGTCGCAGAAGATCAAAACTCACTCAAATACGACGAATTTGGATTTCTTATCTTTCCCACTGATCTGCTTGCGCCTGACGCCGAGGCGCTACTCGAGTCCCGAGAAAATCAGCGTTTGATACATGAAGCGATTTCCAACCTATCAGACATATACCGCACGGTCATCATTATGAAAGATATCGATGGCATGCGCCTCGCCGAAATTGCGGAAACGCTGGATATCAGTCTATCAGCAACGAAAGTTCGGCTTCACCGCGCCAGGCTAGAGTTACGCAGCAAGCTAATGCATATTTTTGAAGGAAAAACCAATGTATGATCTTTATATTAGCGGTCTTGCGAAATTGCGAGGGAGCGGACGACCCAAGAGCAGGCTAAAGCAAAAGTTCGGCGGTAATTTACTGCAGTATGGTCCGGGGCTAATTACATGCAGACAGTTTGACGGGTTTGTCGCTGACTATGTGGACGGTAACTTAACCGATCGTCAACTGAGGGTTTTTGAAGGCCACATGGTTTTATGCCCCATGTGTAGGATTCACTTTCGGACCTACCTGGCAACCTTTGAAATGAGCCAACAGGCATTCGGGTCGTCAAGCAGTTTTGTCCCCGATTCTGTGCCTGAAGACCTAACCCTTGCGGTGTTAGATGCAATTGGGGAAGCGCACCCCCGACATTAATTGCACCTATCAATGCCTAGTACTGTAATCAAAAACATAGACACTCGATTAAACCGATTGCCTCTTCAAACCGATCTTCATAGTCTTTAGGCTCATCCTTGAAGCCACAGCATTTACGGTTAGGAGCCTTCGTGACATCCCTTTCACTCAACCGCACCAAAGTTACGCGCAGCGTATTTGAAATTGCCGCCCGAAAAACAGCGACTGTTCTATCAGGCTACGGCGTCGCAGAGGAAACTGTGATCGCGGTATTGATGCGCAATGACTTGCAATGCCTGGAACTTGTTGAGGCCTGCCGCCTGCTGGGTGCACGCTATGTCATGCTCAACTGGCACGCGCCAGCCAAAGAGATTGCTCATATCCTGGCAGACTCGCAGGCAATTGTTCTGTTGGCGCATGATGACCTGCTAGCAAAACTGGATGTTACAGCTTTCGGTGGCATTCCAATTCTGAGCATGGAAGCACCAGCAGAAATCGTGGCCGCATACGACACTACATTGCCAGAAAAACTACCCGCAAACATCAAAAACCTCAGCAAACTGAGGAGTGCAGCAAATGCTTATGCCGGAGATCCCCTTCGGTTTCGCGGGCTTTTTGCCTATACATCAGGCAGCACCGGAATGCCGAAGGGCATAAAGCGCAACACCGACCCTAACGCACCAGACCAGTACCTAGTCTATGCGGGACTTGCCCGTGACCTGATGCAGGCTGTTGCTGGGGACAAATTTATGGTCGCAGCGCCGCTGTATCACAGTGCGCCGCATGCCCTATCGATGTTCGCTGTCGCTTGTGGGTACATGGATATAGTGATTGCCCCAAAATTCGACCCTATCGACTTTATGGAGTTGATCCAATTTCATAAAATTACCCATATCTACATCGTGCCCACCATGATGATACGGCTGTTGAAGCTGTCGCGCAGCATACGCGATCAATATGACCTGTCGTCTCTCAAGTTTGCCGTTTCAACCGGGTCTCCATGGCCTACTGAGGTCAAAGCCGAGATGATCGACTGGCTGGGACCAATTTTTTACGAAAGTTACGGTGCCAGCGAAATTGGATTTATGACCCTGATCAGTTCCGACGAGGCAGCACGAAAGCCTGGATCTGTTGGAAAAATACTACCGGGTGGTTCGATAAAAATCCTCGATGATGATATGACAGAATGCCCCACCGGCGAGGTCGGAACAATCTATGTGAACCTGCCTATTTTCGGCGATTTCAATTATAGCAACGCCGATGGTTCAATTGTCGATCAACGGTATAAGGGGCATGCGACTGTCGGCGATATGGGGCACTTAGACGCCGATGGTTACTTATTCATCGGAGATAGAAAAAAAGACATGATCATTTCGGGTGGGGCAAACATA